>JANXSE010000010.1 GCA_025356695.1 Betaproteobacteria bacterium
GGCCCGCTACCCGTCACCTTCGACACATCGACACCGAGTTCGCGTGCGAAGCGTCGCACCGACGGGCCGGCATGTGCCATGCGCGCTGCCGCGTCGTCAATGACCGGCATCTGCGGCGGCGTAGCCGCACTGCGTGGCGCAACGGGAGCAGCAACTTTGGGGGCCGCCGGTTTGGCCGGCGCAGCCGCAACGGGCGCGGGGGCCGGCTTCGCGATTTCTTTCGCCGGCGCAGCTTCTGCGGCACTGGCTTCGAGCGTCATCACCAGCACGCCTTGCGAGACCTTGTCGCCGATCTTCACCTTCAATTCTTTGACCACGCCGGACACCGGCGCCGGCACTTCCATCGTCGCCTTGTCGGACTCCAGCGTCATCAGCGGATCTTCGGCCGTCACGCTATCACCGGGCGCGACCAGTATTTCGATCACCGGAATGTTTTTGTAGTCGCCGATGTCGGGGACTTTGATTTCTACGAGGCTCATCTGCGCTATACCGTGGTCGGGTTCGGCTTCTCGGGATTGATGCCGTATTTGCTGATCGCTGCGGCAACGGTCGATTGCGGCACCAGTTCCTCGTCGGCCAGCGATTTGAGCGCGGCGACGGCGACGTAATGGCGGTTGACTTCAAAAAAGCCGCGCAGTTTTTCGCGCGTGTCCGAGCGGCCGAAGCCGTCGGTGCCGAGCGCGAGAAATTTACGCCCCGGAATAAAGCCGCGCACCTGGTCGGCAAACAGCTTCATGTAATCGGTGGCGGCGATCACCGGCCCGTTGCGGTCTTTCAGGCATTCTTCGATGTGCGCGAGGCGCGGCGGCTTTTCCGGATGCAGCATGTTCCAGCGCTGCACGTCGAGACCGTCGCGGCGCAGTTCGTTGAAACTGGTCACGCTCCAGATATCGGCCGAGACGCCGTATTCCTTTTCCAGCAGGTCGGCACCGGCGATGACTTCGCGCAGGATCGTGCCGCTGCCGAGCAGCTGCACCTTGGGCGCGCCTTTTTTGCCCTTGCCTTCGCGCAGCAGATACATGCCCTTGAGAATGCCGGCTTCGGCGCCCTCGGGCATCGCCGGATGCTCGTAGTTTTCATTCATTACCGTAATGTAGTAATAAACGTCTTCCTGCACCTGATACATGCGGCGCATGCCGTCCTGGATGATGACGGCGAGTTCGTAGGCGTAGGTCGGATCGTAGGACACGCAGTTCGGAATGGTCGCCGCCTGCAGATGGCTGTGGCCGTCTTCGTGCTGCAGGCCTTCGCCGTTGATGGTGGTGCGGCCGGCGGTGCCGCCCAACAGGAAGCCGCGCGCGCGCATATCGCCCGCCGCCCACGCCAGATCACCGATGCGCTGGAAGCCGAACATCGAGTAATAGATGTAGAACGGAATCATCGGAATGCCGTGCGTGCTGTACGAAGTCGCGGCGGCAATCCATGACGACATGGCGCCGGCCTCGTTGATGCCTTCTTCGAGGATCTGGCCCTTCTTGTCTTCCTTGTAGAACATCAGCTGCTCGGAATCCTGCGGCGTATAAAGCTGGCCGACGTGCGAATAAATGCCGAGCTGGCGGAACATGCCTTCCATCCCGAACGTTCTGGATTCGTCGGGCACAATAGGCACGACGAATTTGCCGATTTTCTTGTCGCGCACCAGCGTGGTGAGTATGCGCACGAAGGCCATCGTCGTCGACATTTCGCGACCTGCACCCGACGCCTTGAGCAGCGCATCGAAGGCCGACAGCGGCGGCACTTCGAGCGGCGCGGCCTTCTGGCGGCGCGCCGGCAGATAACCGCCGAGCGCGGCGCGGTGGTCACGCATATAAGTCAGCTCGGGTGAACCTTCCTCGAACGTCAGATACGGCACCTCCTCAAGCTTTTCATCGGGCACCGGAATATCGAAGCGGTCGCGGAAGGTCTTTATCGACTCGGTGCCCATCTTCTTCTGCTGATGGGTGATGTTCTGCGATTCACCGGCCTCGCCCATGCCGTAACCCTTGATGGTCTTGGCGAGAATTACCGTCGGTTGCCCGCTGTGCTTGACCGCCGCCGCATAGGCCGCGTAGACCTTGTGCGGGTCGTGACCGCCGCGATTCAGGCGCCAGATATCGTCGTCCGACATAGTCGACACCAGTTCGAGCAGTTCCGGATATTTGCCGAAGAAATGTTTGCGCACGTAGGCGCCGTCCTTCGACTTGAAGGTCTGGAACTCGCCGTCGACGCATTCGTTGAGGCGTTTGAGCAGCAGACCCTTGGTGTCGCGCGCAAACAGCGAATCCCAGTAGCCGCCCCAGATCACCTTGATCACGTTCCAGCCGGCGCCGCGGAAATTGGCTTCAAGTTCCTGGATGATCTTGCTGTTGCCGCGTACCGGGCCGTCGAGGCGCTGCAGATTGCAATTGATGACGAAAACGAGGTTGTCGAGTTTTTCGCGACCCGCCAGCGAAATTGCGCCGAGCGATTCGGGCTCGTCCATTTCGCCGTCGCCCATGAAGGCCCAGACCTTGCGACCCTGCGGCTGGATGATTTCGCGGTCGCGCAAATAACGCATGAAGCGCGCCTGATAAATCGCCATCAAGGGGCCGAGGCCCATCGACACTGTCGGGAACTGCCAGAAGTCCGGCATCAGCCACGGATGCGGATACGACGACAGGCCCTTGCCATCGACTTCCTGACGGAAGTTGTCCATCTGTTCTTGCGTCAGGCGGCCGAGCAAAAACGCGCGCGCATACACGCCGGGTGCCGAGTGGCCCTGTACGAACACCATGTCGCCGCCGAAATTGTCGCTTGGCGCGCGCCAGAAATGGTTGTAGCCGACGTCGTACAAGGTCGCGGCCGACGCAAAGCTGGCGATGTGACCGCCGACGTTGGTGTGTTTGTTGGCGCGCACCACCATCGCCATCGCGTTCCAGCGCACATAGGCGCGAATGCGGTTTTCGATTTCATGGTCGCCGGGCGAACGCTCTTCCTGGCCGGCCAGGATCGTGTTGCAGTAAGCGGTGTTGGCCGAAAACGGCAGATAGGCGCCATTGCGCCGCGCCTTCTCAACCAGTTGTTCGAGCAAATATTGCGCGCGTTCCGCGCCTTCCTGACGAATGACCGAATCGAGGGCGTCCAGCCATTCCTGGGTTTCCTGAGGATCGACGTCAGGAATATCCTGCATATCCATAGTTCTACCTTTTTGGGGTTGTCGGTGTCTGGTTGGTAAGACACCCCTGGGCCGGCATTGGCGCTTTTGGCGCCGCGCGGTTTTTTACCATTATATCATTGCATTGAAGGCGCCGAACGGGCGCAACGCCGGCGCCAAACCCGACTCAACGGCGTGGCATTACGCGCCCTTGAATTGCGCCGCGCGTTTTTCCAGAAACGCGGTCATACCCTCAAGGCGGTCGGCGCTACCGAAGGTCAATGCGAACAAGCTCGTTTCCAGCGCACAGGCATTGGCGAGATCCATATCGAGGCCACGCCGCACTGCCTGCTTGCAGGCGCGCACCGCAAGCGGCGCTTTCGCCGCAATCAGACGCGCCTGGGCGAGGCCGGTGTTCATCAGCGCATCGGCAGCGACCATTTGATTGACCAGACCGATGCGCAACGCCTCGTCGGCCTTGATCTGCCGGCCCGTCGTGACGAGTTCCATCGCCAGCGCGCGACCGACGCGACGCGCCAGACGTTGC
Source organism: Betaproteobacteria bacterium (assembly GCA_025356695.1). Next base: position 3,660 of record JANXSE010000010.1, read on the forward strand.
GTGCCGCCAAAGCCCGGCGGAATGCCGAGATTCACTTCGGGCTGGCCGAACACGGCGCGTTCGGACGCGATCATCCAGTCGCAGGCGAGCGCCAGTTCACAACCGCCGCCCAGCGCATAACCGTTGACCAGCGCGATCGCCGGCACCGGCAGTTCTTCGATGACGCGTGCGGCGTGCTGCCCGGCTTCTGAAAAAGCAAAGGCCTGCTGCGCATTCATCGGTTTCATCGCCGCGATATCAGCGCCGGCGACAAATGCTTTTTCTCCCGCACCGGTCATCAGCAGGGCGCGTGCGGCACCGTCGGCGGCAACGCGACCGCATGCGTGGACGATTTCGTCGAGCATCACCGCGTTCAGCGCATTGAGCGCCTGCGGGCGATTGACGGTCAGCACATAAATGCCGGGTTCAGCGTGTTCGAGAGTGATGTTCTGATAGGTCATGACGTCCTCCTGGTTCGGCTTACTTCGCCGCCATGCGGATCGCGCCGTCGAGACGGATCGTTTCCGCATTAAGCATGGGGTTCTCGATGATGAAGACGGCGAGCCGCGCGTATTCCTCGGGCTTGCCGAGACGCGACGGAAACGGCACCTGCGCGCCGAGCGAGGCGCGCACATCCTCCGGCATTGCGGCCAGCATCGGCGTGTCGAAGATGCCCGGCGCGATCGTCATGACGCGGATGCCGACGCGCGTCAGTTCGCGCGCAATCGGCAGCGCCATCGCGGCGACGCCGGCTTTCGATGCACTGTAGGCGGCCTGGCCGATCTGGCCTTCGAAGGCGGCGACCGAGGCGGTATTGATGATGATGCCGCGCTCGCCGTCGGCATTGGGCGCGTTGGCGGTCATCGCCTGCGCAGTAAGGCGCAGCACGTTGAAACTGCCGACTAGGTTGATGTTGATAATACGGCTGAACGCGTCGAGTGCGTGCGGGCCGTTGCGGCCGAGCACGCGTTCGGCCGGCGCCACGCCGGCGCAATTAATGAGGCCGTGCAATGCGCCGAAGGTCTTGACCGCCGTATCGACGGCGCGCTGCACCTGCGCTTCATTGGTCACATCGGTTTCGACAAAGCGCGCGCTCGTGCCGAGACTTTTTGCAAATGCCTCACCCGCCGCGGCATTGAGATCGGCGAGCACCACCCTGCCGCCGCCGTCAACCAGTTGCCGTGCCGTTGCCGCGCCTAGACCCGATGCGCCGCCGGGAATCAGAAAACTATGGTCTTTGATCTGCATGGCGGGCAAATAAAGCGAACGGGTTAACCAGCGGCGAGTTTAACCTTTACGTAAGAACCCGGCGCATCCTCGATCGCCGGCAGCTTGCCGGTCCCCGCTTCGCGCGCCGGGATTTTTTCCAGTGCGCGCGTTTGCGCCCATTGCGCCCAGTCGGTCCACCACGAACCGGGTTGCTGGTCCGCGCCGTCGAACCAGTCCTGCGGCGTATCGGCGAGTTTGTCTCGCGTCCAGTAACAATATTTGTTCGCCACCGGCGGATTGATGATGCCGGCAATGTGGCCGGAGCCGCCGAGCACGAAGCGTGTCTCGCCGGCAAACAATTGGGCGCCGGCGTAGGTCGATTTCCACGGCGCGATATGGTCTTCAATCGTCGAGATGAAGTAGGCCGGTGTTTTTACCTTGGTGATATCAATTGCCACGCCGTCGAGCGTGATACCGCCGGGCTCGCACAGGACATTGCGCAAATACATGTTGCGCAGATAGAAGCTGTGCATGGCCGCTGGCATGCGTGTGGAGTCCGAATTCCAGTAGAGCAGATCGAACGGAAACGGCGATTTGCCGAGCAGATAGTTGTTGACGACGAACGACCAGATCAGGTCGTTGGCGCGCAACATGTTGAAGGTATGCGCCATCTCGCTGCCCTCAAGGTAGCCGCGCTCCTCCATTTTTTTCTCGAGGTTCGCAACCTGCTGTTCGTCGATGAAGACCTCGAGTTCGCCCGGTTCGGCGAAGTCGATCATGGTGGCAAAGAAGGTTGCGCTCGCAATACGTTTGTCTTTTTTGGCAGCGAGATAGCCGAGTGTGCTGGCCAGCAGCGTGCCGCCGAGGCAAAAGCCGATCGCGTTGACGGATTTCTCGCCGGTGGCCCGTTCGATCGCGGCGAGCGCGGCGAGCGGCCCGTTCTTCATGTAATCGTCGAAGGTGCAACGCGCATGCTCGGTGTCCGGATTCACCCACGACACCATGAACACGGTATGCCCCTGCGCTACCGCCCAGCGCACGAACGAATTGTTCTCGCGCATGTCGAGGATGTAGAACTTGTTGATCCACGGCGGAATGATCAGCAGCGGGCGGCGCCAGACCTCGGGGGTGGACGGCGAATACTGGATCAACTGCATCAACTCGTTTTGATAAACCACCTTGCCCGGCGTGGTGGCGAGATTGCGGCCGACCGCGAACGCCGATGGGTCGCTCATCTTCACGCGCAGCTGCTGGCCGTTGCCGGACTCCATGTCGTCGAGCAGATTGTTCAGGCCCTTGACCAGATTCTGCCCGTGCGTGCTCAGTGTTTCGCGCAACACCTCCGGGTTGGTCGCCAGAAAATTGCTCGGCGACAGCGCATCGATGTACTGGCGCGTGTAGAAATCAACTTTCTTCGAAGCCGCCTCGTCGAGCCCCTCGACACTGCCGACCATCTGGTGCAGGTTGCGCGACGCAATCAGATACGACTGTTTGATGTAATCGAAAAGAAAATTCTGTTCCCAGTCGTCATGCTTGAAGCGGCGATCGCCTTTGGCCGGCGCAATGACCGCCTGCGCGTCGAGGCCCCAGAAGCGCAGCATGGTGTTGTGCCATAGCGACGTATAGTCCTGCCACATCTTGACGTGCATTTCGGCCAGTTTCGCCGGATCGGAGAACAGCTTGCCCGCCATGTCATAAAACGCCTGGGCAACGCCAAGTTCGTCTTTGAAAGCCGGCGCGCCCTTGCCTTGATGGCTGGCCATGTAACGGCTGACGATCTGGCTGCTGCGTTGGGCGATCTCGGCATAGGCCTTGGCGAGTTCGGCCGGATCAAAGGCGGGCTTCGTTTGCGATTCGGTCACTTTGAATCTCCGTTTTTCAGCAGATCAAGCTTGACGATCAATCAGTAGACATAACGTTAACGTTAACGTAATATCAATTTCGGCTAAGGCTACATATCAGACCAATATATTGCAACGCACAATGACAGTATACACGATTACCGATTTGGCAAAAGAGTTCGGCCTCACCACGCGCGCGATCCGCCATTATGAAGACGAAGGGCTGCTCAATCCGGCGCGCGATGGCAACAATCGACTGTTCAGCAGCCGTGACCGCGTGCGCCTCAAACTTGCCCTGCGCGGCAAGCGCCTGGGCTTCAGCCTCGCGGAGATCCGCGAGTTGTTCGACCTCTACGACAACGCGCGCGACGAACGCGCACAACTCGAAGCACTGCTCGGCAAACTCGGGCGCCATCGCGCTCAACTTGAACAGCGTAGCGAAGATCTTGCCGTGATGCTCAACGAAATCACTTTTTTCGAGAACCAGTGTCGCAAGCAGTTGGCGGCCGATGCAGGCAAAAAAATCCGGGATGGGTCTGAATGATGCTGCGCAAAACATAATTACCTTTACGTTAACGTAATTTAATAATCATCAAATTTTGGACTATTCTGGCGGCTTTCTGGCTACATTGGCTATTGTTTGAAATTCATTCGCACGGGAGTAAGCATGCAGGATGATCCGGTCGTCATCGTCGGCACGGCGCGCACGCCAATGGGTGGTTTTCAGGGCGATTTCAAAAATCTGACCGCAGCAACGCTGGGCGCCGTCGCCATCAAGGCGGCGATCGAACGCGCCGGCATCGAATTTTCTGCCGTCGATGAAGTCATCATGGGTAACGTGCTGTCGGCTGGACAAGGCCAGGCACCAGCGCGTCAGGCCGCGCTTGGCGCCGGTCTGCCGCTCAGCGTCGGCTGCACCACCATCAACAAAATGTGCGGCTCTGGCATGAAAGCGGCGATGCTCGCGCACGACCTGCTGCTCGCCGGCGGCAACAAGATCATGGTCGCCGGTGGCATGGAGTCGATGAGCAATGCGCCCTACCTGCTAGCGAAAGCGCGCGCGGGTCTGCGCCTCGGCCACGGCGAAATCAAAGACCACCTGTTTCTCGACGGGCTCGAAGACGCCTATCAGCGCGACGACAAGGGTGGCGGCCGTTTGATGGGCACATTTGCCGAAGACACCGCAAGCAAGTACCAGTTCTCGCGCGAAGCGCAGGACGCGTTCGCCATCACCTCGCTCAAACGCGCACAGCAGGCCATACAATCCGGCGCGTTTACTGCCGAAATCGCCGCGGTCACTCTCAGCGGCCGCGGCGCCGCAACAACGATTGCACAGGACGAGCAGCCGCTCAAGGCCAACCTCGACAAGATCCCGCAACTGAAACCGGTGTTCCGCAAGAACGGCACGGTCACCGCGGCGAATTCGAGTTCGATTTCCGACGGCGCCGCCGCGCTGGTACTGATGCGGCTGTCAGAAGCAAAGCGGCGCGGCCTCGCGCCGCGCGCGCACATCGTCGCCCACACCACCCACGCGCAGGAGCCGGGCTGGTTCACCACCGCGCCGGTCGGCGCGATGAAAAAATTGTTCGCGCAAAGCGGCTGGAACGGCAACGATGTCGATCTTTTCGAAATCAACGAGGCCTTCGCCGTCGTCACGATGGCGGCCATGCACGACCTCGATCTGCCGCACGACAAGGTCAACGTGCACGGCGGCGCCTGCGCGCTCGGCCATCCGATCGGCGCCAGCGGCGCGCGCATCATGGTGACGCTGCTGGCCGCCCTGGAAAAATACAATCTGCGCCGCGGCATCGCCGCGCTCTGCATCGGCGGCGGCGAAGCCACCGCCATCGCCATCGAACGCATTTAGCCGAAAAGGAGCATGCATGGGAAACCCGATCGATTTTTATTTCGATTACTCGTCGCCGTACGGTTACATCGCGGCGATGAAAATCGACGAGCTCGCAGCAAAATACGGGCGCACGGTGAACTGGAAACCGGTGCTGCTGGGCGCGGTATTCAAAGTCACGGGCGCGAAACCCCTGCCGACACTGCCGCTGAAAGGCGATTACTCGTTACGCGACATCCCGCGTTCGGCGCGCTTTCACGGCCTGCCCTACAAACACCCGTCGAAATTTCCAATTGCCGGCCAGGCGCCGTCGCGCGCCTTCTACTGGGTGAACGAACGCGACCCCGCACTCGCGCACGATCTCGCCCGCGCGCTCTATCGCGCCTACTTCGTCGACGACCGCGATATCTCAAGCCCGGAAATCACCGCTGATGTGGCGGCCAGCACGGGGTTAAAACGCGACGAAGTACTGGCCGCCCTCGGCAACGAGGCGGTCAAGGACAAACTCAAAATCGAAGTCGAGGCGGCGATTGCGCGCGGCGTATTCGGTTCGCCGTACTTCGTGATCGACGGCGAACCCTTCTGGGGCGTCGATCGGTTCGAACAGATGGAACGCTGGCTGGGCAGCGGCCCGTTCTGACGCGTGACTTCAGCACGCGACATTCTGCAGGCGGTTGAAGCGAACATCGTCACGCTGGCGGTCGATGCCATCGTCAACGCCGCCAACACCACGCTGCTCGGCGGTGGCGGCGTCGATGGCGCCATACACCGCGCCGCCGGTCCCGCACTGCTGGCAGAGTGCCGTGCCCTGAACGGATGCCGCACCGGCGAGGCAAAGCTTACGCGCGGCCACAAACTGAAGGCGGGATACGTGATTCACACGGTGGGCCCGGTGTGGCATGGCGGCACACGGCGCGAACCCGAACTGCTTGCCTCGTGTTACCGCACGAGCCTCGCGCTGGCACTTGAGCACGGCGTAAAAACGATCGCGTTTCCGGCGATCAGCTGCGGTGTCTACGGTTACCCGCTTGAACAGGCGGTCGCCATCGCCGTGCGCGAGACCGCAGCCTTCGTCGCCGCAAACCCGGCGTTCGAAAAAATCATCTTCGCCTGTTTTAGCCGGGACGCGCTGGACGCCTACACGCGCGAACTCAATCGCCTCTGAAGCAGCACTCGCCTAGAACGCATAACGACGCATGCCGCCATCGACAGGGATCACTGTGCCGGTGATGTAACGCGCCAGCGGCGAGGCAAGGAACACCACCAGATTGGCGACGTCCTCCGGCTGACCAAGTTCGCCGAGCGGAATATCTTCGCGCGCATACTTGGCACGCACTTCCTCGGAATAATTGCGCAGAATCTGCTCGCTGACGATCTTGCCCGGCGCAATCGAGTTGACCGTAATCTTGTAACGCCCGACCTCGCGCGACAGCGCTTTGGCCCAGCCATGCAGCGCGGCTTTCGCCGCGTAGGCGATATTCATGCGGTCGGGTTCCGATTTACCCGACAGGTTGATCACTCGCCCGAAGCGCCGCGCCATCATGTCCGGAATCACCGCCTGGGTGAGCTGGCGCACGCGCGTAAAGTTGAGCGTCAACCCGTCTTCCCAGACGTTTTCGGCGCCGATGATCGGCAGTTGCTGGCTGCCGCCGGCCGCATTGACGAGAATCTGGATATGGTTGAAAGCCTGCCGCGCCGCCGCTGTGATCTGCGCCGGCGCTTCGGGCTGCATGATGTCGGCCACAATGACATGCGGCTTAACGCCGCCGGCGGCGACGATTTCCGCGGACAATTGCTCAAGCAGTTCGGCGCGCCGCGCCACCACCGCCACCTGCACGCCTTCGAGCGCCAGTGCTTTGGCGCAGGCGCGGCCGATGCCGGCGCTGGCGCCGGTGACCAGCGCCGTTTTGTCTTTCAGGTTTGTTTCCATGTGTTGTGGCGGCTCCTGTTTGAATGCCAACGGTGCCGCGCTGCGCGGGTGGATCACGGCGAAGGGCGATCATACGACAGGTCGGCGCCGCGCCGGAAGGCGCGGCGCATGGCTATAATGTAAACCGGAGTCTTCCACCGGCACTGCCGGCGCTTCTGATGGCCATCTTGGCGTCGCGCCTGCGCGCCGGCGTGAAAAAACAATTCAAACAGCGACTGGAACAATCATGACCAGCAAGGTGTTGTCGCAAATCGACAGGGACGGCAATGCAACCGTCGCCTTGAACCGCCCGGATGTGCACAATGCGCTCGACCCCGAAATGGGTGTGCAGCTGATCACCACGCTGAAGGCGCTCGAAGCCAATCCGAACGTGCGCGCCGTCGTCATCATGGGCCAGGGCGACAGCTTTTGCGCCGGCGCCGACATCGGCCACATGCGCAAGAGCGCGAATTTTTCGAAAAAGCAGAATTACGAAGCCGCGCTGGCGCAGGCGCAGATCTTCAACATCATTTATGCCTTGAAGAAACCCACGGTGGCGCGCGTGCACGGCGCGGTGCGCGGCGGCGGTGTCGGCATCGTCGCCGCCTGCGACATCGCGATCGGCTCGCGCGATGCGACTTTCCGCTTGTCCGAGGTGCGTCTCGGCCTTGCGCCGGTGATGATCAGCCCTTATGTAGTAACGGCGATCGGTGAGCGCCAGTCACGGCGTTATTTTCTGACCGGCGAGACCTTCGACGCAGCAGAAGCATTCCGCGTCGGCCTGTTGCACGACATCGTCGAAAGCGGCGAACTCAACGCGCGCATCGGCAACGTGCTGGCCGAACTCTATTGCGGCGGGCCGAAGGCGATTGTTTTTGCCAAGCAGCAGATCGCGAAAGTCGCGCACGCCAGCGTCGGCCCTGAGACCGTCGTCGAAACCGCGCGCACCATTGCGGAAATCCGTGCCACGCCGGAAGCGCAGGAAGGTCTTGGCGCCTTTCTGGAGAAGCGCAGCGCCGCCTGGGTGGCACCGGTGTCGGCGACCAAGAAAAAGAAAAAGCGCTAGGGGCCTGGCATGGCGATCCCCACCCGCGTCCGCATTGTCGAAGTCGGCCCGCGCGACGGCCTGCAAAACGAGGCGCAGAACGTGCCCGCCGCCGTGAAGATCGAACTAATCGACCGCCTGACTGACGCCGGCCTGCCGGTGATTGAAGCGACCGCCTTCGTCTCGCCGAAGTGGGTGCCGCAGATGGCCGACAATGCCGAAGTGATGGCCGGCATCCGCCGCAAACCCGGCGTCGGTTATCCGGTGCTGGTGCCCAATCGCAAGGGACTCGACGCCGCGATTGCGGCGGGTTGCGATGAAGTTGTGGTGTTCGGCGCAGCGACTGAATCGTTTTCCCGGCGCAATACGAATTGTTCGATCGACGAAGGCCTCGCGCGCTTTTCCGAAGTCTGCGCCGAAGCGATCGCGCGCGGGCTCCGCGTGCGCGGCGACATTTCGGTCTGTCTCGGCTGCCCCTACGAAGGCGAAGTAAAGCCCGCGCAGGTCACGCGCGTGGCACGCGAATTGTTTGCCATGGGCTGTTATGAAATCACCATCGCCGACACCATCGGCACCGGTACGCCGGGCCGCACGCGTGCGGTGATCGAAGACGTCGCACAATACATTCCGGCGGAAAAACTCGCCGGACATTTTCACGACACTTACGGCCAGGCGCTCGCCAACACGCTGGCGGCACTCGAATGCGGTGTCGCCACCTTCGACAGTTCGGTGGCCGGTCTCGGCGGCTGCCCCTACGCCAAGGGCGCCACCGGCAACGTCGCCAGCGAAGACCTGCTCTACATGCTCGACGGCATGGGCATTGCCACCGGCATCGACATGCAGAAACTGGTCGCCGCCGGCGACTTCATCTGCAAGGCGCTCGGCCGCCCGACGCAATCGCGCGTGGCGCGCGCGCTCGCCGGCAAATTCGCGGCGGCATGAGCGACGAGGTCGAATCGCCGTGCGTGTTCGTGTGCGAGATCGACGCGGAGAGCGGCTGGTGCCGCGGCTGCCGGCGCACGCTGCGGGAAATTTCTTACTGGACGACTTACACACCGGCGCAACAACGCGCGCTGCTCGCCGAGCTTGAACAACGCAAAATCGCCGCCACGCAATAACTCAACCCAACCGCTTCAACGGAGTCCGTCATGCCGCTACCGCCCGCCGCCCCCAGAAAACACATGCATACCCGCGACATCCAGTGTTGCGGTTACGAGCGCGAAGACGGCCTGTGGGACATCGAAGGCCATCTGGTCGACACCAAGTCGTTTCCCACCACCGCGCGCGACACCGGCCGCGCGCGCCAGCCGGGCGAACCGATCCACAACATGTGGCTACGTCTGACGGTTGATCTCGACATGGTGATCCGCGAGGTCGAGGCGGTGACGGACGCCAGTCCCTACAACCTGTGCCCGACGATCACGCCCAATTTCAAAAAGCTGATCGGCATCACCATCGGCCCGGGTTGGCGCAGGAAAATGCTTGAACATCTCGGCGACGTCAGAGGCTGTACGCATCTGGTCGAACTGCTCGGCCCGCTCGCCACTACGGCGTTTCAAGCTACCAACCGCGCGCGCGAAAACCGCCGCGCCGCGAACGCAGAAATCGGCGCCAAACGGCCGTTCCAGATCAACGCCTGTCACATGTACAAGGAAGACGGCGAGTGGGTGAAAGAACGCTGGCCGGCTTTTTACACCGGCAAATAGCGTTTCAGCCGCGCGCGCGACGCGCGGCGATGAAGCGCACCAGCGGCGACAGCGCGCCGAAGATGCCGATGCTGGCGAACGCCAGCCCCCACGCCATCACGTTGCGGTTGCCACCGGCAAGATCGAGCACGACACCAAACACCAGCGGCGCCAGAAATGCCGCGGTAAATCCCGACAGTGAATACACCGCCATCGTCGCCCCGCGTTGTTGCGGCGGTGTTGCGGCAATCACGCCGGAGGTCAGCGCACCGGAATCGCCGAGCATGCAGCCGTAATGCACGCACATCAGCAAAAACACGAACAGCCACGGCAACGCTGCGGTGAAACCAACCACGCAGGCCAGCACACCCGAAGCGCCCATGAAGAGGAAGATCATGCGCTCGCGCCCGAAGCGGATGGCCAGCTCGTTGCCGCTGACACTCATGACCGGACCCAGCACGTTGATGATGGCGGCCAGCGTCGCTGCCGCCAGCGGCAGGCCCATGCCTTCCGGCTGCAGGCTGCCGCAGAAAACCAGGAAAGCGACCATCCACGAACGCTGGCCGAACAACTCGTAGTTGTGCAGCGAATAACCCAGCACGTAGAGACGGGTCTTGCGGTTTTTCAGCACCGGCCTGAAATCGAGCAGGGCCGGTGCCGCGGCAATTTCGTGCGCCGCATGCACGCGGCCCTTCGGCATGCCCAGCATGACAAGTGCCGCCGCCAATACCGGCCCGATGGCACCGAACGCAAATGCCGCCGGCCAGCCAAAGGTCGCGGCGATCTTGCCGCTGACGACGATCGAAATGCTCGAACCAACGCCGAATGCCGCGGTGTAGAAGGCGGTGGCACGCGATTGCGCCGCCCCTTGCAAATGATCGGTCAACGACTTCAAACCCGGCATATAGGTGCCGCCGAGTCCGGCACCGATCACGAACTGGCACAGCAGGGCGCTCCACAGTCCTTGCGCGAACAAGGCGAAGCACGCCGCCCCGAGCGCCGACAGCGCGCAGGCGAAAACGTAGATACGGCGCGAATCAATGCGGTCGGTGAGGCTCGACAACACCGGCACCGCCACCATATAACCGGTATAGAAAATACCGCCGATGAGGCCCGCCTCGGCGTTGCTGAGCGTCCATTCCTTCATCAGCCCGGGCAACAGCGTGGTGTAACAGGCGAAGCCCGTCATGCTGAAGGCTTCGGCAATGCACATCACCATGGTCATGCCGACCGGCGTGCCCAAACGTACTGTTGTCATGCGCCGAGTTTACCGCGCCGCCAGTCGCGCAGGATTTCGCGCGCCGCGTTATGTCCGGGCAGTCCCGTCACGCCGCCACCGGGATGCGTACCCGATCCGCACATATAGAGGCGCGCCAGCGGCCCGCGATAATCGGCATGGCCGAGCAGCGGGCGCGCACTGTAGAGCTGGTCGAGCGACAGCGCGCCGTGAAAGATATCGCCGCCGATCAAACCAAACTCGCGTTCCAGATCGAGCGGCGACAACACACGCCGGCCGAGGATGCTCGCCCTGAAATTCGGCGCGTGGCGGTTGACAGTATCGATGACGAGAGCGGCGGCCTCGTCGCGACAATCGTCCCAGTTTTTGCCGCCGGACAGATCAAACGCGAAATGCTGGCAGAACAGACTGGCGACATGTTTGCCGGCCGGTGCAAGCGTGTCATCGACCGTGCTGGGGATCAGCATTTCGACGATCGGCTCACGCGACCAGCCGTGCGTGCGCGCATCGAAATAAGCGCGTTCCATATAGGCGAGCGACGGTGCCATGATGATGCCGGCCTGATGGTGCGGCTGCAGCATCGTGCCGCGCCGCGCGCTGAAGTCGGGCAGTTCGGACAGGGCCACGTTGATGCGAAAGGTCGCCGATTCGCAACGAAAATTGCGCATACGCGCGACGAAATCGTCGTCGAGTTCGCGCGCTTCAATCAATTTCAGATAGAGCAGCTTTGGATTGAGGTTGGACACCACGCAGCGCGCACTGATTTCGCTGCCGTCTTCGAGCGCGACGCCGCGCACCGCACCGTCGCGGACGAGCACGCGCGCGACCCCGGCCTCGGTCGTGATTTCGACCCCGCGCACGCGCGCCTCCGCCGCCATCGCCTGCGTGATCGCCCCCATGCCGCCGACCGCGTGCCCCCAGGCGCCCTGTTTGCCGTTGACCTCGCCGAACACATGATGCAGCAATACGTAGGCCGAACCCGGCGTGTAGGGGCTCGCATAATTGCCGACGATCGCATCGAAACCGAAAGCCGCCTTCAGCGCGTCTGATTCGAACCACGCATCGAGCAACTGCCCGGCGCTTTTGGTGAACAGATCGAGCACATCACGCCGCGCCCTCATATCGAGTTTGCGCAAACGATTGCCGGCGGCCAGCGCAGTAAACAGGTCGCGCAGGCCACCGCCGGCGTTCGGCGGCGTTTCGAGCGCCAGTTCGCGCAGCACCGCGGCAACGCCCTCAAGCATCTCGTAGTAACGCGGCAGCGCAGCAGCGTCGCGCGTGGAAAATTTCGCCACCGCGCGCTGCGTATCGGCGAGCGTCGGCCCGATCGTCAGCGCATCACCGTCCGCCAGCGGCAGAAAATTTGAAACCGGACGTTCGAGGATTTTCAGTCCGTGTTCGCGCAGGCGGAGATCGGCGATGACTTTCGGATTGAGCAGACTGACCGTGTAACTCGCCGTCGAATTGCGAAAGCCCGGATGAAATTCCTCGGTGACCGCAGCACCACCAACCACCGCACGGCGCTCGAGCACGCGCACCCGGAGCCCGGCCTGCGCGAGATAGCAGGCGCAAGCGAGGCCGTTGTGGCCGCCGCCGATGACGACGGCATCAGTATCGAAGTTGGACGCCATGGTAGTGCAATGATTCTACCCTGCCGCGCAGACACGACTAGAGCTGGGTATAGGCGGTCAGTTCGAGACGTTCGTTACTGACAATTTTTCCGCTCGAATGGATGCGCTGAATTTCGTTGGCAACCACCCGGCGGATGCCCGGCACGATCCAGTAATTGTTGCGCAGGTTGAGTATCCCGGAACCCTGCACCACCGTGCTCCAACCGGTGCCCTCGACCCGATAGGCTTCGAAAATGCCGGCGGGCACGCTGATGTTTTCACGCGCAACCACTTTGAATTCGTAATTTGTTTCGCCCACGCCGCCTTTCGGCGAGGTAATTCGAAAGCGCGTCGTCCATTTTTTCCCGACACTGTATTCGGGAATGAAAAACTGGGCGCCACTGTAAACCCAGCCGTCCGGGCGTTTGACGATATTGCCGAAAAGATCCGTAATCAGGCCGCCGCTGAACCGCACTTCATCACCAGCGATCTCCGCCACGCGCGAGGTGAATTTGCGGATCTCAAGCCGGGTAAAAATGTCCATCTCCCGGTAACTCCAGCTCTCGCCAGGCTTGAACTGCGTATCAATGCGGGCGATGCCCTTGGAAAAAGGATTTTCCTTCGCCACCTCGATCTGGATCGCCTTCTCGCCCTGCGCCTTCAGCACCCGGTCCAGACGATACTGCGCCAGCTCCGAGAATTTTCCGCTCGGATAATTGCGCAGATACTCCTCCAGCGGACCCGGCTCTTTGGCGTCCTTGATCTTCTCCCAGATGGCCAGTTCTTCGTCGAACGCCTTCTCGATCTCCGCCTCGGAGAGTTGTCTGACATGCTGCGGCGGCAGAAAATAAAAATCGTCCTCGAGCGAAGTGCTCTCCCAGGGAATCTGCCGGCCTTCCGACTTGCGCCGCACGGCAAGACGCACGCGCTTCAGTACATCCTCGATCTTGGCTTCGGGCACGCGGATCTCGCGCAACAGGTTTTCCGTATAAAGCCCGTTGGCACCCTCCCCGTCACCGGCCGTGTTGCCCGGCGACGTGGCATAGGCCAATAACGAACCCGGTGGCGCGTCAAATTGCGACAGCCCTTTTTGCTCGGTCGGCACTTTGGTGCCAAAGGGGTTGTCGCGGCAGGCGTCGAGCATGATGACGTTCATCGGGTTCTTCGCGCGGGTCATGCCTTCGAGCAGCGCGCTCAAATCGATCGTCTTCGTGCGCATGTCCTCGAGCTTCTCGATCACTGCGTCGACCGGAATCAGGTAGTTACGCCACGCCAGCTGCGCGCCGTGGCCGGCATAGTAGAACATGCCCACACCCTTGTTCTTCGCCAGATCCGCGCTGAATGACGCAATCGCCTCGGCCAGCTGCGCGCGCCCGGCGTCGAGCTGCAGATTGACCTTGAAGCCTGTTTTCTGCAGCTCGGTGGCAATCGCCTTTGCATCGTTGGCGGGATTTTTCAGCGGCGCTTCGGCGTACCGGGTATTACCGATGATCAGTGCCAGCCGCGGCAGCGCGTTGAGCGTCGATTGCGCCGGCGCCGGCGGCACCCATAGCGGCAGTGCCGACACCCCCGCCAGCGCGCCGGCCTGTTTTAACCAGCGACGGCGCGCCTGCTGCCGTTCATGTGCGAACCCGGTATTTATTTTGCGCATCGTGCCCCTTCGTCGACCGACCGCATTGCCCTCGTCAAACGACTTTACCGGCACTCATCCGAGCGTCAAGCGAACGGATACCTCAGCGCAGGGCGGCCCCGTTGTGCTCGATCTCGATCGATGGCGGCAAAGTTGCAGAGATCGAGGCGTGCAGGTAACAGGTGCGCGCCGCCATCGACAGCAAATTCGTGTGCGCGGACTCCGGCGCGTCGCCATGCAAAAACAAATGCGTGTCTACGGCGCCGGCACTGCCGTTCGCATACGGGCTGAATTGCACTAGCCGGATCGAACCGACGGCAAGTTTCATCGCCTCGACATAACGCGCCAGCTGCGTCATGTAGCAAAAGGCGAGACCCGCCGACAGCAGTGCGAGGCCGCAGGGCGCGCGGTCGCAGCCGCTTTCGTCGCTGTGAAAAGCGAAATGGCTCATGCCCGGCAACTGCAGCCAGGTCTCCATCGCCGTCATGCCGCTGGCGTCGGCAAGGCGGCCGCGACCGGTGACTTTGCGTGTGATACGCGTGCTGGTCGCCGACGGCGCGATGGCAATTTCGCCGGCTTCGCGCGCCGCCAGTTTTTCGATGACGGCTGCATCGCCGGCGGCGGCCTGCGGTGGCGCGCGATAACGCAAAAACGGATCTTCGACATCCTGCGCAGGCGACGCGGCAACGCCAGCGACCTCGCGACGGCGCCCGTTGATATAGAGCGCGAAGGTGTTTACCAGCGGCGTGCGCAACAAGGCCAGCGCCGGTGAAGCCGCAACCGCGGCATCGATCAACGCTTTGACTGCCGCCGCTGGCGCCGCGCTGCGCAAATGAATCTTGATCCGCGTCGGCTCGGCATGACCCTGCGCGGTGCCCAGCGCGAAAGACCCGGTCAGCCAGTATTCGTTGTCGAGGACGATGTCGAGCGCATCAATTGCGACGCCGCGCGCCGCCGCGGCATGGCGGATGCAGCGCATCAAATCGCCCTGCAGTCCCGCATTGAAGTAACCGAACGGAAACGGCGCGAGATCCGTGCCTTTGAGGTGCAGCCCTTCGTCGGACAACATGCGCCATGCGCTGTCATCGTTGCCGCAACTGACCACCGCCTCGCGCACATGTCCGCCGACATGGCGCGCATCGACCCTGAACACTGTGCACCCTCCCGCATCCGCGGACAGCCCTTCGCTGCGGCGCCCCTCCCGCACTCTGAAGGCGAGCGGACCGCTTGCAACGGGGCCGGGTTCGTTCATGGCAGTTGCAGATGTCGGTAGACGGTTAGATGATTGGTGCGCCCGGCCCGATTCGAACGGGCGACCTTCGGCTTCGGAGTTGTAACTGTAAATCAGGGTTGTTGTTAAATCAATTGCTTGCAGCGCTTGCCATTTTCAAAACCAATATCACTCAATGCATGATCAATTTTGATCAGGCTAACTGCGCCACATGTGTGCCACAGCACTATCTTCGCCTTTCCGGCTCAATAAGCGGTGCTTGTCGGCCCAAAGTTAGCGCTCATATCGCGGGCATGGCTTCAAGCCGCTTGGCAGAATCGTTTAATCCCTTCAATACAGAATGCAGCACGTGCTGCGGGAAATCGCGGGGTATCGCGGTCTCGACCGATGCGATGACTTTCGGCGTTGCCTCCAGTATCTGCTCTATTATCGGTTCAGCTGTCTCACCCAATCCACAACGGGCCGCGGTCTCGTTGAAGTGCCTGCGCTGAATGTCTTTCATCAGGTAATGCTTGTTCTTGCCGCGGATTGACATTGCGAGTCGCGCGTTGTGCCAGGATATTTGTTTGGCGCCGTTACCGATTATCGGCCAGATCGAAAGAACGTCATACAGCGGCGTGAGCTGGTAGCGTCCCTGGTTCAGGAGACGGATACTGAAATTTTTTGCGTGTCCATCGCTCGCTGCCAGCATCCAGAACAGGAGCTGAGCTTTCAGAAAACACGCCAGATCGCCATCTCGATTGACCGAACCCCTCAGTATTTTGGCGATGTCGAGCATTCCCGGACCGCCGTCACGCTCGTACTTCAGCGAGGAAGGCGTTGCTGTAGCCTGACAAAAATCTTCCTGGACGAGGCGCAGCCAGTATTTCCCGCTCGAATGTAATTGCCGGTCAAAGCGCTCAACGACAAGCGCTTTCTGGGAGCCGAATTGACCAATATCGCAGTTGGCCACCGGCAAGCCGTACGCAGCCAGTATCTTCGCGCATAGCCATTCGTTTTCCACCGAGCTCGTCATGTCGGCCTGCATGTTGCCCACCAGGCCCAGCGGCAATTTAAATATGTGTGTGGTTGGCGTTGATCCGGACGGCCGGCACCAGCGGCCCTTGTGCCACAGAAAAGCGGTTTTTTCCTGGGCACCTGCGATCGAGATACGAAAATCATCCTCGGCAAGGTGTTCTGCGAAGGACGGGGGCGATACGGTTTGGATTAAGGCCTTCCCGATCTGCTCATCAGTCAGCGGTTTTGCGTCAATTGTGTGGACGCCCTGCGGCTGTTCGCCGGGAGCGAGCAACTGAATCGCACCTACGCAATCACGTCCGATCGCCGCGAGGAGTTCGAATGAGCTGCGCGATGCTGTGTGAAACCGATCCTGCAGACGTCTTCGAATCGGTTCGCTGTCTGGCAGCAGGTTGTCGAAGTAGTATTCGACCGGCTTGCCCTTGATTGGAGCCTTATCGAGGCTGAACGGCAACGACAGGGACAGCGGGCGTCCGTCCTCTGATTCAACCCAGGCGGGGTCATATTGGAATTCGATATCGCCTCGAGCGGGGATTCGCCACTCGCCGGCAAGTTGGCCGTTGATCCAGACTGACTGCGCGCGCGCGCGGGATTTTCGGCCCATGGCTTACCACTCCGTTTTGGACGGACGTTGCGCGGCGGGCCCGTTTTGGATAACCAACTCCAAGCCGAGGAGATTGCAGAGGTCCAGCAGGCGCTCAACTGTGAGGGTGCCTGGGTTGGTCTCGATCTCCGACAGGCGGTTCTGACTGATAGTTAATTTTGCGGCAAGCGCTTGTTGCGAGAGCTTGAGAGCCTTCCTGCGGCTCGCGAGAATCTGTCCAAGTTGTGCGCTGTGGTTCAGGATTTGTCGCATAGGTCATTTATCGGTTATATCGATAAACGCAATATATCGCCTTTGTCGATATATGTCAATTATCGGCTTTACCGATATTTATGATCTAGGGACGACCCGATTGGTTGGGCGCCTTGCATGGGGCGCGGTATTCAGCGTAAAACCCATGAACAGCCAACTCAGCGAGCGCGGAGATGCTCGCGTAACATTCATTTGTAAAGACTTTCCTGTTAATCAAATCGAATGGTAAAAAGAGCTCTGCACCGGCTTTGATTCAATGTCATCGCAATCACTTCAATCGCCATGAACCAATCGGGAAGTCAGCCGTGCCTCTTCTGTAATCTGCCACCGGAGCGCATCATTATGGCGAATAAACTCGCGATGGCGATTCGGGACGGGTTTCCGGTTTCGCCCGGCCACACACTCATTATTCCCAAACGGCACATCGCTACTTTCTTTGACACGACGACTGAAGAGCGCCTCGCGATTTTCGAGCTGATGGACAACGCGAAGCGCGGGCTCGATGCCGAGTTAGGTCCCACAGCATATAACATAGGCGTGAACGACGGCCCGGCGGCGGGGCAGACCGTACCGCACGTGCACATCCATCTCATCCCGCGTTACGCGGGCGACGACACCGATCCGCGCGGTGGCGTACGGCGGATCTTTCCGAAAAAAGCGAAGTACTGGGAATGACGCTCGATCACTATTGCGCGTTGTTCTCAAGTCTGACGCGGGCACCAGGGCGGATGTGGGGCGACGCGACGCGCAACCGCGCGCCGCACAAACCACTACTGTTGTTTGCGGTGATGGCCCTCGTAGCGCGTGGTGTGATCACCTCGCGCTTTATCGACATCGAAGGGGAACTCGTCGAACTCAACGAACTCTTCACCGACTACTGGCGCAGCATCGTGCCGGTGACGCAGACAAGCAGCATTGCGTTTCCTTTCTCGCGCCTGCACACGGAGAAATTCTGGAAACTGGTCCCACTACCCGGGCAGAAAATCACCCGGCCGATCATCAATTCGATCACCTCCGTCGCGCAACTGCGCAAGGTCGCATTGGGCGCCGAGATCGACGAGGAACTATACGTACATGTGGCGGGCCCCGCCGGGCGCAAGGCGCTTGCAGCGGCGCTGATGCGGTCGTGCTTTTCAGAGGCGGGCCAAAAGGCGTTACGCGAACAAAGCGGCATTCACGGCGAAGCGTTTCGATACAGCCGCGTGCTGGAAGACGCCGCGCACGCGCAAGCGGCCGGCGAAGCAGTCTTCCCTGAAAGATACAAAATCGCCGCCCGAGACCAAGGTTTTCGCCGGGCGATCGTGTTCAACTACGATCATCGATGCGCGTTCTGCGGCACGCGCATCGTCACGTCCGAAGGCCACACCGCCGTCGACGCCGCGCACATCGTGCCGTGGAGCGTCAGCCAGAACGACGACATCCGCAACGGGATGGCCCTTTGCAAGCTGTGTCACTGGGGATTCGACGAAGGTTTGATGGGCGTCTCCAATGCCTATGCCGTCATCGTCTCAAAACAAGTCGCGCAAACCCACAACGACGCCGTCGCTCTATTAAATCTGGCCGACCAGAATATTCACTGTCCGCAAGACAAGGCGCTTTGGCCCCACCAAGTTCACCTTAAGTGGCATCGCACCACGTTTAGGTTGTAGGCTACTGCATTGTTTGCCCACTTTTATGGGGGATTGGCGCGCCCGGCCCGATTCGAACGGGCGACCTTCGGCTTCGGAGT
>JANXSE010000330.1 GCA_025356695.1 Betaproteobacteria bacterium
GTGCGCAAGCTGTTCGGTTCGCTGCGCGGTGCGGAGTACATGATCCGCGAAATATTCATGCGGCATTTGCACGATAGTTATGCCGACACGCTGGACGCGGCACGCGGTGTCGATCTGATAGTGACGCATCCGCTGACGTTCACCGCGCGACTAGTCGCTGAAAAGCAGGGCATTCCATGGATCTCAACCGTGCTAGCGCCGTTGAATCTACTGTCGGCTGTGGAGCCACCGCTGTTTCCGGCCGGCGGCTGGCTGCTCGCGTTGCGCAAGCTCGGCATCGGGCCATACCGCTTCGCGGTCGGTGCATTGAAATTGCTGGTCGCGAGGTGGGAAAAACCTTTACATGAACTCAGGGCCGAACTCGGCCTGCCACCGTTCCGGGGTATCGCACAGCTTGAAGGCCAGTTTTCACCCTTGCTTAATCTGGCGTTGTTCTCGCCGCTTTTAAGTCGGCAATTACCGGATTGGCCGGCGCATACGGTGATGTGCGGTTTTGCCCGCTATGACGGCAGCCATACGCCCGCCGACACGGCTGAACTCGAATCTTTTCTCGCCGCCGGCACGGCGCCGATTGTATTTGCACTCGGCTCGTCGGCAGTACTGATCGCCGGCGATTTCTGGCGGCATGCCGCTGACGCTGCGCAAAGTCTGGGTCGGCGCGCCATATTGTTGACCGGCCAGCCGCCGCAGCAGCAACCCGTTTTGCCGGCGGGCATCAAGGCGTTTCAGTATCTGCCGTATTCGCGGGTTTTTCCGCACGCAACGGTGGTAGTACATCAGGCCGGCGTCGGCACGCTGGCGCAGGCGCTGGCCGCCGGGCATCCGCAACTGATCGTGCCGGTCGCCTTCGATCAGCCCGACAATGCGCGACGCGCGCAAAATCTCGGCGTGGCGCGCGTGCTGCCGTTCAAGCAGGTCACGACGGCAAGGCTGGTCAAGCAATTAACGTCTTTGCTGAACGACGCCAGCTACGCAGAGCGGGCGACAGCCGTCGCTGCTGCACTAAGCCAGGAAGACGGCGCGCGCACGGCCTGTGAGCATATTGAACAGCTACTGGCGACTCAGGGCCAATGAACGGACGGTGAAACGGCGCAGATTGGTATAATCCGCGCCATTGTCGCCGCCTGCCGCAGTCCGGCCGGCGGTTTTTGTTTGCCGCAGATCAATACTGCGTTTTGCCGTGGATAGCCGATTTTAATGAATTCGCCCAAGCTCTCGTCCGACCTCCTGCGCGATGTCACACGCCGGCGGACTTTTGCCATTATTTCGCACCCTGACGCGGGCAAGACCACGCTGACGGAAAAACTGCTGCTGTTCGGCGGCGCGATTCAGCTCGCCGGCACGGTGAAAGCACGCAAAAGCTCGCGCCATGCCACCTCGGACTGGATGGAAATCGAAAAGCAGCGCGGCATTTCGGTGACAAGTTCGGTCATGCAGTTCGAATACGCCGGCAATACGATCAATCTGCTCGATACGCCGGGCCACGAGGATTTTTCCGAAGACACCTATCGCGTGTTAACGGTGGTGGACGCCGCCGTCATGGTGATTGATGCCGCCAAAGGCGTCGAGGCGCAGACCATCAAGCTGCTCGAAGTCTGCCGCCTGCGCAATACGCCGATCATTACGTTCGTGAACAAGATGGATCGCGAAGTGCGCGAGCCGGTCGAGCTGCTGGAGGAAATCGAAGCAGTGCTGAAAATCGATTGCGCGCCGGTGAGCTGGCCGATCGGCATGGGCAAGAGTTTTCGTGGCGTCTATGACCTGCGGCGCGACAGGCTGGTGCGCTTTACGCCGGGCGAAGAACGCCGCAATGACGACAGCGAAAATATCGCCGGCATCGATAATCCGCGCCTCGATGAATTGTTTTCCAACGAGATGGCGGCTGTGCGCCGCGATGTTGAATTAATCCGCGGTGCGAGTTCGCCGTTTGATTTGCCGGAATTTCTGGCCGGCCGGCAGTCGCCGGTATTTTTCGGTTCCGGTATCAACAATTTCGGCGTGCAGGAAATCCTGCAGGCGCTGGTCGAATGGGCCCCGCCGCCGCAATCGCGCGACGGCGGCACACGCATGGTTGAGCCGGCGGAAAAGTCATTCAGCGGTTTTGTTTTCAAGATTCAGGCCAATATGGATCCGAAACACCGCGACCGCATTGCGTTCTTCCGCGTTTGCTCCGGGCGTTAT
>JANXSE010000364.1 GCA_025356695.1 Betaproteobacteria bacterium
CGATACCGGCTTCGATGAAACGCCGCCGATCACTTCGTCGTTGCTGAAGGAATTTGCCGAGGCTGGTTTTATCGATATCGCCGGCGGCTGCTGCGGCACCACGCCCGAGCATATCCACGCGATTGCCGAAGAGGTGAAGGCATTGCCGCCGCGCGTGCCGCCGCCGCCCGACCACAAGCTGCGTTTGTCGGGACTCGAGCCGATGAACATCGACGACACGTCGCTGTTCGTCAACGTCGGCGAGCGCACCAACGTCACCGGTTCCAAGGCCTTCGCGCGCATGATCCTCAACGGCCAGTTCGACGACGCGCTCGCGGTCGCGCGCCAGCAGGTCGAAAACGGCGCGCAGGTGATCGACGTCAACATGGACGAGGCGATGCTCGATTCGAAAGCGGCGATGGTGCGCTTTCTGAATCTGGTGGCCACCGAGCCGGATATCGCGCGCGTGCCGGTCATGATCGACTCTTCGAAGTGGGAAGTGATCGAGGCCGGGTTGAAGTGCGTGCAGGGCAAGTCGATTGTCAATTCGATCAGCATGAAGGAAGGCGAGGCCGAGTTCCTGCGCCAGGCGAAATTGTGCCGGCGTTACGGCGCGGCGGTGATCGTCATGGCCTTCGACGAGCAGGGCCAGGCCGACACCTTCGAGCGTAAAACGACGATTTGCAAACGCGCCTACGATCTGTTGACGCAGAAAATCGGCTTCGCGCCGGAAGACATCATTTTCGATCCGAACATTTTCGCGATTGCGACCGGCATCGAAGAGCACAACAATTACGCAGTCGATTTCATCGAGGCGACGCGCTGGATACGCCAGAACCTGCCATACGCGAAAGTCAGCGGCGGTGTGTCGAATGTGAGTTTCTCTTTCCGCGGCAACGATCCGGCGCGCGAAGCGATCCACACGGTATTTCTCTATCACGCGATCAAGGCCGGCATGACCATGGGCATTGTCAACGCCGGCATGGTCGGCGTGTATGACGATCTCGCCCCCGAACTGCGCGAACGCGTTGAAGACGTGGTGCTCAACCGGCGCCCGGATGCGACCGAGCGCATGATCGAAATCGCCGGCACATTGAAGGCGGACGGCGCCAAGGAAGAACAAACGCTCGAATGGCGTCAGGCGCCGGTCCAGAAGCGCCTCTCGCACGCGCTGGTGCACGGCATCACGCAATGGATTATTGAAGATACCGAGGAAGCGCGGCAGCAGCTGGAAAAGTCCGGCGGCCGGCCGATTCACGTCATCGAAGGCCCGCTGATGGACGGCATGAACATCGTCGGCGACCTGTTCGGCGCCGGCAAAATGTTTTTGCCGCAGGTGGTGAAAAGCGCGCGCGTCATGAAGCAGGCGGTCGCGCATTTGATCCCGTACATCGAGGCGGAAAAGGCGCGCCTCGGCGATCACAAGCCGAAAGGCAAGATCGTCATCGCCACCGTCAAGGGTGACGTGCACGACATCGGCAAGAACATTGTCTCGGTGGTGCTCCAGTGCAACAACTATGAAGTCGTCAACATGGGTGTGATGGTGCCGTGCCAGAAGATACTCGACACCGCACTCGCCGAAAAGGTCGACATCATCGGTTTGTCAGGCCTGATCACGCCATCGCTTGAAGAGATGGGCAATGTTGCGCGCGAGATGCAGCGCCAGGGTTTCACCATGCCGCTGTTGATCGGGGGGGCGACGACTTCGCGCACGCACACCGCAGTGAAAATCGCGCCGGGCTATACCAACGGACCGACGGTGTGGGTGCCGGATGCCTCGCGCAGCGTGACGGTGTGCAGCAACCTGCTCGCCGACGATGAAGTGACGCGGCGCAAATATCTCGACGAATTGCGCGTCGAGTACGACAAGACGCGCGCGCAGCACGCCAACAAAAAAGGCCCGGAGCTGATTTCGATTGCCGACGCGCGCGCCAATGCCTTCAAGACCGATTGGAAAACCAATGTGCCGCCGCCGCCGGCCTTCGTCGGTATCAAGCATTTGAAGAACTACGATCTGGCGGAAATCGCCGCACAGATCGATTGGGCGCCGTTTTTCCAGACCTGGGATCTGGCGGGTTCCTATCCGAAAATTCTCGACGATGCGGTGGTTGGTGTCGAGGCGCGTAAAGTGCTGGCGGACGCGCAGGCCATGCTGAAAAAAATCGTCGAAGGCCGCTGGCTGCAGGCCAACGGTGTGTTCGCAATTTATCCGGCCAACAGCCGCGGCGACGATATCGA
>JANXSE010000366.1 GCA_025356695.1 Betaproteobacteria bacterium
ATCAGCGGCGACGGCATCGAAGCCCTGCGCAATGAACTCGCCGCCGCTGCCAAGGCACACCGGCAGCGCGAACACACCGGCCGGCACTTCCGCTACACCATCGACCGCGTCTTCACCAAGGCCGGCAGCGGCACCGTCGTCACCGGCACCGTCGTCACCGGTGCAGTTGCCGTCGGCGATCATCTGATGCTCTCGCCCGGCGGCATCGAAGTGCGTGTGCGCGGCATGCAGAAACAGGGCGGCGGCGCGCAACAGGCCGCGGCCGGCGAACGCTGCGCTATCAATCTCTCCGGAGTCGAACTCGCGCAGGTCAGCCGCGGCGACTGGCTGGTCGCCCCCGCGGTACACGCGCCGACCAATCGCCTCGACGTGCGCCTGCAGGTGCTGGCGAGCGAAGCGCAACCGCTCAAACACTGGACGCCCGTGCACATGCATCTGGGCACCGCCGACGTCACCGCGCGCATCTCGATCCGCCGCGGTGCGGTGATCGCGCAGGGCGAATCGGCCATCGTGCAACTCATCACCGATGCGCCGCTCGCCGCATTGCACGGCGACCGCTTCATCGTGCGCGACCAATCGGCGACGCGCACCATCGGCGGCGGCACCATCGTCGACCCATATGCACCAGCCACGCGGCGCAACACGGCGACGCGCGCAGCGCAGCTCGCCGCGCTCGAACACGACGACCCGGCAACGGCGCTGGGAGCCCTGCTGACCTGCTCGCCTTCAGGCGTCGATCTGGCGCAATTCGAACGCACCTTCAATCTGAAGCCCGAGCGCGTCGACGCACTGGTCGCTGCGATCGATACCACCATCGTCGGCAAGGAACAGCGCGTTGCGCTGCCGAAGCCGCACGTCGAAAAAATCAATCAAAATGTGGTTGAAGCGCTGACAAAATTTCATCGCGACTCGCCGCAGGCCGTCGGCGCCGAAATCGAAATGCTGCGCAAAACGCATGCGCCGGCACTCACTGCGGAGACTTTCACTGCGTTGCTGCGTGTACTCGCCGACGAAAAGAAACTCGAGGTCGCCGGTTCGCACGCGCGCCTGCCGCAGCACATCGCCACCGACAATCCGGCCGACCAGAAAATGTGGGAGTCAGTCAAACCGGTGATGGAAGCGGCGGGTTTCAACGTGCCGCCGCTGAAAGATCTCGCGCCGCTGACCAAGCTGAAGGAAGTCATGCTCAAAGACTTTCTGCATCGCAAAGCGAAAACCAACGAAGTGATCCGTGTCACGCCCGAGCGCTTTTATCCGCGCACGACGCTCGCCCAGCTCGCCGCCTGCGCCGTCGATGTGGCGCAGAATGCGGCGGGCAATCAGTTCACCGCCGCGCAATACCGCGACCGCACCGGCGTCGGCCGAGGGCTGGCCATCGAAATCCTCGAATGCCTCGATCGTCTCGGCATCACGCAACGCATCGGCGACCAGCGCAAAATGCGGCGCGATTTTGCGACGCTTCTCGGCGCCGCCACCGCGCCGCCGGCGCCGCCGAAACAAGCTACCGCTGCCGCGCCGTCGCCGGCAAAACCTGCCGTATCGACGGCGCAGCGCCGCCCCAATTCCCGTCCAATCAAACGTTATTAAGAGGTAAGCATGTCTGACTCGAACTTCGATGTGATCGTCATCGGTGCTGGCGTCGCCGGCCTGTCTGCCGCCAAAGCGCTCGCGCAAAAAGGCCTGCGCACGGCCAGCGTGGAACAACTGCTGTTCGGCGGCCTCATCGTCAACATCAATGAACTCGACGGCGAGATCGAAGGTTCGGGCACCGACTACGCGTCGAACCTGATGATGGAGATTTCCGATCTCGGCGTTGAAAACATCAGCGAAACCGTCAACGCTATCGCCAAGAACGGCGACAAACTGACTGTAAGCACTGATGGCGGCACGCACACCGCGCGTGCGGTGATTGTCGCCTCCGGTGCAAAACTGAAACGCCTCGGCATTCCCGGCGAAGCCGAATTCGAACACCGCGGCGTCTCGCAGTGCGCCGATTGCGACGGCCCCATGTACAAAGACGAAGAAGTTGTGGTCGTCGGCGGTGGCGACTCGGCGCTGCAGGAAGCGCTGGTGCTGGCGCAGTTCTGTAAACGCGTGCACCTCGTGCATCGCGGCACAAAATTCCGCGCGCAGCAGGCGCTGATCGACGCCGTCGACGCGCAACCGGTGATACAGCCGTTGTGGAATACCGTGGTCGAAGCAATCGAAGGCGAGCAGATGGTGAAGAAAGTGCGCGTGAAAAGCGCCGACGGCAAAAGCAGCGATCTGCCGACCAGCGGATTTTTTGCCTACGTCGGGCTCGAGCCGAATATCGATTTCGTGCCGGCCGACGTCAAACGCGAAGGCAACGGACGCCTGGCCACCGATGCGGTGATGCAAACTTCGCTGGCCGGCGTGTTTGCGGCGGGCGCAGTGCGCGCCGGCTGCGGCGGCATGCTGAGCGACGCGTTGGAAGACGGCGAAAAAGCCGCGGCCGCAGCGGCAAAATCATTGGGCAAGTAGCGGATGCGTCGCGACACAGTTAACATTGCGGACGCGCGGATTTAGCGTTATGGAAATACGGAAGGGAATCGCTCCCGGTGGGGCGGCCAGACTTCAAACCTGGTAGGGGCTGTTTACAGTCCTGCGTGGGTTCGACTCCCACTCTCTTCCGCCACTCGCCGCGCAAATTTATTGCGGCGGATTTTTCAGCATGCCGAGATCGGCGAGGTATTTGGCGAAGACCAGCGCCTCCTTGTCGAGTTCTTTTTTGAACGCGGCCGAACCCAGGTAGGAATCGTACCAACCGAATTTCTCGAGCGCTTTTTTCCACTCGTCGGTCTTGACCAGACGCGCCAGCGTGTCTTCCCAGTACTTGAGCGCTTCGGGCGCAATGCCGGCCGGCGCAAACACACCACGCCAGTGCAGCACTGCGACGTCGAGACCGAGCGCGCGCCAGTGCGGCACGCCGGCCATTTCGCCGCCGAGCTTTTCGGGCGCCGACACCGCCAGCAGGCGGACCTGGCCGCTGCGCACAAGCGCGATGATCTCCGACAGCGTGGTCGATACCACGGCAACGTGACCGCCGAGCAGTTGCGTATTGAGATTGCCGCCGGTGCTAAACGCGACCATGCGCATTTTCTTCGCGTCGACACCAGCGGCCATCGCCGGCGCTACAACGTTGATCTGGTCGCTGCTCGGCAGCGACGACAGGCCGAACACCACCGAGGCCGGGTCGGCTTTCAGGCGATCGAGAATTTCGCGCGCCGACTTGATCGGCGATTCAGTGCGCACCGCCCATACCATGTACTCGGTGACGAGGCGGCCAACCGGCGTCAATGCTTCGTAACTGAACGGGCTGTTGCCAAGCAGCTTGTTGAGATAAACGCGGTTGGTATCGATCAAGAGCGTATATGGATCGCCTTTGCGGCCGATCGCGAAACCGCGCGCCGCGTTGCCACCGCCACCCGCCATGTTGACAATCACCAGCGGCTGCTCGAACAGTTTCGCTTCGCGCAGCGCCTGCTCGAAGGCACGCGCCAGCTGATCGAGCCCGCCGCCGGCCGGCCCGCCGAGGATCACTT
>JANXSE010000393.1 GCA_025356695.1 Betaproteobacteria bacterium
TATGTCGGCCACCACGGCGACATCAAGATCAATCCGCTGAACGGTCAGACTGAAAACAACGGCACCTCGATCGTCGATGTCACCAACCCGAAAAAACCGGTGCAGCTTGCGCACATTCCGGGCGAAACCGGCAAGGCCGAACAAGGCGGCGCGCAGATGGTGCGCGTGTGCAGCGGCGATACACTGCCGAAGGGTGTCAAGGGCAAGTTTTATCTGCTGCGCGTATTCGGCAATTCCGCGCATGAAATTTACGATGTTACCGATCCGGCGAAACCGGCGCTGTTGTCGACGGTCGTCAAGGGGCTCGAAGGCACGCATAAGAACTGGTGGGAGTGCGACACCGGCATCGCGTACCTGGTTTCGGGCGTGCCGGGCTGGCGCGCCAACCGCATGACGCAGGTCTACGATCTGTCGGACCCGGCCAACCCGGTGTTCATCCGCAACTTCGGCCTGCCAGGCCAGGAGTCCGGTGCGACGGGGCCGGTGCCGATGACGCTGCACGGCATGTTCTCGACGGGGCCGAAGGGCAACCGCATTTATTTCGGTTACGGCACCAATCAGGGCGGCATTCTGCAGATCGTCGATCGCGACAAGCTCTTGAACGGACCGAAAGAGCCGACAGCGGCCAATCTGCTCTATCCGCAGGTGTCGCGTTTCGACATGATGCCGAACAACGGCGCACACACGGTGTTTCCAATGCTCGGTGTCGACATGCCGGAATACGCCAAGGCCAAGGACGGCAGCCCGCGTGATTTCATCGTCATCACCGACGAGGCGATCCAGAAGGAATGTCTCGAAGGCCGCCAGCAGGTGTGGTTTGTCGACATCACGACCGAAACCAAACCGATGGGTGTGTCGAACTGGACGGTGAAAGAGGCGAGCGGCAACTACTGCACGCGCGGCGGACGTTACGGTTCGCATTCGTCGAACGAGACGGCGACCGCGGTTTATCACAAGCGCATCATGTTCTTTACGTGGTTCAACGCCGGCCTGCGCGCGCTGGATGTGCGCGATCCGTACAACCCGAAGGAAATTGCTTATTACATTCCGGCGATGAACAAGAACACCGTGGTGCTCGAAACGCCGGCGACACAACGCGGCAAGGTCAACGCGACTGCCGCGTCCGACCGCATGGCGATCCAGTCGAACAACGTCGACGTCGATGACCGCGGTTACATCTACGTCGTCGATCGCGCCAATTCCGGCATGCACATCCTGCAACTGACCGGTTCGGCGCGCGCCATCGCCAACTGGCCGAAGAAATAGGCCCGCGCCGGCGTTCGATGAACGCCTGTATCGGGCTGGCAGCCGTATTGGCCTGTGCCGCGGCCGCCGCGCCGGCACAGGATTTTCCGCAGCGACCGGTACGCCTGATCGCCGGTTCGCCCGGCAGCACCGGGGATTTCAGCGCGCGTTACATCGCGCAACGCCTTGGCGAACGCTGGCATCAGCAGGTAGTCGTTGATAACCGGCCGGCGGTCGGCGGCATCGTTGCCGCGGAAATCGTTGCGCGGGCGAACCCCGACGGGCACACGCTGATCGTCAGCGGCATCAGCGTGCATGCCACCGCGCAATACCTGATCAGGAAACTGCCGTTCGATCCGTTGCGCGACTTCGCGCCGATCTCGAACCTCACCAATTCGGGCGTCGTGATTGTGGTGATTCCGTCGGTGCCGGCGCACAACCTGCGCGAATTCATTGCTTACGCGAAGACCAAGGCGGGCGGCGTCAACTACGCCTCGTCGGTGGCAGGCAGTAGCAGCCATCTCGCCGGCGAATTGTTCAATCAACTCACCGGCGCGGGCCTCGTGCATATTCCGTTCAAAGGCGCGGGTTTTTCGATGACGGCGCTGATGACCGGGGAGGTGCAGTCCGCGTTTCTCTCGACCACCACGACCGCGACGCAGGTGCGCGCCGGCCGCCTGCGCGCGCTGGCACTGCTCGGCACGCAACGCTACGCCGGCATGCCCGACGTGCCGACCGCTGCCGAACAGGGCTATCCGGGGCTGGAGTCGTATGTGTGGTTTGGTTTGTTTGCGCCGGCGCGCACGCCGCCAGCGGTTGTGGCGAAGATCAACCGCGATGTCGTGGCGGTTTTGCGCCAGCCCGATACCGTGCAGGCGATGCTGTCGCAGGGCGCGGAACCGGCGCCGACGACGCCCGGTGAATTCGCGGCGTTCGTGAAAAGCGAAAGCCTGAAGTGGGGGCGTGTCATACGCGAGGCGAAAATCGAGGTGCAGTAAGCGGGGGCCTGCGCGCGGTTCGGCGTTCGATGCCGCAGATGTTAGACTTGCGCATCGAAAATCCTGGAGAACCCGATGCAGTTTGACTGGTCCACGCTCGGCGCGAAGACGCCGACAGCCCTGGTCAGGGCACGCAACGTTGCGCACCACGCGGTGCAATGGGTCGCTAAAGTGGCGCGCGCGAACCTGGAGGCGGCAGCCGACGACAGCCACGCCAGCCTGGCCTGGGACGGCGAGCGCGCGGCCTTCATGTCGCAGCCCATCGCCAGCGGCAACGCGGAAGTGCGCATCGGTTTCAGCCTGCATCGCTTTGCGCTGATCATACTGCGCAACAACCGCGATCTCGACGAATACGAACTCGGCGGGCGCAAGGACGCCAGCGTCGCGGTCTGGTTCGATTCGGCGATGCGCGCGCTGGGCCTCAAACAGGCGAGTGAAATCGAACTGCCCTATACACTGCCGTCGCTGCCGGTGACGCGCGGTTCGGCCTACCACGTCAGCGGCGAGTCGGAGGCGTTTGAAGAACTGGCGCGCTGGTACGACGCGGCCGCCGATCTGCTCGCCAGCGTGGCCGCGGCGCAGCCGACCGCTGGCCCGCTACGCTGCTGGCCGCACCATTTCGACATGGCGACGCTGATTGCGTTTGATGCGGACGAGGGCGGGAACGCGCGGTCGATCAATGTCGGCATGTCACCGGGCGACGAACATTATGCACAGCCGTATCTTTATGTGTGCCCGTCGCCGCGCCTGAAGGCGGCGGATTTGCCGCTGATCGCCTCGCCCGGGCAGTGGCATATGCAGGGCTTTGTCGGCGCGGTGGCGACGGCGGAAGATATTCTTCCGCATTCCGAACCGCGCGCGACGGCGGCGGAATTTCTCAACACGGCAATCGCCATCGGACGCGCGCGCCTTGGTGTGTAATTTCTTGCGTGGCCTTGCGCTTGTCGCGCTGTGCTGTGCGTCGGTAGCTCCGCTGTTTGCCGCAGATGCTTATCCGGCGCGGCCGATCCGGCTGATTGTCGGCCTCGCCCCCGGCGGCACGCAGGACCTGATCGCGCGCACGGCCTCGCGCCAGGTGGCCGCGCAGACGGGCCAGAATTTCGTCATCGACAACCGCGACGGCGCCACCGGCATCATCGCCACCGATCTTGTCGCGAAGGCCGCCCCCGACGGTTACACGCTGCTGCATGCGTCCTCGGATTTTGTCATCAACACGCTGATGCACCGTAATCTGCCCTACGATATTTACCGCGACTTTGCGCCGGTCACCATCGTTGTCAACGGCGTCGGTTATCTGATGCTGGTGCATCCGGCGGTCCCCGCGCAGAATGTCAAAGAGTTTGTCGCGCTGGCGAAAAAGCCGGACAGCCGTTTGACCTTCGGCTCGGGCGGCATCGGCAACAATCTGCATCTGGCCGGTGAACTGTTCAACATGCGCAGCGGTGCGCGCCTGACGCACGTGCCCTACAAGGGCGGCGCGCCGGCCGTCAATGCGCTGATCGCTGGCGAGATCCAGTCGCTGTTCGTGCCGCCGACGCCGACAGTATTGCAGCAACTGAAGACCGGCAGGCTCAGGGCCATCGCCTTCACCGGGGCCCGGCGCTGGGCGCTGCTGCCCGAGGTGCCGACCATGGTCGAGGGCGGCATTGCGGATTTTGTTTATAGCGGCGCCTGGCACGGCTGGCTGGCGCCGGCGAAAACGCCGAAGGAAATCATCGCACGCCTGCAGGTGGAAACGCAAAAAGCCATGCAGGAACCGCGCGTGCGCGAACCGCTGATCGCCGCCGGTTACGATCCGGCCGGCAGTTCGACTGCGGAATTTGTGCGCGCCATCAAGTCGGATGCATTGAAGACTGCGGAATTGATGCGCGCTGCCGGCATCAAACAGGAATAGCGCCGCAATCGTCCGTCAGTTGTTCATGACGAAGCCGCCGTTGACGTGCACCGTCTGGCCGGTGATGTAGCGGCCCTCCGGCGAACACAACAGCTTCACCATCGCCGCCACTTCGGCCGGCTCGGCGAACCTTCCCATCGGAATCGATTCCGCTTTGATGCGCGCCGGTACCGTGCGCTGTGTATTGACGGGGCCGGGTGCGACATCGTTGACGTTGATCCGGTGTTCGGCAAATTCGACTGCAAGTGCGCGCGTCAATCCGGATAAACCGGCTTTTGCAGCGGCAGTGGCGGCGCGTCCCAGGCTGCCTTTGTGGCCGAACGAACCGCCGATGTTGACGATGCTGCCGCCGCCGCGCGCGATCATGGAAGGCAGGCAGGCCTGTATGCAGTGGAAGGCGCCGTCGAGACTGACTTCCAGTGTATGGCGCCAGTCGGCAGCGGTCAGTTCGGCGAATGGTTTCGTGCCATGCGAGACCGCGTTGTTGACCAGAATATCAATGTGGCCGAAAGCATCGACGGCGGTTTGAACCATGCGTGCAACTGCGGCGCGGTCGCTGACGTCGGCCAGGCAACTGATCGCGTTGCCGTCCCGCGCTGTAATCATTGCCACGGTTTCGTCTGCTTCCATCTGCGATGCGCGTGCGTTCACGACGATGGTGGCGCCGGCTTCCGCCAGCGCCATTGCGATGGCGCGCCCGATGTTGCGGCCGCCGCCGGTGACAATGGCAACTTGTCCGCGCAGCGGTGCGCTGCGGTCAGTCATGAGTTTCGATTCTGGCGCCATGATGCAGCCAGTGTAAACCGGTTGCGCTGCGTTACGTTGCGTGCGGCCACTCGCGTGCACCCGGCCTCAGCCGGCGAGCGACATGCGTACCAGTTCGGAGATGTTGCGCACGCCGAGTTTTTCCATCAGGCGCGCGCGATGCACTTCGACTGTGCGCGGGCTGATGCCGAGTGCCGCAGCAATCTGGCGGTACTGCTGCCCCTGCACGACCAGTTCGAGTACTTCGTGCTCACGCGGCGTCAGTGTACGCAGGCGCTGCTCGCTCAGATCTGCGCGCGCGGTTTTTTGCCGCTTTGCGTTGTCGACATCAAACGCCGTGCGGACAGCCGCCAGCATGGCGTCCGGATCGACCGGCTTTTCCAGATAGTCGACGGCGCCGGATTTCAGCGCGGTGCGCACCGTCGGCACGTCGCCATGTGCGGTCATGAAGATGATCGGCAGGGCAACTTCACGCTCATTGAGCGCGACTTGCAGGGCCAGGCCATCGGTGCCGGGCATGCGGATGTCGAGCAGCAGGCAGCCCGACCAAGCCGGGTCGCAAACATGCAGAAAATCGTCGGCACTGGCAAACGGCAGTGTATGAAAGCCGTTCAAACCGAGCAGCAGACCGAGCGAGTCGCGCACGGCTGCGTCGTCGTCTACGATGTAGACGCATTGTTCCTGATTTTTCATGCGGCGGCCTCATTCAGTGCGGTGGATGGAAGGGTGAAGTGAAAAGCGGTGCCGCTGCCGCTGGATGATTCAAACCAGATGCGACCGCCATGCGCCTCTATCATCGAACGGCTCATCGCCAGGCCCATGCCGGTGCCGGCGGCCTTGGTGGTGGCGAAGGGTTCGAACATGCGGTCCGACATGACCGCGGCGATGCCGGGGCCGGTGTCGGCGATTGACAGACGCACCCAGCCGTCGGGCTGGGACAGCGTTGAAACCGTGATCAAGCGGCGGCCGTCGGACATGCCCGCCATTGCTTCGATGGCGTTGTGTACCAGGCTGTGGATCGCCGTTTCGATCTGGATGCGGTCGATCAGCAGGACGACGTCGCTGCGGTCGATGGCAGTGTTGATGGTGATGCCTTGCGATGCCGCGGTATCGCGCATCGGTTCGAGCGCAGCGGTGATGAGGGCGGCTGAGTTCACATTTTCCAGGCTGGAGGTGCCGCCGCGGAAGAAATCGCGCAGGCGCTGCACCACGGCGGCGGCCCGCGCTGCCTCTTTTTCGATTTTTGCCGACAGTGCAATGCCGGCGGGCGCCTGGATTTGCGAGGCCCGCGCATAACTGCGGATCGCGGTCAGCGGCTGGTGCAGTTCGTGGGCGAGTGCCGCGGCCATTTCGCCCGCTGCTGCAAGGCGCGAGGCGCGGCCGAGTTCCTCCTGCTGCGCAGCGAGCCGGCGCGTGGCGTCGACGCGGCGCGTAATGTCGCGGATGACGGCGATGCGCAGGTCGGCTGCGCTGTCGCCGGTGCGACCGATCGCGACATCAGCGGGGAAACGCGAGCCGTCGCGGCGCACGCCTTCCGTGGTGCCGGCGTCGCCGCCGGCGGTGAGGAATTCAAGTTCCGGCAGGATGCGCATTACATTGAGGCCGATCAGTGCGTTTTCATCGTAGGAAAAAATGCGCGCGGTGGCCGGGTTTGCCGCGATGATGGTGCCGTCGCGGTTGATGGTCAGAATACTGTCGGGTGCGGTTTCGACGGTCGCGCGCAGGCGCGATTCACTGCGGTTAAGCGCGAGGCGTGCCGAACGGCTTTCGGTGACGACCATGCCGAGAAACAGGCCTGCAATCGCCAATGCCAGCATCATGAACTGGAATTCGGTGACCGCCGTGCCGGACTGGAAATGCGTGTTGATGAGTACGACGACCAGCCCGAGTTGTATGCCCGCGAGGCCGAATATGGCGCCGACGGTGCCATGCCGTGTGGCGACCCAGATGACGGGCAGAAACAGCACGTAAAACAGTTTGTATGGGTCGCTCCACTGCGGGCCGAAGATAATCCAGAGGGCGAGCACGGCGCCCGCGATAAACAAGACGGTTTCCCGGACAGCGGTGCGCACCGGCATACCATGCATCCACGGCCTTGGCGGCAGTAGCATCAGAACGAGGGGGGTGTTGATGACAACGCCGATGAGGTGGCCGATCCAGAAGCGCAAGGCGATGTAGCCGAACTCCTGCTCGGTCATGGTGCCGACGGAGCGGAACACGGCGACGTAAGCCGCTGCCATCAGAAAAGTGCCGACGGCGGCGACCGCGGCAAGCTTGACGATTTCACTGAGCCGGTCGAAAGACAGGCGGAATTGCAACGGGCCGCGCAGCAACGCCGCCATCGCCATATAGCCCGCCGTCAGGATCACCGGTGCGAGCAGTTGCGTATAGGGTGCCGCCGGGATGCCGCGCAGGAGCAGCGAGGCGGAGATTGCGGCGATTGCGAGTGCGGGCCAGTAACGAATGCCGAAAATCAGCAGAAATGCCAGCGAAAGTCCGGCTGACGGGTTCCACGGCGTAATCGCAAACGGACGCACCATGTAAAAGCGTGCCACCCATGCCAGCAGCAGATAGAGCACGACGAATCCCGCGCCGATCACGAAGGCGCGCCGCGCCGGATGCGGAGGCATCATGTCGTTGTGCTTGCCGGCGATGAATGCGTAGGCGGACATTGTCGTTATCTTGAAAAACGTTTGATCATTTCGCGCGGCGCTTGAATCAGGTGCACCGTATCGTTACAGCGTACACCGTGCCTCTGCACAAGGCCAATGATAGTGTTCCGCCGCGGCTTTTATCCGGTGTTGTATCGACGCAACTGCCGAGACGGCCGGGGATTGGTGTTGATGATAAATAATCCTTTCAAATCAAAGAATACGTTGTTCTACGTACGCGAATAAACCAATTGTGACGCTGTGCGGCGATAGAGAGACTCGCCTCAAGAGTGCAATGGCCGGTTTCGCGGTTTATTGCACCCTACCGTTGGCTGGTTCCGAACGCGAAATTTTTTGCAGGAATGGACCGGTTGATTCGTTTGATTGAAAAAAGGAGAGCATTGAATGAACAAAAAATTAATGGCGGTTGCGGTGGCCGGCGCATTTGGCGCGTTTGGTGCAACCGCTGCATTTGCGCAATCGAGCACGGTTTCCCTGTCGGGCAGCCTGAACTATAACTACGGTTACTTTGACAACGGTGGCGCTGGCTACGCAGCGGGCTCGAACAACGCCCTTGGCGTACCGAAGGTTCGCACCGACGCCCTGAGCAATCAGGAATCCGAATGGGTCATGAAGGGCCAGGAAAATCTCGGCGGCGGTCTGGCCGCGTTCTTCCAGTGCTCGACTTCGATGGACGTCACCGGCGGTGCCGCTTCCAACATGTGCGCGCGCACCAGCTTCATCGGTTTGAAAGGCGGCTTCGGCAGCATCAACTTCGGCAACAACGACACGCCGACCAAGCGCTTTATCGCCCAGTATGACCCGTTCCCCATCAGCGCAGCGATGGGCCAGGGCTCGCTCATGTGGAACGCGACTGCCAGCAATGCGATCAACGGCGGCACCCCGGCCTCGTTCTCGCGTCGCCAGCAAAACCTGGTGACCTATGACATGCCGACGATGAACGGTTTCGACGCCTCCTTCGCATTCACGACCGCGAACGAAGCGACGGCTGCGACCAGCGCCTCGACCATTCAGAAACCGCGCATGTGGGCAGCTTCGGTGAACTACACCAACGGCCCGTTGATGCTGGGTGCCGGTTACGAGCGTCATCAGGATTACAACGCAGCCGTACTGGGCACCTACAGCGGTGGCAATGACGCGATGTATTCGTTGGCTGCGGCTTACACGTTCATGGGTTCGCTCAAAGTCAGCGCGATCTACAACCGCATCAACTACAACAATCTGACCAACGTGGTTGGCGCGGGTGCCGACATGAGCGTGAACACCTGGGGTTTGTATGGCGACTGGGCGATCACCGGACCGCATCGCGTGCGTCTGGGCTACGGCAACCAGGGTTCGACCCGTGGTTCGTATAACGGTTTGGGCGCTGCTGCCAATGCACAGGTCGGTACGTGGACCGGCAACGGTGGTGCAGGCCAGACCGGCACGCAGAAGTTCGTGATTGAATACGCCTACGCGTTGTCGAAGCGCACGGAAGTGGGTCTGGACTTCGCGACAGTCCGTAACGATCGTTTTGCGAACTCCACGATCGGCACCGGTTCGAACACCCCGAACTACGGCGAAACCCAGAACTTCACGGGCATGATGATCCGCCACAAGTTCTAAGAGTTTTTCGGTTTTACCAGCTTCAAGCATGAAAAAAGACGGGCACCTTCGGGTGCCCGTTTTTTTTGCCCTGTTTCCGAAGGGCGCATTCTTTTGTGGCGCCGATCTGGCTGCGCCGGAGCCGGACGTCTTGCATCGCCGGGCGGAGGGCGTATGCATTCCACGCAATACAAACCTTAGACAGACCGCCACCGGCGAAATAGAATGTCGGGGCGGCGCAACGCGATGTTGCGCCGATTAAGCGATTGTAGATCCGGACATGGCCGAACCCGAAAGCACCCGTCCCGGCCTCCAGGCCAACCTACTCCATGTGATGGATTTGCTGCGCAATCGGCGCCTTGCCGAGGCGCTCGCGCACGGCGACGATTCGGCGCAGTCGCCGGCCGGCATTTCAGAGAAAGACGAATCGGAACTGCAGCGCAAGCTGGATGCGCTGC
>JANXSE010000017.1 GCA_025356695.1 Betaproteobacteria bacterium
GGCGAATGGATCAGATGCGTCGGCAGCATGTTGCTGTCGAAGCGCCACACGCCGACGCCGAGCTGGCAAACGAGCAAGCCGTTTTCCGAATCCATCTCGACGCCGTCGGGGCCGCCGACGCCGCCCGACAATTGAATCGCAACACCGGTTTTCGAAATGTTGCCGTCGGCCATGATCGGCAAACGCCAGATCTGCTGCGAACGCGTGACACCCACATAGCAATGTTTGTCGGTGGTGGAGAGCGTGATGCCGTTCGGGCTCGGCACGTTGTCGCAGAGACGGTCGAGACGGCCGCTCATCGAAAGGCGGAAGACGCGGCCGCTCGGGTCGTGGATGCCGGTCTGGCCCTGGTCCGTGAAATACAGATCGCCGTTGGCGGCGAAGTGCAGATCGTTAAGACCTTTGAAGCCCTCGCTGAATGCCGTACGTAATATGGTTTCGATCTTGCCGGTTTTCGGATCAAGCTGCAGCAGGCCTTCCTTGTAATCGCAAATGAAAATGCGACCGTCTTTATGAATCTTCAAGCCGTTGGGCCAGCCGTCGTACTGCGTGACGAGTTCCCATTCTTTTTTCGGCGTGATGCGGAAAATGCGGCCGAAGGGAATATCGACAAACCAGAGGTTGCCTTCGCGATCGAACGACGGGCCTTCGAGGAAGCACTCGACTTCGGCGCCCTGGCGGTTCGGGTCCGACCACGCGGTGCGCTGCTTCTTGCGAAACTTTGCCGGCATCGACATGAAAACTTCGGTTTGAATGAGTTCGAGTTTCTGGAACGGGTTGAACATTTTTTATCCTCTGAGATGCTGCGACCGCGGGCCGCTTGCTGTAATTGTCGAAAGCCAATTTCGTATGACTGCAGCGCCGATTTTACCGCAGCCGGGCGGTTGACACCGGCGGGCCGCGGCGTTACGGTGTGCGCCCCGAAACCGACCATCAACGCACGCACTGCAAGAGTGCCGCCGCCGGAGGAAAACCATGAAGAAAATTCTGCTCGCCGCCCTGTTGAGCGCCGCCGCATCCGCCGGCGCACAGGATTACCCGACCAAAGCCATCAACCTGATCGTGCCGAACCCGCCGGGCGGCATGAACCAGATCCACGCGCAGCCGCTCGGCGCCGTCATCGAGAAGCTCTACAAGCAACCGGCGCCGGTGCTGAACAAGCCGGGCGCCACCGCCGCCGCCGGCACCGCCTTTGTCGCCAATGCGGCGCCGGACGGTTACAACGTGCTGGTGACGACGCCGAACATTTATCTCGCCGTCGAAAAAGACAAGCTCTTCAATATCGATTCGCCGTACAAGCTGGAGCAGCTGGCGCCAATCGCGTTGCTGTCCGCCGATCCACTGGCACTGTCGGTGCAGGTCGAAAATCCGGCGAAGACAGTGAAAGAATTCATCGCCGCGGCGAAAGCCAAAAATGGCGAACTCGTGTTTTCTTCGTCGGGCCTTTACAGCATCACGCATATTCCGATGCAGATGATTCTTGATGCAAGCGGCATCAAGATGCGCCATTTGCCCACCACGGGCGGCGGGCCGGCCGTGACCCAACTACTGGGCGGGCATGTCTATGCGACGACGCAGGGCG
The DNA here is from genome assembly GCA_025356695.1 of Betaproteobacteria bacterium. The sequence continues at coordinate 1,583 of JANXSE010000017.1, forward strand.
TTGGAACGGTGTATCCGTATGTGCATGGCGGCAAGATCAAAGTGCTGGCGGTGACGAGCGCCAAACGCTCTTCGCTGGTGCCCGACGCACCGACCCTTAAAGAATCGGGGCTCGATGTCGAAGCCTATCTGTGGGTGGGACTTTTCACCAACGCGGCCGCCCCCGAAGCAACGCTGGTCAAGCTGCGCGACGTGGTGCGCAAAGCGGTCGCCGATCCGGCCTTCCACGACGCGATGACCAAAGTGCAGGTGGCCATCGATTATCGCGACAGCCCGGACTTCAGGAAATTCTTTGACGCCGATTACAAGCGCCTCGGCCCGGTGGTGAAAACCATCGGCCGCATCGACTAGCCGGCAAAGAAATAATCCGCAATCACGCCATACACGCCCCCTCTCCGCAGCTGCGGTCAGGGGGCGTTTTCAAATTGAACCGACCAACGCACTGCTCCGGGAATCCCACATGACCACCGCCACTACCCAAACGCCAGCGCGCGCCGCCATCCGTCGCATCGAACCGATCGCCGTCAGTCTGCCGATGTTGAAGCCGATGAAAATGGCCGGCGTGCTGATCAAGGCCGCCGACAACGTGCTGGTGCGCGTTGAACTCGATGGCGGCCATGTCGGCTGGGGTGAAGCGGCTTCGGCGCATTCAATGACCGGAGAGACCGTCGAGAGCATGATGGCGGCGGTCCGCCACATGGCGCCATCCCTGCTCGACATGGACGGCGCCGATATCGAAGCGGTGAGCACGCGCATGGACCAGCTCATGTATTACAACCAGTCGGCGAAGTCGGCGCTTGAAATGGCATTGCACGATGCGCTCGGCAAAGCATTAAACAAACCGGTCTACGAACTGCTCGGCGGTAAAAAACGTTCGCGCGTGCCGGTGTTGTGGCTGCTTGGTACTGGCAGCATCGACGGTGATATCGCCGAGGCGAAAGCCAAACAGGCTGCGGGCTTCGTCGCCTTCAAGGTCAAGGTCGGCGTCGGCGATCCGCTCGACGACGCGCTGCGCACGCGCAAGGTCTGTGAAGCGCTTGGCAAGGGCCTGCTGATTTCTTCGGACGCGAACCAGGGCTACAGCCTCGAGCAGGCGCTTGCCTACGTCAAAGCCGTTGACGGCTCGGGCCTCGATTTTTTCGAACAGCCGATTTCAGGCCACAACATCGACGGCATGGCGACGCTCGCCGCCGCCACCGGCATCCCGATCGGTTTCGATGAAGGCCTGCACAGTATGGAAGATCTGCTGCTGCATCACGAGCGCAAAGCGGCGCGCGGCTGCAGCCTCAAAACCATCAAGCTGGGCGGTTTGCGCGGCGTCTTGCATGCAGCCCAACTCTGTCAGAAGCTCGGCATGCAGGTGAACCTCGCCTGCAAGGTGGCCGAATCGGGCATCGCCGCCGCGTCGCTGATGCATCTGGCCGCAGCGGTTCCGGAAGTGGCCTGGGGCGTGAGCATTTCCAATCAGTACCTCGCTGACGACATCGTGCGTGCCACAATCAAAGTGATCGACGGTCATGCCGAAGTGCCGGCCGGCGTTGGTCTCGGTGTTGAAGTGGACGAAGCGAAGGTGCGCAAGTACACGCGCACAATGTAGGGTGGGTTAGGCGCGTAGCGCCGTAACCCACCGTCAGGCGTACGACGGGATTGCCATCCGGCGCAATGCGCTGCGCTTATTGCGCCCTACGCATTCAGCAGAGTTTCTCCGCCAGTTCCTTGAAATCTGCAACGATCAAATCCGGCTGATACGGCCAGTCGCCGAACGGCCGCTTGCGGCGGTCGATAAACGCGGTGCGCATGCCCGCCGCCTTCGCGCCGATGCAATCAAAGGCGTGGTTGGCGACGAACAACACTTCTTCCAATTTCACGCCGGCGATTTCCGCTGCCTTCGTATACGTCGCGCGGTGCGGCTTGAAGGCGCCGGCGCTCGCCACTGAAATGATGTGATCGAAGTTGATGCCGTGGTGCGCACGCGCGGCTTCGAGCATGTCAGGGTCGCCGTTCGACAGGATCGCCAGTTTGTATCGCTGGTGCAGTTTTTCCATCGCCGCGGGCACATCGGCAAACGGTTTGAGTTTTTCGATCTGCGCAACCAGCCAGCTCACTTCCTCTTTGGTATGCGCGATGCCGGCACGTTCGAGCGTGTAAGCCACCGAGATCTCGCCGATTTTGCGATAGGGAATGTGTTCGCGCTGCAGCAGTGCGTCGATCATCGAGTTTTCGAAATGCGTGCGCCTCCACCACGTGACAAAAGCGTCGGGCCGGCCGCTCCAGCCTTTCTTTTTCAGAAAGGGCGTGGCAACTTCGATCAGGCCCGCCTGCATATCGACGACCGTGCCGTAATGGTCGAACATTAAAACTTTAATACTGCGCTTGAGGGCGTCGATGTCGGTCGTCATGTCAGATCTTTATTTTCGGATCGAGCCAGTCGCGCAGGCTGTCGCCGAACAGGTTGAAGGCAAACACCGCGAGGCTGATCGCGAGTCCCGGAAACACGATCATCCACGGCGCCTGCTGATAGAAATCGGCGGCCGAACCCGACAGCATCAAACCCCATGAGGCGGTCGGCTCGGTGACACCGAGGCCGAGGAAGGACAACGAGGCTTCCGACAAAATCGCCTGCGCGACATAGGCCGTGAGCATGATCAGATAGGGCGCGACGACGTTCGGCACCATGTGACGGAAGATGATGCGCGTATTCGAAAAGCCGGCGGCACGCGCGGCGTCGATATAGGGCAGTTCGCGGATCGCCAG
>JANXSE010000023.1 GCA_025356695.1 Betaproteobacteria bacterium
GACATATTTCGTAGCGCGATCATGGCATGCTAAAACTTGCCCCGTATATTGCTGCTTTTTTATTTATTGCCTTGTGCTTTGGGGCGCTCTCTTATCAGCATCATGAAATAAACTTAGAAAGGGCCAACGCTGAGCAGGCAGAAAAGAAAAAGGCCGATCCCGAGAAACAAAATGAAAAGCCCTCCAAAGCAAAACAGGGAACTACGGAAAATCCGATTGTCGTTAGCGTGCTCACCGGCCTTAACGAGCAAACAGAATCCAAAGGGGCAAAGGAATACGAGGGCCATTACTCCGCAGAATGGAATCTTGTTTATATAACCATTTTCCTCACCGCGTTTACCCTCGGGCTGATGATTTACACCGCCTTGCTGTGGGGCGCCGGCGAGGTGAATGCCAAGCGGCAATTGAGGGCCTATCTTTCTGTTACCGCGGCCAACATTAGCAACATTGAAACTGCTGGAGAAATAACCGCTACAATCATTTTTAAAAACTGCGGGCAAACTCCAGCCCGTGGCGTTCATAAAATTTCCGGATTGATGTGGACAAATTTTCCACTTGTTGACGACCTCGATTCCGAAGTTACGAAGCAAATTAATAACCCTCTTTTCCCTAAAAGCAAAGAGATTATCGGGCCGGGCTGCGAAACCCACGACATTATTATTTCCCCAAGAGGGCTTACAGCCACCGAAATTGCGGCTGTAAAGGCAGGCACTCACGCTGTTTATATTTACGGGGAACACCGCTATTTTGATATTTTCGATAAACCGCACTTCACCAAATTTAAATACTTCACTGGTGGTAGCGTTGGCGTTAGAAACCGCAAACTGATTGCATATAAGGAGGGTAACGAAGCCGATTAAAAATAGGCCCCGTAATCCTATAAAACCGGCCTGTCGCTTGCACCTTAACCCGCTAGGCTTATCTCCGTCAAGTTCGGGATAATCGCCTAAATTAAACGGGCCCGGTTCCGCAGAGCGCGGAGCCGGGCCTGTTTTTTTGTGGTGGTGAAGGTGAGCCTTGTAAGCAGAGATGGGGCTTTCTTGCGCATGCCCTTTCCAGAATTGATGCGGTTGTCGCCCCCACCCTAACCCTCCCCCGCTGCGCAGGGGAGGGGATTAAGCTTTCGCTAGTTAGCAGGTCCCTTCCCCTGCGTAAGCGGGGGAAGGATAGAATGGGGGCGCGGGGGCATCAACGTCGCCGACGATCGATTCGGCAATCTATTCGCCGCTACTCCTTCACATATTTCGTAATCCCCCTCAACTGCGCTTCCGCCGTATACACATTCCCCGCATCGTCAATCGCGATGCCTTCACCCATGGCGCCATCCGCTGAGCCCGCCACGTCATGCGGCGGAATGAACACCGTGACCTTGCCGTCCTTCAAGCTGCCGATGCGTACGCCGCGCTGCCAGCCCGGATGCACCTTGGCGGTGGATTCGGAGTCGGCAGTGTAGATGACATCGTTTTTGTCGATGGCGAGTCCGCTGCTGCGGCCGAACTCGGGGTATTCGGCGATGAATTTTCCTTCCTTAGTCATCACAACGACGCGGTGGTTGTGGCGGTCGGCAACGATGAGGCGACCCTGCGAATCGAATTCAAGGCCGTGCGGCGTGCGGAACTCGCCGGGCCCCGTGCCGGTTTTACCGAGGACGCGCAGGAATGTTCCGTTTTTGTCGAATATCGAAATGCGCGCGACGAGATTCGGATCGCTGACATCGGTGTGGCTCTCGGCGACATAGACGTCGCCGTTCGCCGGGTCGGTGACGACATCGGTCGGATCGGTCAGCGCCGCGGGCGGATTGCCGCGCACGCCGGGCTTGCCGAGCGTCATTAGCACGCGGCCTTCGGGGCTGAATTTGACGACGACGCTGCCCTTGTTGTTTTCACCGGGAAATTTTTCGAGATCGGCCGCACTCGCAGTGCGTGAGTCGGTGACCCACACATTGCCTTCGCGATCGACATGAATGCCGTGTGGCCAGACGAACATGCCGCCGCCGAAACTGATGATCTCCCTGCCCGTTGCATCGAAATGATGCACCGGATTGCCCTTGTGGCCGAGACAGCCCGGAATGAAACCCGGCGAGCAGCGGTCGGTCGCCCACACCGACTTGCCGTCACGGTCGATTGCCACGCCATTCGAGCCGCCCCACGGCCGCGCTTCTTTATCGAGCTTCGCCCAATCGCGAATCACCTTGTAGGGATTAGCGCCGCTGTTGACCGGCGGCAGATTCAGGTTTTGCGGCGTGCCGCCTTGTTGTTGCGCGTGCGCGCCGGCGAGTTGCAGTGCGAGCAGGGCGGCGCCCAAGGCAACGAACCAGATTTTGGTGAAACCCGTGATCGACGTGTTCATGCTTCCCCCTTATGAAAATCGGCTGGTGCGGCGTAGTGGGCTACGTTCTTCAGGGCAGTCTACCAGACGGTGAGGGGGGAATCTCCTGTGCCCGGCCGGTGCGCGGTGCAGCGGCGGTTGAAGGCGCTGCAAAGGGCGCGCCGCGGCTTTTCTCCGCATTGACCGTGATTGCAAAATGCGCACGTTATGTGTGCTGGCGCACCGTGCCGGCGCAGTTTCGCGCCCAAGCTGTGACCTGAAATTCATCGCGCGTCCTTCATTTTCAATCGCGCTGGCGATGGCGCCTACATCAGGAGCAATCGAACATGAACAAGAATCAGGTCAAGGGTGTGACGAAACAAATCGTGGGCGAAGTGCAGGAAAAGGCCGGCAAGCTGGTCGGCAGCAAAGAGCAGCAGATCAAGGGTCTTGCCAAACAGATCGCAGGGACGGCGCAAAAGAGCGTCGGCGACATCGAGCATGCCGTCGCGGAAATCAAAAAGCACTAAAGCATGCGCAGTTTTTTGCCTGCGCTAAACGCATCTTGAGAGGGAGCTGAAAATGATCTCTTGGGCCGTCACATTTTTTGTTATTGCGCTGATCGCCGCCGTCCTGGGTTTCAGTGGCATTGCGGGTACCGCAGTCAATCTGGCGTGGATTTGCGTCATCATCGGCATTATTTTCGCCGTTGTCTTTGGTGTTGTGGGGCGCGGACCGCGCATATAAGTTTTGTCGTGTGGGCAACGTCGTTGCCCACGCGGATCGCGCGTTAGCGGCAACCGCCCGCCGTCACACCGGCCGATGCGCCTTGAGGAAGGAGCGTACCTGGCGCACCGCGACGGGAATTCTTTCCTTGGGTTCTTTCCACGGGAAGATGCTGACTTCGGATTTCGGTGCGAGCATCACGGATTCCATTGCAACGGCGTACGGGTGTGCCGGCACGTCGTCCGGTAACACGAGTATGGGTGTCTGACAGGCGCGCACGAAATCGCGCGTCACGGTGAAGACGAAGTCGGGGTTGCTGCGGTACATCTTGCCGAGGAACTTGTCGATCATCTCCATCGTGATGTCGGGCCGGCGCTTCAACAGTTCCGGCGCCCACGCCTTTAGGTTGCTTTCGGTGTAGTAGTTGGGCAATTCCGGACGGAAGCCGCTCGGTTGCGCCGCCACGGCGGCGACGACGCGTTTGGGCGCGCGCTTCAACAGGTTCCACACCATGGGGCCGCCGATGCAGAAGCCGATCACCATAAAATCTTTGACGCCCAGATGATCCAGCAGGCCGAGCTGGTCGTCGGTGTAGGCGTCCCACGGCCGGTCGATCTCAAGCGGGCCGGAGGACTGGCCCATGGCCGAGTTGCGCAGGTCACTCGTGATGCAGCGATACTGGTCTTTGAATTCCGTCAGCGGATTGAACGGCGAGCTGCCGGTGAGGTTGGACATCGACGAATTCAAGCCGCCGCCGGGGATGATCAGCAGCGGGTAACCGTTGCCGCCCGTATCCTGATAGCAAATGCGGACGTCGCCGCGCTGGTAAAACTTCTCGCCGGCGTTTGGTTTCGCCTGTGCAAAGGCGTTCGGTGCGGCGGCCATCGCTGCGGCTGCGGCGCCGGTGGCGAGCAGAGTGCGTCTGTTGGTATCCATGGTTCCCCCCTGAAAGACGTGTTATTTTTGTTCGCGCACACCATCAAATGCAGGACTGCGGTGCGGATGACAGATTGCACGCGCGCCGGCGCGGCGTCAAATCGGCGGCGCGCAGGCGCCGGGCCGGTTTTTGCTATTCATCAAATTCCGCTTGATTGCGCGGTGTCGGCGTCGAAGTCCGGCGCTGAGTCGGTCGAAGCGAAGTGCTAATATTCCTCATAAATCAAAAACCGGAGGAATAGTCGTGTACGACATCCGTTTGTCGCAGGAGCAGCGCGAGTTTCGCGACCTCGCCCGCAAGTTCGCGCAGGAGGAGATCAAACCCAAGGCGATGCCGCTCGATCGTGAAAACGATTGGGAAAAGCGCGTGCCCTGGGGGCTGCTGAAGCAGGGCTCGCAGCTCGGTTTTCGCACCTTCGTGCTGCAGGAAGAAAACGGCGGCTCTGGCATGTCGGACCACATCACCTCGTGCCTGGTGGCCGAGGAACTGGCCGCGGGCGAACTCGGCACCGCGTATTACTTCATGCTGACGGCGCGCCGCGCGCGCGACTGGTTCGAACTGCGCATGACGCCGGAACAGCGCGCCTACTTCATCCCCAAGTTCGTCAACGACGATCTCTACTTCACGACGGTGGCGATCCACGAACCGGAAACGGATTTCGGTTTCGATTTTTTTACTGAAACGCCGCCCAACATCCGTTTGCGCACGCAGGCCAAGCCGCAAGCCGACGGCTCGTGGATCATCAACGGCACCAAGGCCTATCAGACGGTCGGCTACCTGGCGAAGCTGATTGTGCTGCGCGCGCAGATTCCGGACGGCAGCGTGCAGTCGTTTCTGGTCGAGGGCGATACGCCCGGGCTGACGCGGCGCCCCATGTCGAAGTTCGGCCGGCGCGTTGGCGACAATGCTGCCGAGATGGTATTCGACAATGTGCACATTCCGGCCGGACGCATACTGCCGCCGGCGCCGAAGGGGCGCACCGACATGGGCACGCACCCGACGATCGCCGCGCTGACCCTCGGTCTGGGCCGCGCCGCCTATGAAGAAACGCTGAAGTACACGCAGGAGCGCATCTCCGGCGGCAAACCCATCATCCAGCATCAGGCGGTGGGCATCACGATCGCCGACATGGCGATGAATTTGCAGGCGGCGCGGCGCCTCATCTGGACGGCGGCGTGGGTGAAAGACCATCCGGAAGCGATCGAAGACGGCAGCGTCGAGGCCTTGCCCTACGAGCATATGGCTATCGCATTCACGGGCACCGCGGTGCAGCGGCTCACTGAGCAGGCGCTGGAACTGTTCGGCGGCGCCGGCGTGATCCAGGGCATGCCGATTGAGAAATACGTGCGCGACGCGCATGTGCAGAAACACGTTTCGTTTCCGTTTCCGTCGCGTTTCAAGATCACTGAATCGCTGGCGGGCTACAAGCGCAAGCTGGCGCCGTTTCACGGTGGTGACTAGAACCGGCGCACTCAAACAATAAGAACGATAAGAACAATATAGGCAGTCGGTTCGTTAAAGGTTTCGCCATACCCATGGAGGGGAACATGCATCGCGTTCTGCAAAAAATCTCAGGCTTCGGGTTTGCGCTGGCTGTTGTGACCAATGCTTCAATGGCACAAACCTACCCGTCGAAACCGATCCGCGTCATCGTGCCGTATGCGGCGGGCGGTTTTTCCGATATCAGTTCGCGCATGGTGGGGGCGGCGATGTCGCGCGCGCTCGGTCAGACCTTGGTGATCGAGCCGAAGCCTGGCGGCGGCGGGCGCGTTGGCGCCGACATGATCGCCAAGGCGGTGCCCGACGGCTATCAGATCCTCTATACGACCAACGGCACGCATACGTATATGCAGATCACCGAGAAGTCGTTGTCGTACGACCCGATCAAGGATTTCACGCCGATCGCGCTGATCGGCAACTATGGCCTGCTCACGGTGATCAATTCATCGATGCCTGTGCGCACCGTCAGCGAATTCATCGCCTACGCGAAGAAAAACCCGGGCAAGCTCAATTACGCGAGCTCGGGTCTGGGCAGCGGCATCCATTTCGCCGGCGAACTGCTGAAAGACCTCGCCGGTATCAATCTCGTGCATGTGCCTTACAAGGGTTCAGCGCCTGCACTGCAGGATGTGATCGCGGGTGCCTGCCAGATTACGTTTGACGGTGCGGCAAAACCGTTTATCGACGCCGGCAAGGTGCGTTTTCTCGGCAC
>JANXSE010000026.1 GCA_025356695.1 Betaproteobacteria bacterium
GAGCGCAAAGGGCAGTGAATTGATCAACACGGCGTAGAGCGACGCTGCAGCGCATGACAAGGCAAATGCGAGCACAAACCAGGGTGACCGCTTTTCCAGCGCGTAGGTCGTCACCATGGCGATGACGGCGGCGAGGCCGAAGAGTTCCGTCATGCTTCAATCAATCGCTTTGGTCACCGAGCGCGTGTTGCCGAAACACGGAATGTAGACCGTGTGCGCGCCGGGGCCGCCGGCGACAATGATGGCAATGTCCTGCGGGGTGTGCGCGATGGTGAGCCATGTGTCCGCATCAATGGGGCCATAGGCCGCGATGCGCGAGGCCTGCGCGCGGCCCATGTCCTCGGGCGTCATGCGGCCGGCCTGCATCTTCGAGAGTTCCCACAGTTTTGCCTGCACATCGGCCTTGCTGTAACCGGCATCGTGCAGGATTTTGGCGTGCTCGGGCGAGAGCACGATCCACGGTTCGCCACCGTGCACGTATTCGTTGCTTGGCCCGTGGGCCATGGTGTCGGCAAACACGCGCAGAATGTCGTCGGCGTTCTTGCCGTAGCTGTGCATGTTCATGGTGCCCTCGGCGCCGACCACGGTGACCGTGCTTTGCTCGCGCTTGAAACCGCGCTCGACATGCAACGGTGTCCACGGGTTCTCCGCTTCGTTTTCGGCGCAGCAGAATGAAATCTTGCCCGGCTGTCCCTGTGTCGCGCGGTCCATCTCGCCGGGCAAGGCGCCGCCGATGTTTTGCAGAATCAATCTGAGTGCGCGGCCGAGTGTCGCGTTGGCCCAGTTGCCCTGGCCCAGGCAGTTGGCTCCGTTGTTCATGTTGAGTTGCTGCGCGACAGGACCGTTGACGATCAGCCACACCGCCACCGGATCGGTGGTGGTCTGCACGCCCTGCAGGTTGAACGGCCGCTCGCACACTGCAGCGGTGGCGGCGATCAGCACCGGCAGATATGCCGCCTCGCAACCGGCCATCACCGCGTTGATGGCGATGCGCTCGACAGTGGCGGCGCCGAAACCCGGCGCGATGCGCGCGATGACTTCATCGGGTTTGCGCGCGCTGCCGCGCAGCATGGCTTCGACGCGCTCCGACGTTGGTGGAATGACGGGCAGGCCGTCGCCCCAGCGCTTCTGCATGATGAAGCGGTTGATCGCATGCAGGTCGTTGTTGACCTCGAGCAACGCGGCACGCGTGGCAATGGCCGCGCGCACGCCGGATTTTTCGCCGGCGTCGAGGTTGGCAACAAGCTGCGCGATATCGGCCGCGCACTGCGCGGCCAGTGCACGAACATCAGCACGTGATCGACTACTGAACGGATGCGGCACCACGGCGATCGGCAGGTCCGGATAACCGCAGGCGGCGGCCTGCGCGCGGCCGAGTTTGACGAACGCGCTCGAGCAGACGGTCAGCGCGAGCGGCCCCAGCTTCGTCACCTCGGCATTGTCGTGGATACTCCACGACGTGCAGGCGCCTCAGTCGCCGGAGCCGGTGATGACAATGTCGCAGCTTGCGGCGACCTCGCGGATCATCGATTCGTCGGCGGGGATTGAGGCGCCGCGCTTGCGTCGGTTGACGATTGCTTTGACGCCGTGTTTCGCCATCAGTTCTGCGGCGAGGTCTTCTACCAGAAAATTGAAATTCGGCTTGGCGTTGTCGATGAAGCCGACGGTTTTGCCCCTGAGGCCGTCGAGGGTGCGGCGCGCGAGTTGCGGACCGTCGCCGGCGGGCGCGGTGGGGTCGTAGACCTGTGTGGTGGCGGACATCTGTTTCTCCGGTTTGCGGCGGGTAATCCGGATTGAACTTAATCGAATTCGCCGCGACGGGCAACCGGTGAACGTGGCGGCGCGCGCGATACAATAGTGCCGCTATTGCGATCATTGGAGAACGTGTTGTGAAAAGATTGTTGTTGACGCTGCTTCTCGCATCGGGCATTGCCGTGCAGGCAGCGGATTTTCCATTGCACCCCGTGCGCATCGTCGTGCCCTCCACGCCGGGCGGCGCACTCGACATCCTCTCGCGTATGCTTGCGCAGAAACTGCCGGAGCGCTGGGGCCATCCGCTGGTGGTGGACAACCGTGCCGGCGCCGGCGGCATTATCGGCAGCGAGATCGTCGCCAAATCCGATCCGGACGGCCACACGCTGCTGGTGGTGGCGCTGGGTTACGCCGCCAACCCCTTTCTCTACGACAAACTGCCGTACCGTACACCGCAGGATTTTGCCGCGATCACCGTGCTCGCCTCGCAGCCGAATGTATTGGTGGTACATCCCTCGGTGGCGGCAACAAATCTGCGCGAGCTGATCGCGCTGGCCAAGGCGAAGGCGGGTGGTCTTGCCTATGGCACCTCAGGCATCGGCACCAGCGGGCATCTGGCGATGGAATTGTTCAAGCGCATGGCGGCCGTCGACATGATCTCGGTGCCGTATAAAGGTGCGGGCGCGTCGAACGCCGCGGTGGTGGCGGGACAGGTGCAGGTGTTGTCGACCGCGCTCGGTGCCGCCATGCCCTTCGTCAAAGGCGGGCGTTTGCGCGCGATCGCCGTGTTGGGTGCGAAGCGCACGCCAGTCGCGCCGGAGATTCCCACCGCAGT
>JANXSE010000029.1 GCA_025356695.1 Betaproteobacteria bacterium
GGCGCAGGAACTCAAGGCCGAACTGGGCGATGACGCCGTCGATTTTGGCGCACTCGCCGTAACACCCGGGCTTGAAGAAGCGCCGGTGGTTAAGCTGCTGCAGTCGGTGTTCGAGGACGCGAGTCAGGTGCGCGCGTCCGACATTCACATCGAACCGCAGGAAAAAAATCTCGTTATCCGTTTTCGCATAGACGGCGTGCTTCATTTGCAGACCGAGGCTGATTCCAAAATCGCGTCAGCGCTGGTGCTGCGGTTAAAGCTGATGTCGGGACTGGATATTTCGGAAAAGCGCCTGCCGCAGGACGGCCGCTTCAACGTCAAAATCAGAAACAGCACGGTAGACGTCCGTATTTCGACGATGCCGACGCAATACGGTGAATCCGTCGTCATGCGCTTGCTTAATCAGGCCAGCGGCATCCTCACACTCGACAAACTCGGCATGCCGCCGAAAATCCTCGAGCGCGTGCACGCGGTATTGCGGCGGCCGAGCGGCATGATGCTGGTGACCGGGCCGACGGGCAGCGGGAAAACCACCACGCTCTACGCAGCGCTCGCCGAGGTCAATACGCTGGAGAAAAAAATAATCACGGTTGAAGATCCGGTTGAGTACCGCTTGCCCGGCATCAACCAGGTGCAAGTCCACGAAAAAATAGACCTCACCTTTGCACGCGTGCTGCGCTCGGCGCTGCGCCAGGATCCGGATATCATTCTGGTGGGCGAAATGCGAGATCAGGAAACCGTCGAAACCGGGCTGCGCGCCGCGATTACCGGCCACCTGGTGTTGTCTACGCTGCACACGAATGATGCCGTGACTACGCCGATCCGCCTGCTCGACATGGGCGCGCCGCGTTACATGGTCGCGCTGTCGCTGCAAATGGTGCTGGCGCAAAGGCTCGTGCGTGTCATATGCGAGAGCTGCAGCGAAACCTACAATCTGTTGCCGGCCGAGCACGCATGGATGACGCTCGTGATGGGACCCCAGATCGACGATCACCGGTATGTCAAAGGCAAGGGCTGCTCCCACTGCAACGGTACAGGCTATCTCGGGCGCACCGGCGTTTACGAAATGCTGGAGATGACCAAACCCGTGGTGGAAGCCGCAAACCAGGAAAATCCAGCCGTTTTCCTGGAAGTCGCGAAACAAGAAATCGGCGATCTCACCTTGCGCGTTCACGCTGCGCAACTGGTTATCGACGGCAGAACGACGGCCGAAGAGGCAATGAAAATCAGCAACGAGTTCGAGGATAGCTGAGCGCCAATGGCTCCGTTCGCCAGCAGGCTCATGCGTGTTGGCGCATCGCGCGCGCTGTCGCTAATCTGCTTCAGTATCGCTCCGGCTGAGCTTTTTTTGCAGCCGGGCGTCCAGGCGTGAAGTAGTGCCAGACCTTTGCAAACAAGACTCATACATTTCCGCAAATGACCCAAGGGGTTTTACAAATGCAAAGTTTTAAAGTGCCGTCCGGTAACGCACGCTGACTATGACGTACTTCGCTTATAAGGCGCGCAACACCGGCGGCGAACTGGTGGAAGGTGTGCTGGAAAGCGCCGACACCGGCGCCGCCGCTTCACAATTGTTCGCCCTTGGCATCACGCCGGTAGAGATTACGGCCACGACTGCGCCAATTGCGTCGGGCGCGGGTTTTTTCGAGCGGCTCTTCCGCGAGAAGGTTACGCAGCAGGACTTGATGTTGTTCAGCCGCCAGATGTATACGCTGCTCAAAGCGGGCGTGCCGATCATGCGCGCGCTGGCTGGCCTGCAGGAGTCGACGACCAACAAGACCTTCAAAATAGTGGTCAGGGACATTCGGGAAAGTCTCGACTCCGGCCGCGAGTTGTCGGCATCGTTCGCGCGTCAGCCCGAAATATTCACGCCGTTTTACATCAACATGGTGCGCGTGGGTGAGATGACCGGCCAGCTGGAAGAAATTTTTCTGCGCATGTTCCATCACATCGAGTTCGAGCAGTTCATGCGTAACCAGGTGAAGGCGGCGGTCCGCTATCCCGCTTTCGTCGTTGCTGCCATGGCGGTAGCGATCGTCATCATCAATCTTTTCGTGATCCCGGCGTTCGCCAAGATCTACAAGGGTTTCGGCGCCGAGCTGCCACTCATGACGCGGGTGCTGATCGGCTTCTCGGATTTCATGGTGGACTGGTGGCCCGCTTTGCTGGTGGGTTCCCTCGGCGTGTTTTTCGTGTTTCGCGGGTGGAGACGAACGACCGCCGGCAAGCTGCGGTGGGACGAACTCAAACTCAAATTCCCCGTCGCCGGAAAAATCATTCTCAAGGCGACGCTGTCGCGTTTCGCGCGCAGTTTTGCGGTCGCGAGCCGCAGCGGCGTGCCCGTTGTGCAAGCCCTCACGACGGTGGCGCAGACGGTCGACAACGATTTCGTCGCGGGCAAAATCGAGAAAATGCGCGAAGGCGTGGAGCGAGGCGATTCGGTATTGAGAGCGGCGGCTGCGTCGGGGGTGTTTACGCCGGTCGTATTGCAGATGCTTGCCGTCGGCGAGGAGTCCGGCGCGCTCGACGATATGATGCAGGAAGTCGCGGACCTCTATCAGCGCGAAGTTGAATACGAATTAAAGACCTTGTCGTCGCAGATCGAGCCAATCCTAATCGTTGCGCTCGGCATCATGGTGCTCATACTCGCGCTGGGTGTGTTCCTCCCGATGTGGGATCTCGGCAAGACTATGATAAAAAAATGATGGCCGCTATGTGCACGTTATGTGTTGCAA
>JANXSE010000239.1 GCA_025356695.1 Betaproteobacteria bacterium
ACTCGCCACAAGCTATGGCAAGGATCGCGTGTTCATCGCCGGCGATGCAGCGCACCTGGTCATCCCCACCGGCGGACTTGGCATGAACACCGGCGTGGGCGATGCCTTTGATCTTTCCTGGAAGCTGGCCGCGACTTTGCAGGGTTGGGGTGGCCCCAAGCTGCTGCGTTCCTATGAAATCGAGCGCCGCCAGGTCGGCGACCGCAACATCGGCGCCTCGCGCTACGCCAATCTCGGGCGGCGCAAGTGGCGCTCGATGTGGCGCCCAAACATCCGCGAGCAATCGCTGGCCGGGCAGCAATCGCGCGATATCTTGAAAATGGTCGCCAGCGTGGAACAGCGCAAGACCAATGAAATGATCGGCGCGGAACTTGGCTACCGTTACGTCGACTCCCCGGTCATCATGGACATTCCGGGAGGCCCGGAGCATCTGTTTCGTGAATATTTACCAACGACTTGGCCGGGTGCGCGCCTGCCCCACGTGTGGCTGGACGACGGTACGGCCATGCAGGATCGCATTCCAGCCAATGGCTATTGCATGCTACGCCTCGGCGATACACCCGCAGACAGCGCAGCTCTAGAACAAGCCCTACGTGCACGAGGTGCGCCGTTGACCCGTCTTGACATACCTGACCGCGTCGCCCGGGAAGTCTACGGGCATGACCTCATCCTGCTACGACCGGATATGCATGTGGTGTGGCGGGGATCCACCTTGCCAGATGATGTCGAATCGGTTGCGGCAACAGCAACGGGACACTGATATCCCCTGTCGCGAATTCCCTGCTGGCAGTCGACAGCAGATACTCGCGGTCAGTCAGGCGCCGCTTACCCGGCTTGACGGTCGCAGGCGCGATCTGCCGCGCCCCGGGTTATAAGCGCAGAGCGCACGGACCAAAACCGCGGTTGCCGATTTCACTGAAAAAAACGGCCCGTCAGGGCCGTTTTGCCAACCGTCGGCGCAACATCGTCTCGCTTATTGGGTCTTGTGACAGGATGCTGCGTTTCGCGGAACCGGAGGGCGCGATACCCCTTCGACCCACGACGACGACCCGACCCGGCCGTCAGTCCTCAGGTCCGACAAGCGTACGAATGCGCCTCCTGGAATCTCGCGGGGCTGCTTGCCGTTCCCAGATTGTCTCCTATCGGCAAATTTGGTGTCGTGATCTGATGAAGACTGCGGTCATTAAACATGTGACACACATAGCCAATTGCGTCCTTGCCGCCGACGGTATTCAACCATTTCGTCACCGAAAACCATGCGCACGGCGCAGGTTCTCCAGTCGCTCCGCACTGTTTTGCGCACGCGGTGGCGGCGGCATTTACATTCGATTCCGTCAGGGCTGCGATCTTGTAGTAATTTGCATTCAAGAGCGCCATCGAGCTGTATTGCTTTGCTGCAGCATTAAAGAATTCACCCTTGTACGCATTGCATCCGGCAGCCAGCAATGGCGCAGTGGCCACGGTGGTCGTCGTAGTAGTTGTCGATGAGGTGGTTGGTTTCTGTGCCGTAGCGGCTGGGGTCGAGGACGCAGCCGGTGTGCTGGCCGGTGCGCTTCCTCCGACTGTTTTGATATAGCAGGACTTTGCGACTTTCGGCGAGGGATCATCAATGCCCAAATCCGCCGGAGAGCTTGCGGAGGGAAATTTTACGAAGCCCTTGGGAAGGCAGGTGAAGTCCCCCGTGCCCTGTGCAGTCCCAAATTTACTTCCTTCGCCGTAAACCACATAAACTTGTGTGGCGCCTGCAGCCGGCTTGCATATTTTGCCGTCAGCCGCACACAGCTTGAAGTCCCCCGGAACTGCGGTCAATGGCGCTTGTCCCGGCACGGGCCCATATGCGTGCGCGGCAGACGCCAGACCCAAGCCTGTCAATGCGCCAATAATGCATTTATTCCAGCTCTTCATGAAAGTTCTCCTCAGGTTAGTACGTAGGGCAAGCCCACGCGGTTTCGCAACTCGCCTTTAGCAGGAGAGTTACAGATGGCTTGCGCGATCATCGGTCTTAAGCTCCGTCTGCAACTTCTGTCCAGCCTGTCCAGGCAAGCCAGACCCGATGTGCAATACCACATCGGGACTCCGGCACCTCGTCCCGCGGGTTCGATATACGCGATTCGCACCTGATCCTGACGCAATGCGGCGAGCATGTTTCTTTACGCGCAGGATAAACATCCTCATCAAGGCGCCACAACCAGCGGGGCTGGAGTCGGAGCACCTGGACCGACTGCATTGTTCGCGTTGACCGAGCACGCGTAAGTATCGCCTGGCGTGACGCCGGCCGTAACATTGATCGGAGAGGCTGCGCCGTTAACCGGGGGGATGGGAAAGCTGGTCGTAGTGTCAATACACGACACGGTGTAATCGATGATTGGCGAGCCGCCATTGCTGGCAGGCGGCGTAAAGGAAATATTGAATCCCAAGCCTGGTCCGTTCTGAGCCGAGCCCACCCCGGTAACCGGGCCGGGCACGTCTACCGGATTCACCGCTACTGACGCCGCCGAGGCCGGCCCGGAACCCGTGGCATTGCGTGCGGTCACCGTGAACGTATAGGGTGTGCCGTTGGTCAGGCCGCCGACCGGAATTGGTGAAGCTGCGCCGGTGGCAGTGATTCCGCCCGGCGATGACGTCACCGTGTAGTCAAGAATCGGACTGCTGCCGGGAGACGCAGGCGCAGTGAAAGCCACCAATGCGGCGCCCGGACCGGGTGTGGCACTGACCGCTGTCGGTGCTCCGGGGACCGCGCCCCCTGGGGTCACGCTGTTCGACGAAGCCGACGCCGCGCCTGGGCCATTCGCATTGGATGCGACTACCGTGAACACATAAGCCGTGCCGTTGGCCAGGCCTGTGACGGTGATCGGTGATGTTGTTCCGGTCGCCGTGAAGTTGCCGGGATTGGACGTCACCGTATAGTTCACAATCGGACTTCCGCCGTTACTGGCTGGCGCCGTAAAGCTCACCGTCGCCTGGCCTGTACCTGCGGTTGCGGCCCCTATCGTCGGCGCACCGGGACCGGCGCCCAGCGCAATGGGCGTTGAAGATGCCGACGGCAAGCTGGTGCCGACCGTGTTAGTTGCAGTAACCGAGAACGAGTAAAGCGACCCGGGGGCGAGGCCGCTGATAGTGATCGGCGAGCCCGTGCCACCCACCCGGACGCTACCCGGGCTGGCGGTGACGGTATAACTGGTGATCGTCGCACCGCCGGTATTCGCCGGAGCAGTGAACGTGACGGTCGCCTGACCGGCGCCGGGCGAACTCACCGTGCCGATGGTTGGCGCATCAGGCACAGTCTGGGCAGATGTCGGTATTACGGTATTGGAAGCATCAGAGGTTCTGACCGTGCCGTCGGTATAGGTGACGCGAACCACGAACGCATAGGGTGTACCGTTGCTCAAGCCTGCGATCGAAATGGGCGAATTGGTACCCGCGGCAGAAGGCCCGCCCGACGCCGCAGTCGTGACCGTATAACCCGATATTGTCTTCGTCGATATCGTCGGCGCGGTAAATGAAACAGTGGCGCGGCCGTTTCCAGGGACCGCCGTCACCCTCGTAGGCGTCAAAGTTGCGCCGGAAACCGTAATCGTGACGGCAGCAGAGACACAATTGCCGTTGATATTGATCGGGCAGATCTTGTAGGTCCCGCTAAGAATCTGGCCCGCCGTCGCTAAACTGGAAACAACGACACTGCCGCCATTCAGGGCGAGCAAGGTCGAAGTCGTATCGAGCGAAACCGTGACCTCATTGATGCCCGGCACGCGCCCGGCCAAACTGTCGTTGGCAAGCAGGTTGAAGCTCCCACCCGGATCAACAGTCGCCGTATCAGCCGTTGCAACAAGGCTGAGCAACGCTTGAGGCGGTTGCGGAATGGCGGCGACCGCAAATTTGCCGGCGCAGTCGGCGGTATTTACTGTTGTGCTTAGCCGGTTAAACAAATCACCGGCAAATTCAATCTTTCCGTCTGGAGTAACCAGCCAAGGCAATCCGCCCGGGCCAACAGCGATGGCGCTACCGGTACCGATGCCGCTTAGCTTCTCAACTTTCTCAAACAGTTTCTTGGACTGGTTGTAACGCTGCACGGAACCCAATAAATCGAGAACAAATGGCGTGTTAATCGGGTCAACCGCCACGTCAAGGGCACCGAGCAGGGCGGTGCGGCAATTTCCTTTGTCACAGCGCATCAATTGATTCTGTTCGGTTACGACCCAATAGATGCGTCCGTTTTCTCCGGCAACGCGACGTGCCCGGAACGGGAGGTCTGCCGACAATACAGGCTCTACTTCGAATGCTGCGGTGCCGGTATTGAAGCGCACTACAGCACCATTGGAGTTGACGGCCCATACCTGGGTATCCGGCGCGACCGATACATCCACACCACTGAAAAAGGGTACAAGCTTCCAGCCGCCCGATTCAAAGCGTGATACACGGCCAGATCTATCGAGCACCCAGGGCGTTCCGTTTGGAGCAACGGCTACGCGGTCCACGGTTCCCGCACTCGCCAAAACGAAGTTCGTGGCAGCGTTGTTAAA
>JANXSE010000132.1 GCA_025356695.1 Betaproteobacteria bacterium
GACCTGGACATGGGGCGAGTTTGCCGATGCGATCGAACGCACGGCGCGCGTGCTGGCCGGCCGCGGCGTGAAAAAAGGCGACCGCGTGGCGATCATGGCGACTAACACCTACGCGCACGTGATGCTGATGTTCGCACTGGCACGCCTGCGCGCCATCATGGTACCGGTCAATCCGGAGTTCGGCGTTGAAGAGGCCAAGTACGTGATGTCGCACGCCGGTGTCAGCGCCGTCGCCTGCTCGACCGATACGCTCGCCATCGCCAAGCAGGCCGCTGCCGAGATCAAACCGGCGCCGTGGTTCATGATGGTCGATGAAGCGGCCGAGGGCCTGCCGCTCTTGACCGAACTCATCAAGAACCCGGGCGACGCGAAGCTGCCCGACGATGTGTCGGCCGACGACACCTTCGCCATCATTTATTCCTCGGGCACCACCGGTTTCCCGAAGGGCGTCATGCACGCGCAGAAGAATTTCGTGCTCTCGGGCGAACGCCACGTCGCGCGCGTCGAAACACAGGCCGACGACCGCGTGTTGTGCATTCTGCCGATGTTCCACATCAACGCCCTGTTCTATTCGGTGGCCAGCGCCGTCACCGCCGGCGCCACGCTGATCATCGTGCCACGATTTTCCGCGACGACGTTCTGGCGCACCGCTGCTGATTCGGGCGCGACCCAGGTCAACGTCATCATGGCGGTCAGTACGATTCTGGCGCGGCGCTCGCGCGACGAATTCGTGCGGACGCACAAGCTGCGCGTGGTCAACGGCGCGCCGTTCACGCAGGAAGCGATGGACGTCTTCAAGAACGAATTCAAAGTGCCGACCGTAATCGAGGGCTTCGGCATGACCGAAATCCCCGGCGCCTTCAGCAACCCGTTCAAGGGCCCGCACAAGGTTGCCTGCATGGGCAAGCTCGGCATCCACGCCGACCCGCAGGTGACGTGGACGCAGGTGCGTATCCTCGACGATGACGGGCGCGACGTGCCCGAGGGCGAGACCGGCGAGCTGGCGGTGAAGATCCCGACGCTGATGCAGGGCTACTACAAAGACCCGGAACAGACCGCAGCATCGTTCCGCGACGGCTGGTTTCTCTCCGGCGACCTGATCAAACGCGATGCCGACGGCTATTACTGGTTTGTCGCGCGCAAAAAAGACATCATCCGCCGCCGCGGCGAAAACGTTGCCGGCGCCGAGATCGACCGCATCGTCAATCTGCATCCGGCAGTCTCGGAATCGGCGGCCATCGCCATGCCCTCGGAACTCGGCGAAGACGAAATCATGTCGGTAGTGGTGAAAAAGCCCGACGGCAAGGTCAGCGAACAGGAAATCCGTGACTGGTGCGCGGAGAAACTCGCCGCGCACAAAGTGCCGCGCTTTGTTGTCTTCAATGAATCGATCCCGCACACGCCGACGCACAAGGTCGCCAAGCACATTCTGAAAAAAGACACGACGCTGCGCGCGCGCGCAGTGGATTTCCAGCCGCCGAAAAAATAAACGCGTCCCGACGGAGGAGCCTGAGATGAAAAGTGGAGTCACGACCTGGCCTAATGGCAGCCGTATTGCCGTTGCTCTGACGGTGATGTTCGAAACCTGGCCCGAGGGCAAATGGCCGCCCTACGCGGCGCAGCGCTGGCAGCCGAAGCCCGGCGCGCTCGACCACCAGTCGATCACCTTCGCCCAGTACGGCGGCAAGGCCGGCATCTGGCGCATCCTGAACATTCTCGACAAGGCCGGCATGCCGGCGACTTTCTGCACCAACGCGCACAGTGTCGAGGTCTATCCGGAGGCCGCCGCGCAGGTGGTGAAGTGCGGGCATGATTTCGCCGCGCACGGTTACACGCAGGACGCGCATCTGGCCGACATGACGCCCGAGCAGGAGCAGGCGACGATCCGCCGCTGCATTGAGGTGCTGGAAAAAAACACCGGGCAACGCCCGCAGGGCTGGTTGTCGCCGATCCTCGCGTGGACGGCCAACACCGACGGCTTTCTGGCGCAGGAAAAAATGCTCTGGCACGGCGACGCCAATTTCACCGACCTGCCGTGCCGCATCCACACGCCGCACGGCCCGCTCGCGCACGTGCCGCACAGCGATTACACCGACAACCGCGTGCTATGGCTCTCGCCGCAGGATTATTTCAACGTCTACAAAGACACCTTCGACTATCTTTACGAAAACGAACCGTTGTCGCTGATGGTGATGACGCTGCACTGCCATTTCGGCGGACGGCCGCTGATGTCGGCGCAGATGCACAAACTGCTGCGGTATTTTTCGAGTTTCCCCGGCGTCTGGTTCGCGCGTCACCGCGAACTCGCGCAGTGGGCGCTCGAGGGTGACGCCGACGAGATCAGCAACGCGCAACGTTTTTTCCCCAAGTAATTCGCAGCATTCAGGAGGACACATGAAAACCACTACTGTAGTGCTCACCACATTGACAGCGCTCGCCGCATTACCTGCATCGGCGCAAAATTATCCGAACCGCACCATCCGCCTGGTGGTGCCGTCGTCGCCCGGCGGCGGCACCGACATCACCGGTCGCATCATCGCGAACAAACTCTCCGAAGCGCTCGGCCAGCAGGTGGTAGTCGACAACCGCGCCGGCGCCGGCACCATCATCGGCATTGAAATCGCAGCGAAGGCGCCGCCCGACGGTTACACGTTGTTGATGGGTCTGTCGACGCTGGCCATCAACCCGAGTATGTATACCAAACTGCCGTACGACGCGATCAAGGACCTCGCACCGATCTCGCTGGCCGTGCTGTCGCCGAACATCCTCACCGTGCACCCGTCGCTACCGGCAAAGACCGTCAGGGAATTCATCGCGCTGGCGAAGGCCAGGCCCGGCACCATCACCTTCGGCTCGGCCGGTCAGGCCACCAGCCCGCATCTGTCCGGTGAGTTGTTGAAAGTGCTGGCGAAAATCGACATCGTGCACGTGCCATTCAAAGGCTCGGGACAAAGTGTCATCAGCTCTCTCGCCGGTGAAATCGCCGCGAATTTCCCCAGCGTGCCGACGGCGATCCCGTACATCAAGGCCGGCAAGTTGCGCGGCCTTGGCGTCACCACCGCGAAGCGCTCGCAGGCGTTGCCCGAGGTGCCGTCGATTGCCGAAGCCGGTGTGCCCGGTTATGAAGCGACGCAGTGGTTCGGCGTGCTGGCGCCGGCTGGAACACCGCGTCCGATCATCGATAGGCTTAATCAGGAAATCGTCAAGCTGCTGAAATCGCCCGACGTGCGCGACCGTTTGATTGCCGATGGCACCGACCCGGCGCCGACGACGCCGGAAGAATTTGCGGCGTACATCAAGTCTGAAACAGAAAAGTGGACGAAGGTCATTCGCGCGGCGGGGATCAAGCCTCAGTAAATTCCCCGGGGTTTGGTTTTGTCGTTTCGACGATGATGCGAAGCATCATCTATTTCGGGGGATGCAAGGGGGCTACGCCCCCTTGTTCGGTTTTTTTTGCTTTTTTTGGTACTGCTTCTTAGACGCAGAAGGCCTGCGGCGGCTCGCCGCGCAGATGGCGCTGCCAGATGACTGCGTAGGCGGCTTCGAGCGCATGACAATGCTTCGCCGTGTCGAACAATGCGCAACCGGCACGATTGCGTTCGATACGACTGCGGATTTCAGCGAGCTTTGCCGGCGACGACGCCAGTTCGAGCGCGCGCGCTGCGTATTCGGCCGGCGTAGTCGTGATCAGTTCCGCCACACCCGCCGCGCTCAGCACGCTGGCGGCAACACGACCGGTAAAGGTTGCGCCCAGACAGGTCAGCAACGGCAATCCGGCCCACAGCGCATCGCTGGCGGTGGTGTGCGCGCTGCACGGCAGGGTATCAAGAAAGAGATCGGCGCAGCGCTGCCGCGCGAGATGCTGTTCCAGCGCCGTGCGCGGGGCGAACACCAGGCGTGACGCTTCGACACCGCGCGCAACGGCTTCGCGGCGCAAATTCGCGGCGGCGTCTGCATTGTCTTCCAGCAACCACAGCACGCTGCCCTCGACCTGCTTGAGCAGGCGCATCCAGAGGTCGAAGACCGGCGGCGTAATTTTGTAGTTGTTATTGAAGCAGCAGAAGACGAACGCATCGCCGGGCAGGCCGCAGGCGGCGCGCGACGGCGGCGACTGCACCGCACCGCGTTTTGCATCGTTGACCTGATAACAGTCGGGCAGATAGACGATCTGTTCGCTGTAGTGCGCGGCATGTTCCGGCGGCAGCACGATGCGGTCGGCGATAATGTAATCGAAACACGGCAGCGCCAGCGTACCGGGAAAAATCTGGTAATTGATCTGCAGTGGCGCCGGGCGCCGCACGAAGATGCCGGGCCGTGCGGTGCCGGTAAAGCCGTTGAGATCGATCAGCAGATCGATCTGACGGTCGCGGATTTCCGCCGCCGCCGCATCGTCGCTGTGGAAGCGGATGTCGACAATCTCGTCGAAGGCGCGGTTGATGCGCTGGCGTACCGCGCTGCCGTCGTCGCCGACCTTGTCGAAGGCGATCAGCTCGAAACGGCTTTTATCGTGCAGTTCGAACAGCCCGGCCATCAGAAAGCCGGTGGCGTGATGACGGAATTCGCCGGCGATGTAGCCGATGCGAATGCGGCCACCCCCGGCGCGCCGCGGCACCGGTGGCAATGGCACTGCGGTAAAGTCGGCGCCGTAGATTTCGGCGCAGCGGCGCTGGCTTTGCGGCGACGACACCACGGCCAGATAAGCGAAGGGTTCGATGCTGCGACGGCCGGCGGCGATGCCGGCTTCGACCGCGGCGGTCAATTCGTCGTAGCGGCTCCAGTCGCAGCAGATCATCGAGGCCTGCAGCAAGCGGCCTTCTGCATACGGATAATCCGGCGCGATCGCCAGCAGATTGCGATAGGCGGCAACGCCGTCGGCCGGACGCATCAGCAACATCAGCAGCACGGCGCGGTTGTATAAAGCCTCGACATAATAGGGGCGCACGGCCAGCGCCTGCTCGTAGGCGGCCAGCGCCTCGTCGTTGCGTTGCAGTTCCTGCAGCACGTTGCCGCGATTGTTCAGGGCTTCGGCATCGCCGGGCTTGAGGGTCAGCACGCGATCGTAGCGGTCGAGCGCTTCGTCGAAGCGACGCAGGCGCTGCAGGGCGAGGCCGCCGTTGAATGCGGCGTCGGCGAAATCGGGTTTCGCGTTCAGCGCCTGCGTGTAATCAGCCGCCGCGGCGGCAAAATCAGCCAGCGCCATGCGCGCATTGCCGCGCTGGTAAAAAATCTCGGCGTTCCACGGATCGTATTCAAGCGCGCGCTCGATCCAGACGATGGCCTCGGCGGGGCGCTGCTGCTTCAGCAACATCCTGCCGCGCCGCATAAAATGCGCGGCGACGCCGAAGGCACGTACCAGATGACGAAACATTTCGTTAGACATGGAATGCGCGGGAATCCGTGATCAAGTTTGCGCGGGCTGCATCGAAAACATCGGCGACGCACGCGGACAGCCCCGATAATACAAGTGAGCGCGGGCGCGGATCGAGGACTTTTGCCGCTTATTCCTCGCGTATGCCGGCATCGCGAATCACTTTGCCCCAGCGCACGACATCGGATTTCATGGTGGCGGCAAAATCCTCGGGCGAACCGCCGAGTGTTTCGACGCCGGCGCTGAAAAATCGGTCTTTGACCTCGGTGCGCGCGAGCACGCGCAACGATTCCTGATTGATACGCGCAATGATTTCCGGCGGTGTTTTCGCCGGTGCAAACATGCCGTAGGTGGACACTGCTTCAAAGCCCGGCAGCCCCGCCGACGCCATTGTCGGCATACCGGGCGCAAGTTCCGTCGGACGTGCGCTGGTCACCGCGAGTGCTTTCAGGCGGCCCGACTTCACATGCAGCATCGCACCGCCGGCGGCCGGAAACATCAATTGCACCTGCCCGGCCATCAATGCGGTCAAGCCCGGGCTCGTGCCCTTGAAGGGCACGCGCACGATGTCGACATGCATCATCGATTTGAACAACTCGGCGCCCAGATGCATGGCCGAGCCGGCGGCACCGAAGGCGTAATTCAGTTCACCGGGTCGCGCGCGCGCCAGCGCGGCCAGCGCTTTGACGGATGCGACCGGCAATGACGGGTGGACCACTAATATGTTCGGTGCCATCGCCGCCAGGATCACCGGCGAAAAATCCTTCGCCGGGTCCCAGACCACATTCTTCATCAGCGGCAATATCCACAAGGCGCTGCTGTAGAGCAGCAGCGTGTGGCCATCGGGCGCGGCCTTGGCTACCGCCTGCGCGGCCAACGCGCCGCTGCCGCCACCTCTGGCTTCAACGATAACCTGTTGCCCGAACGCGGCGGTGAGTCCCTGCGCCAGCAGCCGCGCGGCGAGATCGTTGCCGCCGCCGGGTTCCGCGGTGACGATACGGACCGGCCTGGCTGGAAAATTTTGCGCGATGGCAACGGTGGCGCTCAACACCAAACCGGCACATAGTCCGATTGAAGTCCAAATGAAGGCGATCTGCGCTTTTTTAGCGCACCACGCCTCCAGATTGTTTTGGGGTCGCACCGCCGTTACGCCTGCGTGCACGTCAGTTCGGCGGCAATTCGATCGGCAGCGCCATGCCGACTTTCTTTGCCAACGCGCGCTGGTAGACGAGATTGGCGAGTGCGACGTCCTGACTGGCCATGCCCTGCGTGATGATCAGTACGCGCTGCGCTTCGCTGGTGCGGCCCGGATGTTTGCCGCTGACGACCTCGGCGACTGTGGCATCGACCCAGCCCGGCGCCTCGGCGCCGAACAACTCGGTGAGTTCTTTCTGCAGCTGCGCGCGGCTGTCGACGACGAAGAGATCGGACTTTTCGGCCAGATCACGCCCCGGCTCGGCACTGTCGAGCGTGGCGACCACGGTGCCGGGGCCGATCCACGATTCTTCGAGCATGGCACGCGCACTGTTGGTGGCGGTCAACACCAGATTGGCACCGCGCACGGCTTCCTCGATGCTGTCCACGGGTCGCGCGTTGACGCCGTAGCTGGCCTTCGCTTTGGCAGCGAGGGCGGCACGCGTTTCCGGGCGCCGCGAAGCGATGCGCACTTCTTTCAGCTTGAAGAGTCGCGTGAAATATTCGAGCGCGGTGGTGGCCAGACGCCCGGCGCCGACCAGTGCCAGCGTGCCGGCGTCCTTGCGAGCGAGTTTGTGCGCGGCCATGACGATGGAGGCGACGGTGCGCTGCGCGTAAGTCCAGGTTTCATCGACGAGCGCGAGCGGGCGCGAACTCTCGACGTCGACCAGCATGATGAAGCGCGTCGCGTCCTGCGAGGTTTCATCGGTGGCGTTGTGCGAGACAAAACGGAAACCGCCGACCGAGGCCTCGTCGAGGATGCAGGCTTTCAGGTGGTAGTGGTTTTCAAAACGGTCGCGCATGTTCATGTTCGGCGGCACCGGCCAGCGCACCTTGCCGGCGGCGTCCTGCGCAACGACGCGCGAAATCTCCGCCAGCACGTCGTCCGGCGTAATCAGTTGGTGGCATTGTCTGGCGGTCAGATAGAGCAGCGGCATGGGATGTCGTTCTTTCTTCAGTAGGATGCGTCGGCGCGCGCGGCGCCGACGCGGTGGAATCAGGCGTCGGGTTTGATGCCGGCCTTGCGGATGATCGGACCGATGATATCGCCCTCGAGTTTCAGCGTCGCAGCGAACTGCTCCGGCGTGTCACCGACGATATCGAAACCGATCTGCGCAAAGCGTTGCTGCACCTCCGGCAGTTTCAGCACGGTAACGATCGCATTGTGCAGTTTGGCAATGATTTCACGCGACGTGCCAGGCGGCGCGACGATGCCGTAGCGCCCGTCCATGGCGTGCATCTTGACGCCGGCTTCGGTAATCGTCGGCAGATTCGGCGCCGCAGTCGGCCGTTTCGCACCGAGCGTGGCGAGCAAACGCAAGCGGTTGTTCTGTGCATGCGGCATGGCGGGAATCAGGTCGGCGAACATCAAATCGATTTCGCCGGACACCACCGCCGTCAGCGCCGGCCCCGTGCCTTTGTACGGCACGTGCACCATGCTGGCACCCGTGGCAGCCGAGAACAGTTCTGCGGCAACGTGCGAACTGGCACCACTGCCGGAAGAACCGTAGCTCAGCAGGTCTTTCTTCGACAGCGCGATCTTGATCAGTTCTTTGACGTTCTTCGCCGGCACGCTCGGATTCACCGCAATCACGTAGGCGGTGACGGCAAGTTGCGACACAGTAGCGAGATCTTTCTGCACGTTGTAGCCGATCTTCGGATAGAGATGCGGCGCGACGACCAGATTGCCCGAGCTGCCCAGGCCCAGTGTGTAACCGTCGGGGGGCGCCTTCGCCACCAGCTCCATGCCGATGGTGCCGCCGGCACCGCCGCGGTTTTCAATCACCACCGCCTGGCCGAGCGCTTCGCTCAACTTGGGGGCAACCACGCGGCCAGCGATGTCGGCGGGGCCGCCCGGTGCAAAGCCGATGAAAACACGGATGGCTTTAGCCGGATAGTTGGAGGTCACCTGCGCAAAAACCGGTGTGGTGACCATCGATGCGGCCAGCGACAAAATTGCCGCCGTGCCATTCAACGCGTCGAGTCTTTTCATGGTGCGTATTTCCAAGTGAATGAAGGTGCCCCGATACAAGCAAGGATCGTGACAGCTAACACGCCGATGACCTCTGCCCGCCTGCAGCCCCTCGTAGCACCATGCCGGCCTGATGGCGCACACAGTCAGTGCAGGCACTGGATGGCAAGGGTTTCAGCGCGGCTCTTCGTACAGCTCGATTTTATTGCCATCCGGATCGGCGACGTAAATCGTGCGGCCGTAGATGCCGTCGTGCAGATCCTGAAAAAATTTCACGCCGGCAGCTTTCAGGCGTGCGGCCAGCGCATCGACGCCGCTGACGCGAAACGCCATGTGATCGATTTGCGGCGCGCCGCCGGGCCCGCCGGTGGTCAGCGCAATGCCCTGTTTGAACGGCACGAAGGGGCGGCCGTCGGTGAGCGGCTTGGCGTTGCGCCCGGTGAAGCCCAGGAGCTCTGCATAGAATTTTTTCGAGGCGTCGAGATCACGCACCTGCAGCAGCATATGTGCGAAGCCGAAAACCTTAGTCGCTTTCGGTGCGGGCGCTTTGGCCGGCGCATCGGGTTCGCCGGGTTCGTTATCGATGCCGAGGCGGCCATCGCGGCCCCAGCTTTCTTTTGCCACGTCGTGAATGATGACGTGCAGATGCTCGGAACCGGCGCCGGCATGCTCCACCATCGCCTCAGTGATCGCGGCGACCAACCGCCGCTTCTGATTGACGCTGCGCCCCGGCCATAAATCGACTGTTACTACAGGCATAAGCCGCCTCCGTTGGTTCCGTTGTTCCGCGAATCAGTGACGCACACGCGCCAGCAAACCCTTCAAATCCAGCCCGAGGATGCCCATCGCCGCGGCACCGCGGCCGCCGTCGCGATAATTCTTGCCGACCAGAATCTCCGCCAGCTTGAACAGATTGTCCGCCGCCGGCACAGCAACGCCGGCGATTTTCGCGATGGCCCTGAACGGCAGCAGGCCGTGACCGAAATCTTCCAGATAATAACGGTGATTGAGCGAGCCCGGCGCCTTGATGCGGCTGTTGGCGACACCCGATGCAATCGCAGCGGCGAAATCAGTGCTATCACTGACGTGTTTCTCGACCGTGCCGATGGCCTGCATTTCTTCGATCAGGTTGGGCAGCGTGTGACCGCAAGCGCGCGCCACCGCGCGCCGCTCGTCGTCGAGCGTGCGCATGACGCGCGCCACTCCCGGCGTCATGCCCTGCGCGTAAAACGTGTAATCGCCGGCGGTGGCCTCGATCCACGCCGCGCCGAGGATCGCGCCGGGGGGATGCAACACCATGTTGACGTTGGCGAGCCCCGAGGCCAGCACATCGACGACCGGCTTCGCACAGGGAAACAGTTGCACCGCGATCTCGACCGCGCGTTCGCTGCCGGGCAGTGCGGCGACGCGCACCTGCTGCGCACGCCCGCTAATGTTGACGCGCTGCGGCTGGCTCTTGCGCGCAACGTAGGTCAGTGTGGAAAACTCCGCCACCGGCGGCACATCGGCGCGCTGCTTTTTGAATGCGGTTTCGAATTCGAGCGCGCCGCCGGTGTGGCCCGGGTTGAGGATGACCGGCACATCGGCGCGCGCACCGGCCTGAGCCAATGCAATCGCCACCGCGGCGTGTGAAATCGTCGGCAGGGCAATCACCAGCGCAGCGCAGCCGTCGATCGCTGCGCGCAGATCGGCGGTGATCAGCAGTGGCCTGGCGAGACCTGTGCCGAATACGCCTTCGTGTTCAACGCCGCCGAGGCGCTGAAACGGTTCCAACGTGGCGGCCGAGCGGTTCCACAGCTGGACTTCGTGACCGGCCTGCGTGAGTTCGACGACCGCCGAAGCACCGCCCGCCCCTGCACCGAGAACGGCAACGCGCATCAGCGTACCACCAGCAAACGATCGGTATTGGCGTAATCGGACAACAACTCGCAACCCGTTTCAGTCACCAGCATCATGTCCTTGTTCTGCATGCCGTAACCGTAACCGGTTTGATAACACAGCGGCTCGACGCCGAGCACCATGCCGGCTTCGAGTTGCGCATCACCGGTCTTGCCGATCTCCGGCGTTTTGCCGATGTAGGGGTCTTCGTGCAGATGCAGCCCGATGCCGTGGCCGACAAAGGAAATCGGCGGCAGCTTGAGCTCCGACAATTTGCGGATGAAGGCTTCGTAGATCACGCGGCAGCTGGCACCCGGCTTGATCATGTCCATCAGCAGGTATTTGCACTCGACGAGGTTCTGCCAGATTTTTTCGGCGTGCGCGGGTGCGCGCTGCACGACCGCAGTGCGGCAGACGCCGGCCTGGTAACCCGCGATCACCGAGAAAATTTCGACGCGGCAGACGTCTTCAATCTGCAGCTTGCGCTCGCTCGGCCCGACGTTGGGCAACTGGCTGCGCTCGCCGGTGGCGACGATCATAAGCTTGAAGTGTTCGGCGCCCAGTGTGTAAATGTTGCGCGTCATGTGCGCGGCGATATCCATTTCGCTGTCGCCCGTTTTGACGGCGGCCAGCGCATCGGTGATCGACTGGTCGGCGATACGCGAAAGGCGGCGCAGCAATTCAATTTCATCGGCGGTCTTGATCTGCCGGAGGCGTGCCAGAATCGCTTCATTGCCACTGAAGGTTGCCTTCGGCAACTCACGCGCGAGGCGCGCAAAATCGCCGGCCGGCAGGTAATCCATTTCGATGCCGATGCGCGCCGCTTCCAGTCCGAGTTCTTTGAGCTGCAACGCCAGCACGGCCATCGCGCTGTCGGTAAATTCGGCCCAGATGCGCGACGGCGTATCCGGCTCGCGCCGCTTGATGGTGGTCGCTTCCATATCAACACCGAAAATCGCCGCTCTGCCGTCGGCAGTGACGATCACCATCGCATGACGGTGGCGAACCAGCGGCTGCGAGGGCACGACAAAGCCGGTCAGGTAGGCGAAATTCTCCGGCGAACAGGAGATCATGGCGTCGAGGCCTGCGGTCTGCATGGCCTTGACTTGTTTGGTGACGATTTCTGGTCTCATGGCTACGCGGTCGTACGATATTTTTCGATTTTGGCCTCATCCACCGCGATGCCCATGCCTGGCGTCATCGGCACTTCGATCGCGCCGTCCACGAACTTCATCGGTGCGACGAGCAGATCGTCCTTGTAATAAATACCGGCGATGCGGTCGTTCTGGAACTCGGCCGGCGTCGACACCGGTATCACGCAGGACAATGTGGCCGCCGGCGCCGCAGCGGCGAACTGCACGTTGGCGAGATTGCCGACACCGGTTTCAATCGAGCCATTGACGTTGCAGACGATGCCCGCCGCGCGGCATACCGCGGCGACTTCCATTGCGCGATAGAGCCCGCCGGGTTTGGTGGTGTAAATCGAGATGATGTCGATCGCGTGCTGTTCGGCGATCTGGATTGCATCGTGCGCATTCCACGCCGACTCGTCGGCCATCACCGGCGTATCCAGAGCGCGCGCAACTTCGGCAATGCGTTCAATCCCCATGCACGGCTGCTCGGCGTACTTGAGGCGCTGCTTTTCCATTTCGCGCAGGATCACGACTGCTTCACCCGGCGTTTTGTAGCCTTCGTTGGCATCAACGCAGATGTCGACATCGGGCCCCGCGGCATTGCGCACTGCACGCACCATGTCGATGTCGCGTTTGGCATCGACACCGATCTTGACCTTGATAGTCCTGATGCCTTCCTTGACGACCTGTGCGACTTCCTTCTCCGCGTCGGCAATCGCAATCAAGCCGATCGAGTGCGTCACCGGCACGCGCGCGCGCGCGCAGCCGCCCAACAGCGTGTGCACCGGCACGTTGAGCGTTTTTCCGGCCAGATCGTAGGCGGCGAATTCAACCGCCGACTTCGCATACGGATAACCCTTGATCACCGCATCCATGCGTGCGTGCAGCTCGACGATATTGCACGCATCAACGCCCTTCACCGCCGGCGCGAGATACCGCGCGATGATGAGTTCGACGATGGCCGCCGATTCGCCGAAGTAACGGCCGAATTCGCCGCCCCAGTCTTTCAGCGCGGCCGCCTCACCCCAGCCGATGCGGCCGTCTGCGTCGGTCATTTTGGTCAGAATGTAGCGGCCGATCGGTTCGGTCAGGCCGGTCCATTTGTGTTCGCGCCGTGTCGGCAGTTGCACGACGACGGTTTCGAGGGAAACGATGCGGCTCACGTTGTGCCCGTGACAATAGTGGTTTGAAAAATGGTGGGTTGTTGCAATGGAAACTACGTCTGCAGTTTATCGGTGATGCAGTGGTGGTGCAATCACGCAACCCCGGGACTGCGGGCGTTTTGGATCATCTGCCAGACGCGCGCCGGCGACAGCGGCAAGGCGTTGGGCTGCACGCCGAACGACGACAGCGCCGAGGCCACGGCATTGGCAATCACACCGCCGACCGGAATGATGCCGCCCTCGCCCGCGCCCTTGACGCCGAGCGGATTGAGCGGCGATGGATACTGTTCAAGCGCAATCGAGCGGATACGCGGAAAATCGACCGCACAGGGAATCAGATACGCCGCCAGCGAGCCGGTCTGCAACTGGCCCTCGTCGTCGTAAACCATGCCTTCGAGCAGGGTGCCGCCCAGCCCCTGCACGATGGCGCCGACGGTCTGGCCGTGCAGCGTGTTCGGGTTCAGGATGCGGCCGACATCCTCAACGGCGACGTAGTCGAGGATTTCAATCCGGCCGGTCTGTGCATCAACCGTGATATGCGCGGCGTGTGTGCCGTAGCTGTAGGTGCGTTTTGAATTGCTGAATGTTCCCGCGGCATCAAACCCGTCGGTCGAGAGCTCTGCGAGCGTCATGCGGTGCCGGCCGGCAATGACTGCGCGCAGGCCATCGACGATCGCAACTTCGTCGGCCCTGCAATCAAACCGCCGTGCAGCGGCCTCGCGGATCGTCGTTTTCAGATTTTCGGCGGCCATCAGAATAGCCGAGCCACCCATCACCGAAGCGCGCGAACCGAAAGAACCGAAACCCTCGTGGATGCCGGTGGTCGAGCCGTGATGCACGGCGGCGATGTGATCGATCGGAATTTCAAGCGCATCAGCGGCGATCTGCGCGAATACCGTCTCCAGCCCCTGCCCGACCGCGGAGGCACCGACGGTAACGGTGACCATGCCCTGTGCGTCGAGCGCCATGCGCGCGTTCTCGCGCGGGCCGGCGGAACCGCCCTCGACATAACAGCCGAGGCCGAGACCATGGTAACGGCCGTCGATCAGCCTGCCCTGCAGCGTGGACTTTGTCTTCCAGTCAATTTCGGTCAGACAACGTTCGAGCGTAAGGACATATTCACCGCTATCGAATTCACCGCTGCCGCCATACGGCAACACCTTCGGCAGCGCGTACGGGATTTCCGCGGACGTGACGAGATTCCTGCGCCGCATCTCAACGCGGTCGATGCCGAGATCGGCGGCGGCAAGATCGATCATGCGCTCGCGGCAGAAATCGGTTTCGAAGCGGCCGGGCGCGCGATAGGTGCCGACCGGTGTTTTGTTGCTGACGTAGAGCGCGACGTCGATGTGTACATGCGGCACGCGATACGGGCCCGGCAGCAGTTGCGCCAGATTGCGCGACGGCGTCACCGCATTCGGCCGCGCATAGGCACCGAGGTTGGTCCAGGCCCGGCCGCGCAGGCCAAGGATGCTGCCATCACGACGGCAGGCAATTTCGAGTTCGCATTCGACTTCGCGCGCGTGGGTAGTCGCCATCAGATGCTCGCGCCGGTCTTCGATCCATTTCACCGGACTATTGAGGAGACGCGCGGCGAATGGCAGCAGAAAATCTTCCGGGAAGAATTCGCCACGCGCGCCGAAACCGCCGCCGATGTCGGTTTCAACCGCGTCGACCGCGTGTTCGGGCAGGCCGAGCATTTTCGCCAGCGCCGTGCGCACGAAAAACGGTACTTTGGCTGCACCGGAGAGCGTCATGCGCCCGCTTGCCGCGTCCCATTCGGCGATGAGGCCGCGCGTTTCCAGAGGCACCGCGGCGTGGCGGTGCACCTGGAAGGTTTCGCGGCGCGTGTACTCCGCCTCTTTGAAAGCCAGTTCGATGTCGCCGCGCACGGCGCTCAGCCTTGCGGCCTGATTGCTGCCGCATTCTTCAAACAGCAACGCGGCACCGTCATCAAGGCCGCGGCGATTGGTAATGGCGGGCAAGGCATCGATCTCGACAGCCACGAGGTTCGCGGCGTCTTCCGCGATCGCCGCGCTAACGGCAACCACCAACGCCACCGGCTCGCCAACATAACGTACTTTATCGCGCGCCATCACCGGCTGCACCACGCGATCGAGTGAAGGCTGCGATTCGGAGCGCACGGCGATGGTCGGAATGGTGTCGCCAAGATCAGCGGCGGTGATCACGGCGTGCACACCGGGCAGCGCCAACGCGGCGGCAGTGTCGAGGCTGCGGATGCGGCCGTGCGCAACTGCACTGCGCACCACCGCAGCGTGCAGCATGCCACCGCGCTTCAGGTCATCGATGTACTGGCCGCGCCCTCTGAGGAAGCGCAGATCTTCGATACGCTCGACGGGAGTCCCGATATAGGAATCCCGGCGCGTCATGGCGTGCCGCCCCGCTTCGGTGGTTTGTAGGCGGCGCGCGCTTCGAGTACCGCTTCGACAATGCCGATGTAACCAGTGCAGCGGCAGAGATTGCCGGAAAGTGCCTCACGAATGCGTGCTTCATCGCAATCAGGCTCTACGCTTAACAATGCGTGCGCAGTCATCAACATGCCCGGCGTGCAGAAGCCGCATTGCAGCGCGTGATGACGGCGGAACGAGGCCTGCAGCGGCGCGAGAATATCGCCATCGGCAAGACTTTCCACGGTTTCGATCTTGGCGCCGTCGGCCTGCACCGCCAGCATCAAACAGGCACGTGCCGGTTTACCGTCGATGATCACAGTGCAGGCGCCGCACACGCCGTGCTCGCAGCCGACGTGCGTGCCGGTCAGGCCGAGCGTATGCCGCAGACAATCGACCAGCGTCAGACGCGGCTCGACATCGACCGCATGCGTTTTGCCGTTGACGTTGAGTTTGGTTTGCATGATCAGCGCGGGCGCGACGCGGCGCGTTTGAGCGCGCGTCCGGTCAGTGTCTCGACCAGCGCGCGGCGGTAAACGGCAGGCGCGTCAATATCGTCGGCAGGATCGATGGCGGCGGCCGCGGCTTGTGCGGTTTGCAGGATGGCGGCGTCATCGATAGCGCGCCCGTTTAGCACGGCCTCGGCATCGGCGATGCGCTGCAACTGCGCGCTGGCACCGATCACGCCGATATGCACATTGGCAGCGACACCGTCGTGCAAGTCGTAATAGAGCGCGATGCCGGCCAGCGCAAAAGCGCCGTGCTGGCGCGCGAATTCTTCGAAAGCCCAGCGGCGTGCCGCCGGCCACGGCGGCAGACGCAGTTCGGTGACGAGCTCATCATGCGCAAGTGAGGTCATCATCGGCCCGGTGAAAAAATCTTTTGCCGCGATGGTGCGTGCGCCGTTGCGGCCGACGGCGGTAATTTCGGCGTCGCAGGTCACCGCGATACCCGGCAGTTCGGCCGCAGTGTCGGCATGCGCAATGCTGCCGCCGACGGTACCGCGGCTGCGGATCGGATAATGCGCGACGTAAGTGACTGCATCGGCGAGCAGTGGATGTGCGGTGACGAGGCGTTGGTCCGCCTCGATGTCGCACCACCGGACCCTGGCGCCGAGACAGATGCCGCGCTCCGAAATCGTAATCGTGTCGAGCCCGGGAATGCGGCGCAGATCGACCAGCAGCGACGGCGCGGCAAGACGAAACGCGAGGATCGGAATCAGGCTCTGCCCGCCGGAGAGCGGCAACGCATCTTCATGCGCGGCCAGCAATTCGATCGCTTCGGCGAGCGTCTGCGGCGCAGCGTAATCGAAAGCGGGCAGCTTCAAGAACAGTGGTCTCTATTAATTTGATCAGTATGGTGGCGCAGGTCGCGCGATTGCAGGTGTGATCACGCTTGCAGTCGTTGAGTATAGCACCGCGGATTTGCCTCGATTTCCTGCAGGGACCGGCCTCGTCAGGCCGCTTATTTGAAACGCAGCCCGCGGATCGAGACAAACTCGGGGTCGCCGCAATTCGCAAGAATCACGATTTTCAAATAACGGCCTTTCGCGACGGCGAGCAGGCCGAGATTCAACCACCCGTCATCGGAATTCGGCGCGCAGGGGATTTCCGAGGCGGCCTGTGAAGTCCAGGTGTTGCTGTCATCGCTGGATTCGATGCGGACTATTTTGGGGACGCGAGTCTGGTTATCGGTTGGCATGAGCATGCCGATCATTTTGATTTCACGGCCCGTCTGAAAGTCCACCACCAGCGTCTCCGGATACGCAGGCGGACTGGCCGACTGCCACGCCTTTAACGACAGCAGTCCCTCAGGGCCCATCTGACGGGATTGCGAACTCGCGGTGACACGTGGCCCGGCTGTTGCGGACGACTTGATCGGCAGCCGGGTGTCCGGCGCCACAATCGCCGGCGGCGTCGATGCGACAGGCGCTGCGGTTTGGCGATAACGCAAGGCTGCGTTGGCCGGTTCCGCATCCTTTTGCGCGTCGATGACGAATTGCCGGAACGCGGGCGAGAGTTGCGCGAGGTCTTTGATGACGACGGGCCGCGGTTTACCGCGCGCCACGCCAGCGTAAAATTTCACCGCGGCGGCACTGGTGTAAAACTTCGGACTGCCGGCAAAGCGCTCGAAGGTCTCGCGCCGCCACAGGCCCTGCCGCTGCCCTTTGCGCGCGCCGCCCGAGAAAAAGTATACGTACCTTTTTATCCTGCCATCGACTGTGAGCGTACCTTCCTGCCGCAACACGCCCTTGCCCTCGATCAGCCCGCGTTTGCACTGGCCGTCCCACGTGACTGTTCCCTGCGCGGCGATTTCCTGCAGGCGCTTGACCGTGGATTCATCGCTGAGGAGCTTGCAGCCGTTTGCCTCGACGAATGCGACCAGCTTCGGTGCCGCCGATGCAACCAGACTGATGGCGCTGCAAAACAAAACGACAATGATGCGGGCGAACAACATGAATGGGCCGTGTGCACGGTTGGGTTCATGCATTGTAATCACGGATGTGCGATGCCGGCGCATGAACACGATCGCGCGCCTATACAGAACGATGCGCAGCCATAAACGACGGCGGGAAAGGATGGTGGCCAAGGACGGAATTGAACCGCCGACACAAGGATTTTCAATCCTCTGCTCTACCAACTGAGCTACTTGGCCGTATCGGGACTGGCCGCGAACGCGGTCAGGTCGACAAAAGGGCGCTATTAAAACCTTATTGCTTAAATGCGTCAAGCAAGCGCGGGGTTGATTTTACCTCATGCGGCGGCAATTGCCTCGCCGAGGCGCGGCGCGGCTATCAATCCGCAAAAAGAAAGCCCCGCTTGCGCGGGGCTTTCTCTGGAGCCTGGCCCGGGCGAACCCGGGAGATGCAGTAATTTGCGCGTAAGCGCGAATTACATGCCCATGCCGCCCATGCCGCCCATACCGCCCATGTCGCCATGGCCGTGACCGGCGTGGCCTGCGTCTTCCTTGGGGGATTCGGCAACCATTGCGTCGGTGGTGAGGATCAAGCCGGCAACCGAAGCGGCGTTCTGCAATGCGCAGCGCGTCACTTTGGTCGGGTCCAGCACGCCCATTTCAACCATGTCGCCGTACTGGCTGGTTGCGGCGTTGTAACCGAAGTTGCCTTTGCCTTCGACCACTTTGTTGATGACGACAGACGGCTCGTCACCGGCGTTCGAAGCGATCATGCGCATCGGCTCTTCAAGCGCGCGCAACACGATCTTGATGCCTGCGTCCTGGTCGCTGTTGTCGCCCTTGATTTTGGCGAGGCAGGAACGTGCGCGAATCAGCGCAACACCGCCGCCCGCCACGATGCCTTCTTCAACCGCGGCACGCGTTGCATGCAGCGCGTCTTCGACACGCGCTTTTTTCTCTTTCATTTCGACTTCGGTGGCGGCACCGACTTTGATCAGCGCCACGCCGCCGGCGAGCTTCGCCACGCGTTCCTGGAGCTTCTCTTTGTCGTAGTCGCTGGTCGCCGCTTCGATCTGCTGGCGGATGTTCTTGACGCGGGCTTCAATGCTCTTGGCTTCGCCTTTGCCGTCGATCAGCGTGGTTTCTTCCTTGCCGATCTCGATGCGTTTGGCCTGGCCCAGATCCTTCAGCGTCGCTTTTTCGAGCGACAGACCCACTTCTTCGGCAATCACGGTGCCGCCGGTAAGGATCGCGATGTCTTCCAGCATTGCCTTGCGACGGTCGCCGAAGCCCGGCGCTTTGACAGCGCAGGTTTTCAGAATGCCGCGGATGCCGTTCACAACCAGCGTCGCCAGAGCTTCGCCGTCGACTTCTTCGGCGATGATCAGCAGCGGACGGCCGGCTTTCGCCACTTGCTCGAGCACCGGCAGCAGATCACGGATGTTCGAGATCTTTTTGTCGTGCAGGAGAACGTAGGCGTCGTCCAGAACCGCCATTTGTTTTTCGGCGTTGTTGATGAAGTAGGGCGACAGGTAGCCACGATCGAACTGCATGCCCTCGACGACGTCGAGTTCATTGTTCAGGCTCTTGCCGTCTTCAACGGTGATGACGCCTTCTTTGCCGACTTTTTCCATTGCCTTGGCAATGATGTCGCCGATGTCTGCATCGGAGTTGGCCGAGATCGAACCGACTTGCGCGATTTCCTTGTTGGTGGTGCAGGGCTTGGAAAGCTTCTTCAGCTCGCCAACGATGGCTTCAACCGCTTTGTCGATGCCTCGCTTCAGATCCATCGGGTTCATGCCGGCGGCAACGAACTTCATGCCTTCCTGCACGATCGATTGCGCGAGCACGGTCGCAGTGGTGGTGCCGTCGCCGGCGATGTCGGAGGTCTTGCTCGCGACTTCTTTCACCATTTGCGCGCCCATGTTTTCGAACTTGTCTTTGAGTTCGATTTCCTTGGCGACCGAAACACCGTCTTTGGTGATGGTCGGGGCGCCGAACGAGCGCTCGAGCACCACGTTGCGGCCTTTCGGGCCGAGGGTTACTTTGACCGCATCGGCCAGAACATTCACGCCGGCGACGATCTTGGCGCGGGCGGAATCATGAAAACGTACGTCTTTAGCTGCCATGTGTGGAATCTCCTGTTTGGCGATTTGGTTTATTCAATGACGCCCATGATGTCTTCTTCGCGCATCACGAGCAGTTCTTCGCCTTCGACTTTGACGGTTTGGCCGGAATATTTTCCGAACAGAACGCGGTCGCCGACTTTCAGGTCAAGCGCGCGGACTTTGCCGTCTTCCATGATCTTGCCTTTGCCGATGGCTTTGACTTCGCCTTGATCGGGTTTTTCGGCGGCGGCATCCGGAATGACGATACCTGACGCCGTTTTACGCTCTTCTTCCAACCGCTTAACGATCAGGCGGTCGTGTAAGGGACGAATCTTCATACTTGCATCTCCTCTTTGCGTTTACTTGGACGAACTGGAAAGGGGGTATTACTAGCACTCACTATGAGCGAGTGCTAATAATAGGGGCTTAGAGGGGGAATTTCAAGAGCGCGTAGGGAAACGCGGCCCGGGTGCGCCTGCACCCGGCCTGCCAGACAGGACGTATATATTATTTAAAACAATGGCCTATGGAAACAACTCGCCATCGGGGCGGGCATGCCGGTTAATTTGCGGTAGTCAGCGGATTGGTCGCTGGAACGCCGAAACGGTAGACCGTCCGGCGGCTGCGGTCGCATTTGGCCGGAATCGGCGTGTGCGGACATGGCCCGCTGCGGCGTCCGCTTTCGTCCAGGGTTGCATCGTCGGCATATTCGCCCCAGATGCCGCCGCGCACCGGCCGGAACAACCACATCAGGTAACCGCGCCGCGCCGCGACCTCGACCAGATCGTCGGTATCGGGCGCATCGGCAACGACCATTTGCTGATTGTGCAATCCATACGGAAACGCACCGAAGGCCTGCAGGCATTCAAATGCTTCGCGCGACTCCGCGCCCGGGCGCGAGCAGGCCGGACGTTCGGCGCGCTGCACGTCCCACGCGCCGAGTTCCCACGCCGCGTCCATCGCAGCGCGGTCTACCGTCGACAAATCGCTCCAGCGTTCGTTGAGTTGTAATGCCGAGCTTGGCACCGGTGTATAGGCGACTGCTTCCGCCGCCGGCAGGTCGGCGAGCTTTTCCTTGATGAAGGCGTGCCAGTGCAGTGTGAGGATGACCGGTGTGTCCGCGCAGGGCACAGCGGCCACGGTAATCGCGAACAACGGCAATCCAGTTGCGTTGACCTGATCTTCGATGCGATCGATTAGTTCCATGGCAAGATCACCTCCAAAGGAATGCTACACTCAGTCGAGCACAAACTATGCCACGCATATTCAACAACGCTGTGCACCAGGGCAAGGTTGACCGTCGCCTGCCACGCGCCCTTAAAAACTCTTACGACAGCGCGCGCAACAATCTTGATGTGGAGAAGACGCTGGTGCGCCCCCCATTTCGCATGATGCATGCGCCGAGCAAGACGCCGTTTCCCGTAACAACCCCGGGCAGCCAATGAAGACCAGCGCTGCCAATGCCGAGTGGCTTGCACGCAGCACGGGCGCGGTGTGGCACCCGTGCACGCAAATGAAGCAACACGAGACGCTGCCGCTGCTGCCGATTGCGCGCGCTCGCGGCGTCTGGCTCTATGACTACGAAGGGCGCCGTTATCTCGATGCGGTCAGTTCGTGGTGGGTCAATCTGTTCGGCCACGCCAATCCGCGCATCAACGCCGCGCTGCACGAACAACTCGACACGCTCGAGCACGTCATGCTGGCCGGGTGCACGCACGCGCCGGTGGTCGAACTGTCAGAGCGCCTCGCCGCACTGACCGGCGGTCTTCTCGGCCACTGCTTCTACGGCAGCGACGGCGCCTCCGCCGTCGAGATCGCGTTGAAGATGAGTTTTCATTACTGGCGTAACCGCAGGCGGACGACGAAGACCGGTTTCGTCAGTCTGACGGGCAGTTATCACGGCGAAACGCTGGGTGCGCTGTCAGTCACTGATGTAGCGTTGTTCAAGGACACCTACGCGCCACTGTTGCGGCAAAGCGCGCAAGTGCCGAGCCCGGACTGGCGGCTTGCCGCGCCGGGCGAGTCGGCGCGCGACGTTGCTGTGCGCTGCGCACGCGCGCTCGAAGCGCACCTCGAACAACATCACAGCGAGACCGCCGCACTGATCGTCGAGCCGCTGGTGCAGGGCGCCACCGGCATGGCGATGTACGACGCCGAGTATCTGCGCCTCGCGCGGGGCTTGTGCGAGCGTTATGAAGTGCACCTGATCGCCGACGAAATCATGATCGGCTTCGGTCGCAGCGGCAGCTTCTTCGCGCACGAGCAGGCCGGCATCACGCCGGATTTTTTGTGTTTGTCGAAGGGCATTACCGGCGGTTATCTGCCGCTCGCCGCGGTGATGACAACGGACAATGTATATGGCGCTTTTTACGACGATGCGACGGCGCGCGGTTTCCTGCATTCACATTCGTATACCGGCAACCCGCTCGCCTGCCGCGCAGCACTGGCAACGCTCGATATCTTCGCGACAGACAACGTCATCGAAACCAACCGCGTGAAAAGTCTGGCGATTACAGCGTCTGCTCAAGCCATCGCGCAACATCCGCGCGTGCGCCATTTCCGCAACACCGGCATGATCTGGGCGTTCGAAGCGGACACCACCGACACCGGTTTTGCACGAAAATATCACCAGGCGGCACTTGAGCACGGCGTGCTGCTGCGGCCGATCGGCAATACGGTTTATTTCATGCCGCCCTACGTCATCGATGCCGACGAAATTTCATTGCTGACAGCGGGGGCGCTCGCCGCCCTCGACGTTTGCCTGACATGAGCGACAGCCGACCATGAAATTGAGTTTTCTCGGCGCGGCCGGCGAAGTAACAGGATCCTGTTATCTCGTCGAAACCGAAAATCTTCGCTTTGTCATCGACTGCGGCATGTTCCAGGGCGGCCGCGATGCCGACGAAAAAAACTATGCGGAATTTTCGTTCGATCCGCGCGCGCTCGATTTTGTCCTGCTGACGCATGCGCATATCGATCATTCGGGTTTGCTGCCGCGGCTCTGCGCGCAGGGCTTTCGCGGCGACATCTACACCACGGCGGCGACCATCGATCTGCTCGAAGTCATGCTGCTCGACTCGGCGCATATCCAGGAAAAGGAAATGGAGTGGCGCGAGCGGTCGCGCAAATCAGGGCGCCGTGTGCGGGGCGATTACGACGTACCGCTCTACAGCGTGCCGCAAGCACATGCGAGCCTGGGTCAATTGCGCGCCGTCGCCTACGACACTGAATTCCACCCGAAGCCCGGCGTGCGCTGCCGCCTGCGCAACGCCGGCCACATCCTCGGCGCCGCCATCATTGAAGTGTGGGTGACGCAGGCGGGCCGCGAAATCAAAATCGTTTTCTCCGGTGACATCGGCCGTTCCGGCCACCCGATTGTGCGCGACGTGACGCCCATCGAGGAGGCCGACGTGCTGCTGGTCGAATCGACCTACGGTGACCGGCTGCACAAAAGTCTTGCCGACACGATGGTCGAACTGGAGGCGGCGCTTAACGAAACGCTTTTGCGCAAAAAAGGCAACGTGATCGTTCCCGCATTTGCGGTCGGCCGCACGCAGGACCTTTTATATCTGTTGAGCGACCTCTACCGGCAAAAACGCCTGCCGCCGCTGTACATCTACGTCGACTCGCCGATGGCGCTCAAAGCGACCGAAATCACCCTCAAACACACGGATCTTCTCGATGCAGAAACACGCGCCATGTTCAACTGGCTGCGCAGCAATCGCGAACGGCCGCAGATCAATTTCATTCATGACGTCGATGAATCCATGGCGCTGGCGAACATCAAAAGCGGTGCCGTGATCATTTCGGCGAGCGGCATGTGCAACGCCGGGCGCATCAAGCATCATTTGGCGAACAATCTTGATCGCAAGGAATGCGCGGTGCTGTTTACCGGCTTCCAGGCCGCCGGCACGCTCGGCCGGCGCATCGTCGACGGCGCGAAATCGGTGCGGATTTTCAACGAGGAAATTCGGGTGCGCGCAAAGATCCACACCATCGGCGGGCTTTCCGCCCATGCGGACCAGGCCGAGTTGCTGGCGTGGTTGCATCATTTTCGGCGTCCGCCGCGGCACACCTTTGTCGTGCATGGCGAAGCCGCTGCCGCCGCCGCGTTTCGCAATGCCATCGAGCACGCATTGACATGGGATGCAAAAGTGGCGCAGGCGCACTCAACGGTCGAGATCTGAAATGCGCTTGATCTTTTTTATTGTGGCGCTGGTTTTTGCAGCTACCGGTTTTGCCGAGGAGCGCAACGACCGCTTGCCCGCGGGGGTTGGCCAGGCGCTTGCGCAGGCCGGCATACCCGTCTCTGCGATCGGCATCTATGTACATGATGCGGTCGCCGAACAGCCGGTGCTTGCGCTTGGTGAAACACGCGCATTCAACCCGGCCTCGACGATCAAATTGCTAACCACCTTCGCTGCGCTGGATCAACTGGGGCCGGCCTACCACTGGACGACCGAGGCCTATGCCTCCGTGCCGCTGCAGGGCGACGTCCTCGCCGGCGATCTGATGTTGCGCGGCACCGGCGACCCGCGTCTGACACTCGAGAACTTCTGGCTGATGCTGCGCAATCTGCGCGCGCGCGGACTGCGCGAAATCCGCGGCAATCTCGTGCTAGATCGCAGTTTTTTTGCTGGCGTGGACCCGGGCGATCCCGGTGGCTTCGATAACGAACCGTCGCGGCCTTACAACACGCAGCCTGACGCTTTGCTGGTGAATTTCAAATCCTTCCGTCTGGATTTTGTCGCGGACGCGGCACAGCGTGCGGTCAATATCTCCATCGAGCCGGCGCTGCCGCAGGTGCAAATCGTCAACAATCTTTTGCTAACGGTGGATGCCTGCGGTGACTGGGTCGAGAAACTGAAGGTTGTCGCGAGCGGCGACGCGTCGTCCGCGCGCCTGATTTTCTCCGGCAATTATCCGCTTGCCTGCGGCGAGAAGGAACGCCATTACAGCCTGCTTGGACACGCACAATATGTGCACGCCCTGTTTTCGCTGCTGTGGCGCGAACTCGGCGGCAGTTTCAATGGCAGCGTGCGCGACGGCACGGTGCCTGCGGGCGCGAAGCCCCTGCTGGTCAATGCGTCGCAACCACTCGTGGATGTTGTCCGTGACATCAACAAGTTCAGCAACAACGTCATGGCACGGCAGTTGTTCCTTTCACTTGGCGCCGCAACGCTGGGCGCGCCGGCCGCCGCCGATAAATCAGCGCGCGCGATTGCGCAATGGTTGGATCTGCGACGCCTGTCGATGCCCGAACTCGTGCTGGAAAACGGCTCTGGCCTTTCACGGATCGAACGCATCAGCGCACGCGGGCTCGGGCAGTTGTTGCTGCAGGCCGGACGCAGCGCCGTGATGCCGGAATTTGTTGCCTCGCTGCCACTGGTTGCCGTCGACGGCACAATGCGCAAGCGCCTTAACAGCGCGGACATTGCGGGACAGGCGCACATCAAGACCGGCAGCCTTGCGGGCGCGCGCGCCATTGCGGGTTATGTTCTCGATGCAAAGGGGCGCACCGTCATCGTCGTGTTTCTGGTCAATCACGCGCGTGCCGGTGAGGC
>JANXSE010000133.1 GCA_025356695.1 Betaproteobacteria bacterium
CACCTTTCTCTTTGGCAAGTTGGGCAATGAGTTTTGCACGCTCGCGCTGTTCGGCCGGATTGTCGCCGCCGGCGTAATGCGGAAACTCGGTAAACGGAATGACATTCAGCGTCGGAAATTTTTTCTGCAGAAGTTTACGGATGACCGGAAAGGTCTGGTTGCCCTTGAATACGCCGTTCCAGACCTCGGCAACGGTTTTGCCGTTGAGGTCAGCCAGCCGCGGCGAAACGCCGCGGCGCTTGACCACTTCGATGCCCAGCGGGCTCACTACATCATATTTTTCCACTGCTTACACTCCTTCCTATGCTTCCGAATTCAGTTAAGCAACTTTCGCCGGAGCCACGCCGAACCCTGTTCGAATAATAAACCGGCAGCGCCTCGACCGTCCGATTTGCCATATTCGCGGTAGCACATCGCGCATGCCATAATTCAACAACGACGGCTGCCGCGGCAATACCTAAATCAATCCGTGCAGTCCCGTGCAATTTCGCCGGCATTTCATCCCAAGGAGATCAGCA
The DNA here is from genome assembly GCA_025356695.1 of Betaproteobacteria bacterium. The sequence continues at coordinate 519 of JANXSE010000133.1, forward strand.
TGACCACGCGCAGGGAATTTCTTAAAAACACCGCCGGCGCCACTGCCGGCATCGCCTTCACCAGTTGCGCCATGCTCGACGCCGCGCACGCGCAGCAGAAGCCGATTTCGAAGCGCCGCGAAATTTCTGTCGGCGGACGCCGCGTCAAAACCATTGACGTGCACTCGCACTGCGTGATTCCGGAAGCCATGGCGCTGATGGGGCAGAAGCAGACCGGCGAAGTGAAAGGACAACTTCAGAACGTCATCGTGATTGAAGAACGCCTGAGTTCGATGAACGAACAGGGCATCGATATCGAAGCGCTCTCCATCAATCCGTCGTGGTACAGGCTCGAACGCGATCTCGTCACCAAAGTCATCCAGCTGCAGAACGAAAAACTGGCCGAGTTTTGCGGCAAATATTCCGACCGCTTCGTCGCCTATGCGTCGCTGGCGCTGCAATATCCGGATCTCGCCGTGCAGCAACTCGAAGAAGGCGTCAAAAAATACGGCCTGCGCGGCGCCGCCATCGGCGGCAGCGTCGCCGGCGAAGAATTCTCCGACCCCAAGTTTCACCCGGTGTGGGCAAAAGCAGAGGAACTTGGCGTGCTGCTCTTCATCCATCCACAGAGCACGCCGGAACTCGCCAAACGCTTCCGCGGCAGCGGCTGGCTGGCCAACACCATCGGTAACCCGCTTGATACGACGATCGCGCTGTCGCACCTGATCTACGAGGGTACGCTCGACAAATTCCCCGGCCTCAAGATCTGCGCAGCCCACGGCGGCGGTTATGTGCCGTCCTACGCGCCGCGCATGGATCATTCCTGCTTCGTTTCGCCGCCGAATTGCAATCCGAACATCAAGCTGAAAAAGAAGCCGACCGAATACCTGCGCCAACTCTATTTCGACACGCTGGTGTTCACACCGGAAATGCTGCGCCACCTGATCACCATGGTGGGAGTCAGCCAACTGGTGATCGGCACCGATCATCCGATTCCCTGGGCCGAAGAAGCGGTCGATCACGTGCTCAACACGCCCGGGCTCAGCGACGCCGACAAAATCTCCATCCTGCAGGACACTGCGGCAAAACTCCTCAAGATCAAAGTCTGATCGCAACTCGATGAGCTTTGAAGCGTACAACATCGCCGACCTGCGCGAACTCGCGCGGCGGCGCCTTCCCAAGGGCTTGTTCGAGTTCATGGACCGTGGCTGCGAAGACGAGGTGTCGTTGCGCAATAATCGCGCCGTGTTTGAACGCATCAAGCTGAAACCGCGCGTGCTCGAAGACGTTTCGGTACGCGACCAGTCGATTACGCTGTTCGGTCAGAAACAGAATATGCCGCTGGCGATTGCACCGACCGGCACGCCGGGCATCATGTGGTACGAAGGCGAACTCGAACTCGCGCGCGCGGCCAGGGCGGCCGGCATTCCGTTCACGCTGGCGACCACCACGCTGACGGCGATGGAACGCGTGGTCGATGAAGTCGGCGGACGACTGTGGTTTCAGCTGTATATGTACGCCGATCACTCGCTGTCGCGCTGGATTGCCGAACGCGCGAAAAACGCCGGCTATGAAGCGCTGATCATCACCGTCGACAGTCCGACGTTTTCGAACCGCGAATACAATCTGCGCAACGGTTTCACGATTCCGATCAGCTATACCGCAAAAAACATCGCCGATGTGCTGTCACACCCGCGCTGGCTGCTGACGGTATGGCTGCGTTACATGCTCGAAGGCGGCCTGCCGCTCTACGAAAACTATCCACCCGAAGTCAAAGCGCGCATCAAGGCGGCGCCGATGGGCCGCGCGATGAAGCTGAACGATGCTTTGAACTGGGATGATATCCGCGAGATGCGCAAGCTGTGGCCGGGCACGCTGATGATCAAGGGCGTGCTGCACCCCGACGACGCAAAACTAGCCGCCGACTGCGGCGTTGACGGCGTCATCGTCTCCAACCACGGCGGGCGCATAGTAGACGGCGCGCTGGCGCCAATCGAAGCGCTGCCACCGATACTCGATGCCGTCGGCAAGCGCATGACGGTAATCGTCGATTCGGGTTACCGGCGCGGTAGCGACATCGTCAAGGCGATGGC
>JANXSE010000138.1 GCA_025356695.1 Betaproteobacteria bacterium
GCGTCGTGCTCGGGGTGGCGGCGCAGGCCTGGCCGAGCAACCAGGGCAGATTCGCGGCGGTCGGCGTCGGCGCGGGCGCGTTCCAGGCCAGGCAGGTCGTCGCATTGCTGATGGTGGTTGTGGCGCCGATGTTGACCACCACATCGGCTGCGCCGTTTTTGCCGGCGCCCGGCCGCGACAGCGTCAGCGTTTTTTTGCCGGCGGCGAAGGTGCCGGCAGGCACCGACGCCGTGGTTGCGCCAGCCGTCAGGTTCGACTGGTAATTGCCCAAACCGACGTTCGCCGCCGTGATCGTCGTGCAGTTGTCGAGCGTGTTGGTGGTGAAACCGCTGCTGCTGTAATACTGTGTCTCCATCGGCACCGGCAGCGCCAGCAGTTCCGAGCCGTTGGCGTTTTGCAACCACAGGCGACCATAGCGAACACTCGTCGTCGCCATCTGTCTGGCGTCGCACGCCGCCCCGCAGGCGCCGGTGGTTGACGCATTCATATCACGGGCCGAGATTACCGCGCCGTCGGCGTCAACCGCTTTGACGCCGATCGCCAGCGCATCATATGCGCCATCCGGTGCGGCCTGGCGCGCAAAACGGGTGGCGTTGTTGCTGGCGACCGCATAACTGCCGCCCGCCCAGGTCGAGGTCAGCGCGGGCGCAAAGCGTGCGCCGAGGTCGGTTCCCGCATTATTGTTCTCCGCGACGACACTGACGGCCGCGACCGGGTAACCGAGTGCCGCCGAATAATTGCTGGTCAAGCCGTTGAGTTTACCTTGCGCCTGCAATGAAAACGCAATCTGCGTAAAGTTTTGGTCCATGTAATTGAACGTGCCGCAGGCAACCGCCAGATTCGAACTGACCAGCGAAAAATGATCGGGATAAAAGCGCCCGACCACCGCGCTCTGCGCTCCCGCGCCGTTAAACACCAGGCTGGTCAGCGCCGCGCTGTTCAGATTGACGCCGGCCGTATTCAGGAAATTGGTTGCCGTAGCAGTCAGCGTGAAGCTGCCGACCTCGCTGTAGTTGAGCGCCGTCGGCACCGCCACGCCGTTGGTAAAGCAATTCGGCGCTCCGGCAGGACAGGTTCCGCTCAAGCTGCCGTTGCTGAGCGTGCCGAGCGCGCCCGCGGCCGGCGTAATCGGGGCCGCCGCGGCCAGCGTGGTCGACCAGTTGTAAGCGGGCGCGGCGCCACCCGCCGTAATTTGCGCGAGCGTCGCGCCCGCATCCGGCACGCCGTCGTTGTTGGAGTCGATGACCGCGTTGTAACGATAAGCGCCTACTGTCGCCTGAAACGAATCCTGCGCCGCAATAAATTTCGCGCCGCCGCCTGAAGTGCCGCCCGGATTTGCGCTGCCGCCCTGCGCGATCGCGCTGACCGCGAGCGCAAACGGCCGCACTGTCATGGTGGTCGTTGTGTTCAGAATGTCGGACGATGTCGAATACAAGCGCGTGTCATCGCGCAGATTCAAATCAAATTTGCCGACGTCGGTGGTCGACAGGCAGAAATTCCACACACCGCTTGAAAACGGCACGTTGAGCAAATTGTTCGAACCGGGAATCGATGCCGGGACGGTGGTGGACAGCGTCAGGCTCGGCGCGATATTGCAAGTCGCCGGCGGCGTGCCATGGCTGATCACCGGTGCCGCCGCACCGGCCGGATGGCTGGCATTGGCAACATACCAGGCATCGAGATTCTTGTTGCCGGTGTAATTGGTATCGATCGCACATACGCCGGTCGACGGGTCCTTTTTGAATAGGGCTGCCTGCATGGCGTGATTGCGCCCGGCCACCGCGGTCGTGCCGAGGCTGTCGGTCGGTGAAATCACAAAGATGTTGTCGAGGAAGGTGATAGCTGCCGACGTCGATGAAACAACGGCGCTGAGGTCCGCTACCGTAAGCGACATGGTTTCCGCGCGGCTATTGGCGATGCTGAGCGTGATGATGCCGTTGTCGCCCGCCACGAACCCGTACGTTGCCTGGCCGTCGTCTGCGACCCCGTTATTCAGCGTTCCGCCGGCGGTGACCTTTGCCCAATCGCCATGATTTGTGGAGGTGGAGAGATTGACGGTGCCGATATAACCGGTGAGCGTCGCGTTGCTCGCGTCGCGCGCGGTGATGGTGATGTTCTTCGGCGCGCAGGTGCTGGCCGACGCTGCGCCGATATTGATCAGGAAATTATTGATGGTCGCGCACGGCGCGGTCGCATTCATGTCGCGAGTTACAAGGCCGCTGCCACCTTCGTAGTTGTACATGCGGAATTCGTCGATCACACCATTAGCGGAATTGGTGGTGCCGTTGGGGCCGATCGGACCGCCGCCATTGTCACCGATATACAGCGTTCCCACCTGCGGGTGTAGCGTGGCGGCCGTGGTAAACGCCGTGGTCTGCGACAACGTGCCATTGACGTAAATAAGCAGGCGATCGGAATTGGCGGCTACCAGCGAGTTGAAACTCCAGCTGACGGCAATATGCACCCAGGTGCCCGCCGCGACCACGCTGCCCGGGGTGGTGACCGTGCGCACCGCAGGCGCCACGAGAGGGGTCGTAGTACCGCTGTCCATCACCGTAAACTGCAATTGCCCGCTGGCAAGCCTGACGATATAAAACCACTTGTCGGTGCTGGCCGAGGCATCGAGCAGTTGCGCGGCAGCGCCGACCGCGGTCGGCTTGTACCAGAAGGTGATAGTACCGCTGCTGCCGACCGTCGCCGGCACATTAATGCCGGTGTTGATTGCGTTAATCGGCGCCGGCACCGTGTTCACAGGAATATTTGCACCGTAGCAAACCTTCCCGTTTGGCGGCGGCGTCGTCTGCGCGCCGCCCACCGGGCTGCCGTGACGGTTGTTGCCGCTGGTATCGATGACCGTGTTGGCGCCGCTCCAACTCGACTGTTCCATCTTGTATTCGACAATCGGCGTCGGAATGCCGAACTTGATCGCGGTGTTATTGGCCGGAAAACCGACCTGCGGCACGTCATAGTCGGTTGTGCTGATCTGCCAGCCGACCTGCGCCGTCGCCGCTGCCGGGCCCGCCACATCGGTGCCGAATTGGTATATGAATTCGCCGTTCTCCTGCAAAATTATTTGCAGGTTGTAGCTCCCGGTTGCAGTCGCCGCCGCAGCCCACTCCGGCACGTTGCTCCACGTCACGACGAAGGTGCGGTTGGGCGCAGAACCCAGACTGGCGAAGCTGATGAAACAAAGCGCGCGATCGGTGCAGTTGGTCGCGTAACCGGCAACTTCGCCCGGTGCCGGCAGGCCCGGATTTTTAAGCGTCGGGTCAAGATCGTTGCCGTAAATCCTCAGCGTGTTGTTGAGCCCGGCATTGGGGAAAGGCAGTTGGGTCACCGGGCTGCCATATCCGCAGGTCGTATTGTCCGACGCCGGCGCCGCAATGCTCGTGAGTTGCACGCGGCCATTGGTCATGATGCGCAGCGAATCAAAGGTGCCCGTACCAAAGTTGAAATTGAATCCCAAGGGAATCTGGTCGCTGATCGTGTCGTCGATGGTCGGCTGCGTGGTGCCGCACCCGCCGCCAAGATTGCTGAATTTATAGGTCGGGCCATACGCGCCGCCAGTGGTCGGGCCGATCTTGGTGTGCGTCGTCGGGTCGATCCAGGAAAACGGCCATGCCGTATTGACATAGGTTCCTGCGGCAGAAGCGACACCGGCCCACAGCGCGGCCGCCATGGCGAGGAGGTGCAGAATTCTGATCGCCTTGATTTTCATAAGTCACCTACTCTCGAATATGGTTCCCGCGGAAGATTCATTACTGGCCAACCGTCGTCGAAATCTGGCGCTCGATATAGTCCGCAATCCCGGGCGCGGCGTTCGGGCACGGCGGCGCATTGCATGCAACCGCGGTGATCTGGTCCAGCGTTACCGTCGTCAGCAGTTCGGTGTG
>JANXSE010000139.1 GCA_025356695.1 Betaproteobacteria bacterium
GCGTCGTGCTCGGGGTGGCGGCGCAGGCCTGGCCGAGCAACCAGGGCAGATTCGCGGCGGTCGGCGTCGGCGCGGGCGCGTTCCAGGCCAGGCAGGTCGTCGCATTGCTGATGGTGGTTGTGGCGCCGATGTTGACCACCAAATCGGCTGCGCCGTTTTTGCCGGCGCCCGGCCGCGACAGCGTCAGCGTTTTTTTGCCGGCGGCGAAGGCGCCGGCCGGCACGGAGGCGGTGGTTGCACCGGCCGTCAGGTTCGACTGGTAATTGCCCAAACCGACGTTCGCCGCCGTGATTGTCGTGCAGTTATCCAGCGTGTTGGTGGTGAAGCCACTGCTGCTGTAATACTGCGTCTCCATCGGCATCGGCAGCGCCAGCAGTTCCGAGCCATTCGAATTCTGCAGCCACAGGCGGCCGTAGCGCACCCGTGTGGTCGTCGCCGTGCCGCCCAGTTGCCGCGCATCGCAGGCGGCCCCGCAGGCGCCGATGGTCGACGCATTCATGTCACGCGCCGAGAACACGGCGCCGTCAGCGTCAACGACTTTGACACCGATCGCCAGCGTATCGTAGGCGCCGTCGGGCGACGCCGCACGCGCGAATTTCGAAGCCGGGCTGTTAATGATGTATTGACCGCCGACCCAGGTTGTCGCGGGAACACCGGTGATGCGCGCGCCAAGATCGACCCCGGCATTCGCGTTCTCCGCCACCAGCGATACCGCCGCCACCGGGTAAGCGAGCGCAGCGGAATAGTTGCTGGTAACCGTGTTGCTCTTGCCCTGCGCCTGCACCGTGTAGGCAAAATTCAGCGCCGTCTGGTCCATGTAGGTAAAAGTGCCGCCGCAAGCGGCGATCAAGGTCACGCCGGTCAACGCGAAATGATCGGGATAGAACCGTCCGACGATGCCGCTGGTGCCATTCAGCGTGATGCCGGAATTCAGATAATTCGCAGCCGTCGCACTCATGGTCATGCTACCGACCTGGTTGTAAGTGAGGTTGGCAACCGTCACTTTGCCCCCGGATAAACTGCCCTGCGCAATTGCCACACCGCCACCGAGACCGCCGGTAGCGCCCGTGGCCGGCGTGATCGGCGTGGTGGCCGCAAGCGTTGTCGCCCAGTCATAGGCGGGAGTCAACCCGTTATTGGTAACGTCGGCGCCGGCATCCGGTACGCCGTCGTTATTGGCATCATCCGCCGCCTGCCAGAGATAGCCGCCGACCGTCGCCGCAAACGTATCTTCGGCCGCGACAAATTTTCCGCCGCCCGCCGACGTGCCGCCCGGATTGACCGTAGCGCCCTGCGAGATGGCCGTGAATCCCAACGCAAACGGCCGCACAGTCAAGGTATTGGTCGAACTGCTGATATCGGAAGATGATGCGTAAAGCCGCGTGTCGTCGCGCAAATTAAGATCGTATTTGCCGACATCGGTGGTCGACAGGCAGAAATTCCACACGCCGCTGGCAAACGGCACGGCCAGCAGATTGTTCGATCCGGGATTTGATGCCGGCACCGTAGTCGATAACGTCAGGCTGGGCGCAATATTGCAGGTGCCCGGCGGACTGCCGCCGCTGATGACCGGCGCCGCGGCACCTGCCGGATGACTCGCATTGGCAACGTACCACGCATCCAGATTTTTGCTGCCTGTGTAATTGGTATCAACCACGCAATTGCCGGTCGAGGGATCTTTCTTGAACAGTTCCGCCTTCATTGCATGATTGCGACCGGCCACTGCTGTGGTGCCGAGGCTGTCCGTCGGGGAAATGACAAACACATTGTCAAGAAAAGTCATGGCGGCAGAGGTCGACAGCGTAGTGCCAACCGCGCTGTCCACGACGCTCATTGTCACGGTTTCCGCATGCGTATCGGACAAACTAAGCGAAATGACCCCGCTGTCTGCAATTGCAAATGAATAACTGGCCGCGCCGCTGTCTGCCGCACCGTTGGTCAGCGTTCCGGCTGCGGTGACCTTTGCCCAGGCGCCATGCGCGGTCGAAGTTGAAATGTTGATCGTCCCCGTATACCCGGTGAGGGTTGCATTTGAGACATCGCGCGCCGTAATCGTGATGTTCTTCGGCGCACAGGTGCTGCCGGTTGCCGCGCCGATATTGATCAGAAAATTATTGATCGTCGCGCAGGGAGAAGTTGCATTCATGTCACGCAATACGAGGCCGCTGCCGCCCTCATAGTTGTACATGCGGAATTCATCGATCACGCCGTCGAGCGAGCGGCCGGTGCCGTTGGCGCCAACGTTACTCGAGCGGCTGTCGCCGATATAAAGCGTACCGATGCTCGCCGACACTGTTCCCGCCGTCGTAAATGCAGAGGTTACCTGCAACACGCCGTCAACGTAGACCAGCAAATGGTCCGAGTTGGCGGCTGCCAGCGCATTGAAACTCCAGCTGACGGCGATATGCCTCCAGGTTCCTGCAGCGGTCGCAATTGCCGGCGTTTGCGCCGCGCGCACGTTGCCGAGACTGTCCGTAATCGTAAAAAGGATCTGCCCGGTATTGCGCCGCGTGACGAAGAACCACTGATTGTTGACGACCGTCGCATCGAGCAACTGCGCATCCTGCGTGACCCCGCCCGACCATGCGGTATTGGCTTTGTACCAGAACGTAATCGTGCCGCTGCCGCCAACGGTAGTCGGGACGTTGATGCCGGTATCGATCGCGTCGAACTGCGCTGCGGAACTGTTTTGCGGAATAGTCGCGCCGTAACAAACCTTGCCGCTGGGCGTGGTCTGCGCGCCGCCAAGCACCGTGCCGTTACGGCCATTGCCGCTGGTGTCAACAACCTGGCCGGCGGCGGCGCTCCAGCTCGACTGCTCCATCTTGTATTCAACCAACGGCGTCGGTATGAAAAATTTGATCGCGGTATTGTTGGCGGGAAAGCCCACCTGCGGAACATCATAATCCGTGGTACTGATCTGCCAGCCGACCTGCGCGGTGGCAGCGGCGGGCCCTGCAACGTCGGTGCCGAACTGGAAAATAAATTCGCCGTTTTCCTTGACGATGAGCTGCAGGTTGTAGTTGCCGCCGGTGGTAGTGGTGTTCGTCCATTCCGGCACGTTGCTCCACGTTACTACGAAGGTCCGGTTCGGGCTCGTGCCCAGGCTCGCAAAACTGACAAAACATGTATTGCGATTGTTGCAAAGCGTCGCATAACCGGGCACTTCAGCGCTGCTCGTCGGGTCCAGATCATTGCCGTAAATGCGCAGCGTGTTGTTCAAGCCGGCATCGGGGAAAGGCAATTGTGTCACCGGACTGCCGTAACCGCAGGTGGTATTGTCCAGCGCCGGTGCCGCGGTGCGCGTCAATTGCAGACGGCCATTCGTCATGATGCGCGCCGAGTCAAATATCGCCGGACCGAACGCAAAATTGAAACCCAGCGGAATCTGGTCGCTGATCGTATCGTCGATGGTCGGCGGCGCCGTGCCGCAGCCGATGTTGTTGAACTTGTAAGTCGGCCCGTAAACACCACCGGTGACCGGCCCGATTTTGGTGTGCGTCGACGGGTCTACCCACGCGAACGGCACCGAAGTATTTGAATAAGTGGTTGCCGCTGTCGCATGCCCCACCCACAGCGAAACTGCCACCGCGAGAATTTGCAACATCCTGATCGCATCAATCTTCATGAGTCACCTGCTCTCGAAATTGTTGCCGCGTGCGATTCATTACTGGCCAACCGTCGTCGAAATCTGGCGCTCGATATAGTCCGCAATCCCGGGCGCGGCGTTCGGGCACGGCGGCGCATTGCATGCAACCGCGGTGATCTGGTCCAGCGTTACCGTCGTCAGCAGTTCGGTGTG
>JANXSE010000167.1 GCA_025356695.1 Betaproteobacteria bacterium
ACCGGCATGCCCGGATTGGCGATGAAATCGCCGTGGACGAAATCGAAAATGCCGTGTGCAGCCAGCGCTGCCGCAACTATCCACAGCGACGTTCGAAAGCCGAAGACTGCAAGCGCAAGAAAGATCATGCCGACGAACGACTCCTGTACCAGCACTTCGGTGGAGGCGCCCATCGCCGCAAAGAGGACATAGTAGGAGCCGACAACCATGGTTACGGCGGGATAGAGCGCGCGATCGCGATCCATGCCGGTGGCGGTGGTCAGAACGCCGACTGAGAATGCAAGGAGCGCTCCGACTAGTAGTGCCATGATGATCCTGTTGAGTTGCGCTGCGGTCTAACGTTCACGGTATATAAAAGGGGCAGATCGCGGGTTTATTCGTAAAAAACCGTGGTCTGACCTCTCGTGTGCTGACCGAGCATCACTTGGCTTTCAAAGCTTTCAGCTTTTGGGTTGTTTCCGGCAGGACAGATTGCAGTACGTCCATGGCTTCGTCGATGGCGGACCGGACTGCGTTTTCGCGCTCGTCCGGCGTAACAGCTAAATATTCGGCGTAGGCCTTTGCCATTGCGGCCTTCAGTTCGGCTTCGGGCGGGACCGGGCCCAGTTCGAGCACCTGATCCCACGGGGTCGGTATGCGAAAGTCTGCGACCGCCGCCCTGCCTTCTATTTGTTGAATGTTGACACACGCAACTTCGAAACCGGGGCTCGGACCTTTCAGCGAGTAATACCGAATATCCTTGGGCCCGCTGAAGTACGGCAGGTCTTCAGGGCTTTGGCTCCAGCCCAGCAATACAAAAAACGCCCGTTCAACGCCTTCGCCCGGCGTCCAGTCAACCCATAAGCATTGCTTCGATGGCAGCTCTTTGCAATACAGGGCAGAGCTGGTGAACCACTTTCTCAGTGGGTGCTCTTTCCGGATCTTGGTGACTTTGAAATCTGGAAGCTGTTCTGCCATCCGCGATTTCAGCTGGGCGAGGTAGATCAGTTTGTAGAGCTTATCCATCGTCCACGGTTTTGATTGATGGTGCTTATGCAATAAAAATTCATGATTTCAGCTTATCTCAATGCTGAGCGGCTGCCAATCAACTGGAAGTTCCAAATAAGAAAGGGCGCCGGGGCGCCCTTTCTTATTTGCGATTGTAACGTGGTGGGAACGAGGTGAAATCCGAGGCGGCTACCCCGGAATACGCTGCGCTCCTTCCGGGCTACGGGTCTGTTGAAGCGCTACGCGGCGTTTTTCTTTGGCGCGGCTTTTTTGTTTGCCCAGTAATCCGGCGACGCCTTGGTCTTGGCCAGCGCTTCGGCGCTTTCGGTGCCCGGCGCCATCGAGGCATTGGTGCCGGCCATCACCTGATGGTGGTCGATATTGAGCAGGCGCAGCCAGCTTTGTTGTCCGAGCGTGAGGCCGATCGCGCAACCGAGTTCGACCAATTCGGGTTCGCTGAAGTATTTATGCAGGCGCTCCCAGTAGGCGTCGTCGGTGTCGAGTCGCCAGACGATGGCTTCGGCGTAGGCCAGCGCGGCTTTCTGGCGTTCGTTGTATTTGACCGATTTCTCGAAGTTGATCAGGTCGTCGTAATGTGTTTCCTGCAGGCCCTGCTCGGCGCCCTTGACTGAACGCTGGTTGCCGCAGAATTCGCAGATCACCGAGCGCGAGACGTAGACGCGGCAAAGCTCCTTGACGGCGTGGTCGAGGATGCCGTTGCGAAAGACGTTGTTCCATGAATCGGCGAAGAACCAGAAGCAGGCCTTGACGTGGGCGCGCACCGCCGAGCTTTCGGGGCGCGGTGTGCCTTCGCGCGCGCAGCGTTCCATCTCGGCGCGCATTTTGTCGTCCATCTTGTCGAGCGGTACGTAACTGATGCGTTGTTTGGCCATGGGGCTTCTCCTTAAGGTGTGGACTATAGACGCTATTCTGCCTGTTGCAAAAAACTTTGGTATCCTGTCATAGCGTAACAGTTTGTTGCAAAAAAGTGCCTACCGCAAAAAGCCTGCTCAATCTGATGTCCACCTTCGCCGCTGTGGTGAAGGCGGGCAGCTTTACGCGCGCCGCCGCGCGCGTCGATTTGTCGAAATCGGTGGTGAGCCGCCACGTCTCGATGCTGGAGAAGGAACTCGGCGTGCAGTTAATGTACCGCTCGACCCATCAATTGAGCCTGACCGAGGCCGGCGAGCGGTTCTACGAATACTGCAAAGACCTCGAACACGTCGCCGAACAGGCCGCAGCGGCGGCCACCGCAGCGCGCGAACAGCCGCAGGGGTCGCTGCGCATCACGCTGCCACAGACGCTGGTGGTGTCGCCGGTGGGGGCGCTGATCACGCGCTTTCAGCAAACGCACCCGGCGGTGCAGCTTGATGTGCGCGTGACCAGCCTGCAGGTTGATCCGGTTGAAGAAGGGTTCGACATCGCTTTGCGCATCGGCGAACTGGCGGATTCAAGTTTGATCTGTCGCAAGCTCTGCGAGGTGCGTTTTGTCGCGGTGGCGGCGCCGGCTTATCTCAAGCGTTATGGCACACCGTATGATCCGGCTGCACTGGTCAGCCATAACTGCCTGAATTATTCGGAATTTGAATCGCGTTCGCGCTGGCGTTCCGGCAAGCGTGCCGCGCGCGGCGGCAGTGTGCCGATGTCCGGCAATCTCAGCACCAACAGCGGCGTGCTGCTGATGAATGCGCTGCTGGCGGGACAGGGCATTGTCGTCGGGCCCGATCTGATGTTCGAAGACCATCTGGAAAAGAAACGCGTGCGTTTGATCCTCGAAGCCTTTCCGTTCGAGACGACTGCGCTGTATGCGGTGTTTCCGCCGGCGCGCTTTACTTCGGTGAACCGGCGTGCGTTTGTGGAGTTTCTCGCCGCGGCGCTCGAGCGCCGCAAAACGCGTCACTGAGTTGATTACTGCGCGCGCAGCGATTGCAGGGTGGGGCGCAATACCAGACAGGCCGGCAGCGTGAGGAAGGCGAACAGCGCCGTGACGATCATCGCGTCGGCAACGCCGATTTTGTCGCCCAGCGCACCGAGCAGCAGCGGCGCCACGAGTCCGCAACAGGAACCCATCGTATAAAAGAGGCCGAAGGCGCGTGGCAACTTTTCCGGTTCGACCAGATCGCCGATGGTTGCATACAACACGGATGAAGTGCCGTTGAGCGCAACGCCGATCAGCGGCAGCAGCAGATAAGCCGCAACGTCGGGCAACACCAGAACAAGCAAGATGCCGGCGCCGGTAGCGACCTCGGTCAATACGATGGTGCGCACCACACCCAAGCGTTCGGCAAGAAAGCCGCAGGCGAGTTTGCCCGCCATGCCGCCGATCAACACCAGTGGCACCGATAGCGCGGCCCAACCCGCCGGCAGATTTTTCGCAATCATCAGAAAGGCGATGAAGGTGAGAAAACCGGTGCGCACGCCGTTGTCCACGACTTCGATCACGCACAAGGCGGCGAAGCCGCCGCGATGGCGTATGCCCCAGCCTTTTACGGCGGCGCCGCTGTCATTCGATTTTGCAGCATGCTGCGCACGGCCGATGTTAGCGTCGAGCACGATCAGCATGGTCAGCGCGGCGGCGACTGCAAGGCTGCCGAACGCCGTCACCGGCACCTGCCACGGCACGCCGGCCACCGCGAGCATGCTGATGGCGCCGCCGAAGGCGAACTTGCCGACGTCGCCGGCGAAGTTGTAAGTGCCGAGTGCGGCGCGCCGGCCGTCGCCCGGATAGGCGTGCGAGATCAGCGTCGAACACAGCGGATGCTGAAAGGCCGAGCCGAAGCCGGCGAAGAACAGTGCCAGCAGCACGGCGACGAAACCGCCGGCCTGGCCGAGCGCAATATAGGCGAGTCCCGCGCAGCCGGTGCCGAAGGCGAGCAGGTTGCGCGCGCCAAGACGTTCGGCAATCAAACCCGCGGGTGTTTGAAACAGCGCCATCGCCGCGCGCAAAGCAGAGCGCGCGAGACCGACCTGTGCCAGCGAAAGATTGAAGGCCTGCGCCAGCATTGGCAGCAGCACGTAACTCATGTCGGAAAGGCCGTCGTGCAGCGTGTGCGCGGTGCAGCAGGTGGCGAGCGTGCGTTTTGGCGTCGGCGTCATGCGGATGGCGGCGAATCGATGAGCGGGCATCATAACAGGCACGGTCGGCGCCGCGCAGCAGTGTAAAATGCCGCGCTGGTTCATTTACCGGCTATGGGCGACCGCCAATGCAGATCGTGATTTATTGTTTCGCCGCGGGATTTATTTTTCTGGCCGCAGCGCTGATGTATGCCTACCACCGTTCGCGTCAATACGGACTGTTCCTGATCGGTCTGACTTACGCGTCGGCTGGCATCATTGCCATCGTGGCGAACGACTGGTGGCCGCTGCCTGCGGGCTTTGCGCTGGCGTGGGTGCTGCGGATGCTGGGGCTCGATCCGGATCCGGCGTTGCAGAAGAAAGACGAATCGTCCCCGCAGCCTTGACGCGCGGCGCTTCAGTCGCCTTCGATGCCGGCGGTTTTTGCAACGCCGCGCCACTTTTCCAGTTCGCGTTGAATCAGGGTCGCAAACGCAGCTGGTGTGCCGGCGCCGGCCTGCACGCCTTGCGCGAGCAGGCCTTCTTTTATTTCCGCAGTGCCCAAAACGCTGACCATTTCGCGGTTCAGACGCGCAATGATGGGGGCCGGCGTGCGCACGGGGGCGAGAACACCGAACCACAGCGTTACTTCGTATCCGCGCAGGCCCGACTCGATCACCGTTGGTGTATCGGGCAGTGCACCGAGCCGCGTGGCACCGGTGACGGCGAGTGCTTTCAGACGGTTGCTGCGAATGTGCGGCAGCGCCGGTGAAATGCTACCGAACTGAATTTCAATGCGGCCGGCGAGCAGATCGACCACCGACAGCGCCGAACTCTTGTACGGAATGTGGCTGAGTTTGACGCCAGCCATGGTCGAAAACAATTCACCGGCCAGATGCGCGAGGCTGGTGTTGCCCGCCGATGCATAACGCAGTTCGCCCGGTTTCGCTTTCGCCAACGCGATCAAGTCACGCACGTTGTTCGCATTCACCGTCGGATGCACGGCGAGCACATAGGGCGAACTGCCGAGCAGCGAGACCGGCGCGAAATCTTTCACCGGATCGTAGGCGAGGCGCGGATTCGTTGCCGGGCCGACCGCGTGTGTGCTGGTGGTGCCGAGGGAGAGCGTGTAGCCGTCGGGCACGGCGCGCGCGCCGAGTTCAACGCCGATATTGCCGCTGGCGCCCGAACGATTGTCGACCACCACCGACTGGCCGAGTGCATCGGACAGTTTTGCCACCACCAGGCGCGCTGCCGCATCGGTGGCACTGCCCGGCGGGAAGGGCACGATCAGGCGCACCGGTTTGGCCGGATAGGCGTCAGCGGCGCCGGCTACGGAGAAAAACGCAGTCAGCGCGTTAAGGCCAAGCAGCGCGGGCAGAGTGATGCGGATGTTCATGCCAGCGCTTTGGTCAGACCGCGCAACAGGTCGCGGAAATCGTTTAGCGCATTGAAGCGCGGCATCGCGGCGGTGTGCGGTGTCAGCATCACATTGTCGAATTTCAGCAATTCGTCGTCGCTGCGACCGGGTTCTTCGTACAGTGGATCGAGCGCAAAGCCGCCGAGGTGTCCGGACTTCAAGGCCTCGATCAGCGCGTCGCGGTCGATGATGCGGGCGCGCGACACGTTGATCAGAAAAGCGCCGCGTTTCATTTTGGCGAGTTTTTCGCGGTCGATGAAATTGCGCGTGGCTTTGGTTTCGGGCAACTGGATACTGACCCAGTCGGCTTCAGCCAGCAGTGTATCGAGCGGCACGTAGTGTGCACTGAAACGCGTTTCTTCTTCGGCAGTCATTCTGTTGCGCTGGAAATAAATCACGCGCATGCCGAAGGCAGCAGCGCGCACCGCCAGCTCGCGGCCGATTTCGCCCATGCCGATGATGCCCAGCGTGGCTTCATGCAGCATTTTCAGGTTCTGGATGCGCGGCCAGCCGGAAAAGGCGGTGTGGCGGCGGTCGAAGGTGGTCGGCGAATAGCCGGCGCCTTCGAGTTGCTCGACGCTGATCAGACCGGTGATACGGTGCAGCTTGCGCGCCAGTGTCAGCATCATTGCCATCGTGTGTTCGGCACAGGCGATGTTGGCGCGACGGCGCAGCGTCAGCACCGGCACATTGCGCGCTTTGCAGGCGGCGAGGTCGATGCTGCGCGTGATGGTGCCGTATTGCTGCACCGCTTTGAGTTTCGGCGCAATCGCGAGTTCTGCCTCGCCCATGGTCAGCGATTCGATGATGACGGCGTTTGCTTCGGGCAGGTTGGCGCGCAGTTCCTCCTGTGTTGACACCAGACGCACGTCGGCGGGGTAGAGCTTAGGCACCTGCGCGCGCGTTTCCGCACACCAGCCGGCGAAATCCGGCACATCGTGTGCCATGAAATGCGCGAAGGCATCGCGCCGCTCGGCCGTGGTATTCGGATCGAGGATGACCTGCAGGATGCGCGGGAAGGGATCGTCTTCGACGACGATGACCGGGCGCGCGCTCATTTTGCCGGCTCCGCCGGCGTTTCAGCGTCGATTTCGAGGGCCTGCAGTACCCGCGTGTGCATGTTGTAGGTTCCGATCAAGACGGTCAGTTCGACGATCTGTTTTTCATTGAAATGGTCGCGCAGGGCGGCAAACACGGATTCAGGTACCTGCACTTCGCGCGTCATGGCGTCGGCGTAGGCGAGTGCGGCACGCTGCTGCTCGCTGAACAGCGTCGAGGCGGGCCAGTCGTTGAGCGCGGCGCATTGTTCCACGGTAAGGCCTTCGCGCACCGCGAACGCCGGCACATGCGCCTTGATCACGTATTCGACGCGGTTGATGAGGCCGATGCGGATGATCACGAGTTCGCGGATCTTGCCGTCGAGGTCGGTCTGCCAGCGTACGGCAGAGATCTGGTCGAGCCATTTTTCAGCGAGTGCCGGGCTGTGCAAGAGCATCTTGTAGATGTTGAGCAGGCGGCCGCCGCGGCCGCCTCGGATGCGCCCGATGACTTTTTCAAGCTCGGGATGGGATTTTTCTTCGATCAGCGAAACGCGCGCCATTGTTTATTCTCCGCGGATGCCGGCGGCCTTGACCACCTTGGCCCACTTCGCCATTTCATTTTTCAGAAAAGCATTGAATTCGGCCGTGCTGCCGGCGGCCGCATCGGCGCCCAGCGCAGCGAGGCGTTCCTTCATTTGTGGGGTCTTCAGGCTTTTTACCGTTTCCGCATTCAGTTGATTGACGATCTCGGCCGGTGTGCCGGACGGCGCGAGCATGCCGAACCAGGCGGTGACGGCATAACCTTTGAGCCCGGCTTCGCTCACCGTCGGCAGTTCCGGTATCAACCCGGAGCGCGTGCCGCCGGTAACGGCGAGCGCGCGCAGTTTGCCGGATTTGACATGTGGCAGCGTGATCAGCATGTCGGCGAAACCGACGATGACTTCGCCGCCGATCAGTGCGGTGAGGCCGGGCGCACTGCCTTTGTACGGGATATGCGTCATGTGGATGCCGGCGAGGCTGTTGAACAGTTCGCCCGCCAGATGTTGCGCGCCGCCGGGGCCGCCCGAGGCGAAGGTCACTTCGCCAGGCTTGGCCTTTGCAAAGGCGATTAACTCTTTCACCGACTTCGCCGGCAGCGAGGGATGTACGACGAGCAGATTGTTGACGCTGGCGAACAGCGCCACCGGCGTGAGGTCTTTGATCGGGTCGTAGCCGAGTTTGGCGTCGAGCGCCGGCGCGACGGAATAGGAAATACCGACCGTAGCGAGCGTATAGCCGTCGGCCGGCGATTTGGCGGCCAGCGCTGTACCGAGATTGCCGCTGGCGCCGGGTTTGTTGTCGATGATGACGGGTTGACCCCAGGCTTCGCTCATCGATTGCGCTACTGCGCGCGCCAGGATGTCGGTCGGCCCGCCCGGCGTATAGGGCACGATCATGCGGATCGGCTTGGAGGGATATTTTTGTGCGCTTGCCGGCAGCGCCGAAAAGGCGAGCGCCATCGCGCACAACGTTGAAAATTTTCTCATGACGGGTTCTTATTGGTTGTTGGAAGGCGGGCCGTATCCGCCGCCACCCGGTGTTTCTATTACGAAGACATCACCCCGATGCATCTCGATTTTAGCTGAACCGGGGAGTTCGACCGTGCTGCCGTCGCTGCGAATGACGCGGTTGCGACCGACCTTTGCCGGTTCTCCGCCGGCCATCCCGTACGGGGGCACGCTGCGGTGCCCCGACAATATCGCCGCCGTCATGGATTCGAGAAAGCGCAGGCGCCGCACCGCGCCGTCGCCGCCATGCCATTGTCCGCGGCCGCCGCTGCCGCGGCAGATGGAAAATTCTTCGAGCAATACCGGGAAGCGCCATTCCAGCACTTCCGGATCGGTCAGCCGCGAGTTGGTCATATGCGTCTGCACGACATCAGTGCCGTCAAAGCCATCGCCGGCGCCGGAGCCACCCGAGATGGTTTCGTAATACTGATGGTGTTCATTGCCAAAGGTGAAATTGTTCATCGTGCCTTGTGACGCGCCCATCACGCCCATCGCGCCATAGAGGGCATCGGTCACGCATTGCGAGGTTTCGACGTTACCGGCGACCACCGCGGCGGGATAACGCGGATTGAGCATGCAGCCTTCAGGAATGATGACGTCGAGCGGTTTGAGGCAGCCGGCATTGAGCGGGATGTCGGCATCGACCAGCGAACGGAACACGTAAAGCACGGCTGCCATGCAGACGGCGGACGGCGCATTAAAATTGTTGTCGAGCTGCGCACTGGTACCGGTGAAATCGATGGTGGCACGGCGCGCGGCGTGGTCGACGCGCAGTGCCACGCGAATGACCGCGCCGTGGTCCATCGCATATTCAAATGCGCCATCGCGCAGGACATCGATGACGCGGCGCACCGACTCTTCGGCGTTGTCCTGCACGTGTTGCATGTAGGCGTGCACGACGTCGAGGCCGAAATCGGCGACCATGCGGCGCAGTTCCTGCACGCCTTTTTCGTTGGCAGCGATCATGGCGCGCAGATCGGCGAGGTTCTGCCCGACGTTGCGGCAGGGCCATGCGCCGGACGAGAGCAGCGCCGTGGTTTCTGACTCGCGCAGGCGCCCGCCCGCGACCAGCAGGAAGTTGTCGATCAGCACACCTTCTTCCTCGATCGTATGGCTGTCCGGCGGCATCGAGCCCGGCGTGATGCCGCCGATGTCGGCGTGATGACCGCGCGAGCCGACATAAAAAAGAACGCCGTCACCATTATCGTCGAACACCGGCGTGATCACCGTGATGTCGGGCAGGTGGGTGCCGCCGTTATAGGGGGCGTTCAGCATGTAGACGTCACCGGGCTTCATGCGGCCGCGATTGCCGTCAATGACGCTGCGGATGGAGGCGCCCATCGACCCCAGATGCACCGGCATATGCGGCGCATTGGCGATCAGATTGCCGTCGGCATCGAACAGCGCGCAGGAAAAATCGAGGCGTTCCTTGATGTTGACCGAATGTGCGGTGTTGGCGAGCCTGAGTCCCATCTGCTCGGCGATCGACATGAACAGATTGTTGAAGAGTTCGAGACGCACCGGATCGACCTTTGTGCCGGCGGCATGGCGCGTCGCACGCACCTCGACACGCGTTAGTAACAGGTGATCGAGTGGCGTGACTTCCGCCTGCCAGCCGCTTTCGACGATCGTGGTGCCATTCGGCTCGGCAATGATGGCGGGGCCGCGCAAGCGGTGGCCGGGGTGCAGTTGATCGCGCTGGTATACCGGCGTTTTGTATTCGATTTCGCCGGAGTACATCTGCGCAGTCGTCGCCGGAACAGGTAACGCCGCTGTGCCGCTGCCCGCGGGCGGTATTGGCTGCAGGGTTTCGGTGGCGCCAATCGCCTCGACCGAGACTGCCTCGACGATCAGTGCGCGCTCCGGCATCAGGAAGCTGTAGCGCGCGCGATAGGCGGTTTCGAAAGCCGTCAGCGTGGCCTCCGTTTCAACGAACGGAACAACCAGTGCCGTGTCTGTGCCTTCGTAGCGCAGGTGGATGCGCGCGACGACGTTAATGCGATCAGACGGCACATTCTGTTCGAGCACTTCGTTGCGTGCCGCTACCGCCAGATCGACCAGCAGGTTATCCAGCAGGCGGCAGTTGGTTTCGTTGAATTCAACTTCCACGGATTGTTCGCGCATGGCGGTGATGTCGGCGAGCCCCATGCCGTAGGCCGACAGCACACCGGCGAGCGTATGGATGTAAATGCGCGTCATGCCGAGCGCATCGGCGACGAGGCAGGCATGTTGTCCGCCGGCGCCGCCGAAACAGGCCAGCGTATAGGCGGTGACGTCGTGGCCGCGCTGCACCGAGATCTGGCGGATGGCGTTGGCCATGTTGGCGACGGCGATTTCGATGTAGCCTGTGGCGACCTCTTCGGGCGTGCGCGTATCACCGGTAGCGGCGCGTATGTCATTGGTCAGCGCAATGAATTTTTCGCGCGCGACCTTTGCATCGAGTGGTTCATTGCCCTGCGGCCCGAAGACCCGCGGGAACCAGTCTGGCTGGATCTTGCCAAGCAACAGGTTGCAGTCGGTGACGGTCAGCGGCCCGCCATTGCGATAACAGGCCGGCCCCGGATGCGCGCCGGCCGAATCGGGGCCGACGCGGTAACGCGCACCGTCGAAATGCAGAATCGAACCGCCGCCGGCGGCAACGGTATGAATATTCATCATCGGCGCGCGCATGCGCACGCCGGCCACTTGCGTATCGAAGCTGCGTTCTACATCCGATAAATCTTTGCCGGTGAAATGCGACACGTCGGTTGAAGTGCCGCCCATGTCGAAACCGATGATGCGGTCAAAACCGGCGGCCAGCGCAGTGCGCACCGCGCCGACGATGCCGCCGGCGGGGCCGGAGAGGATGGAGTCCTTGCCCTGGAAGCGCTGCGCATCCGTGAGGCCGCCGTTCGACTGCATGAAAAGCAGGCGCACGCCTTGCAACTCGGCGGCGATGCGGTCAATGTAACGGCGCAGGATGGGCGACAGATAGGCATCGACCACCGTGGTGTCGCCGCGCCCGATCAGCTTCATCAGCGGGCTGACTTCGTGTGACACCGAGACCTGCGTGAAACCGGTTTCGCGTGCGATGGTGGCGAGCTGTTGTTCGTGCTGCGGATAACGAT
>JANXSE010000242.1 GCA_025356695.1 Betaproteobacteria bacterium
CACAACCTGAAAACCGGCAACCAGATTCCGTCGGACATCATGGCGGAAATCGACCGCAAGATCGACGACGGCAATCCGGTCGGCGGCACCTTCCAGTTCTCGACGTACGACGGCGGCGGCGCAGGCGGTGTGGCCCCGGTCGGCGGTGCAGCCACCCAGTGCTATGTCGGTAACGCGTGGAGCTCCGCGGTGGTGGACACCAACTGCGGCGGCGCCAGCTTGTTCTAAAAAGCCAGCGTCACCCGGCAATGAAAAAGCCCGCTTCGGCGGGCTTTTTTACGTCTGCAGCTTGGCAAGTCCGATACCGCCAGGCCCGCTGATTTAACCTTGCATCAAACTGATCTGCGCGGCGGCACACTTCTCCTCGGAGCCAAACAGCACCAGCACATCGCCCTCGGCAATACGCCGTTCGGGCGGCGGGGCCTCAACGTGAATCCCGCCACGCCGCATCGCGCGCACTTCGACATCATGCACCGCAAGATCCAGTTCGCCGAGCATGCGACCGACTGCCGCAGCGCCCGGCGCAATCAGCACGGAATGCAATACCTTCTGCCCCTTGTGCGCGCTGTCTTCCACCTGATCGGTCGCACCGTGAAAAAAACCGCGCAGCATGCCGTAGCGCTGCTCGCGCGTGTCGCGGATGCGCCGCAGCACGCGATTGAGTGGCACGCCCAGCAACATCAGCGCATGCGAGGCGAGCATGAGGCTGCCTTCCATGATTTCCGGCACCACCTCGGACGCACCCGCCTCGCGTAATCGGTCGAGATCGGTGTCATCAAAGGTGCGCACCACCACCGGCAAATCGGGGCGCGCGCTGCGCGCATGTTCAAGCACGCGCAAGGCCAGCGCGGTATCCGCTACCGACACGACCAGAGCGCTCGCCCGCATCACGCCCGCGGCAATCAACACTTCGCGGCGCGCCGCGTCGCCGAACACCACCTGCTCGCCGGCGGCGGCGGCCTCGCGCACGCGAGCCGGGTCCGCATCGAGCGCTATAAACGGAATTTTTTCAGCTCCCAGCAGCCGCGCGAGGCTCTGGCCGCTGCGGCCATAGCCGCAAATCAGCACATGGCGTTTAACCGCCATCGACTGCACCGCGACATTGTGCAATGCCATAGAACGCGCCAGCCAGTCCGCGCCGCTGATATGGCGCGCAAGGTGTTCGCTGCGTTCGATGATGAAGGGTGCGACCAGCATCGACAGCACCATCGCCGCCAGCGCCGACTGCAGCATCGCGCCGGGCACCAGATCCAGCGGCGCGGCCAGCGACAGCAGGACAAACCCGAACTCGCCGCCCTGCGCCAGATCGAGACCGGTGCGCACGGCCGCGCCGGCGTCGCTGCCGAACAGCCGGCTTAACGCGGCGATCAACACGACTTTCAAGCCAATCAGCAATACCAGCGCACCGACCACCCACAGCGCGTGCTCGAGCACCAGCATGAAATCGAGCCGCATGCCGATCGTGACGAAAAACAGCCCGAGCAACACGTCGCGAAACGGCTTGATGTCGTCCTCGACCTGATAACGGTATTCGGTTTCAGAGATCAGCATGCCGGCGACAAACGCGCCGAGCGCCAGCGACAAGCCGGCCTGCTCGGTGATAAAGGCGAGCCCCAGCGTGATCAGTAATACGTTGAGCACGAACAGTTCCGAAGACTTTTGCGTCGCCACCAGGTGAAACCATGCACGCATCGGCCGCTGGCCGAAAAAGAGCAGAATCGCCAGCACCACCGCCGCCTTGCCCAGCGCCAGCATCAGCAGCGGCGCCATCTCGGCGGGTGCGCCGGCCAGCGCCGGAATCAAAATCAGCAGCGGCACCACGGCAAGATCCTGGAACAGCAGCACGCCGATCACCTGGCGTCCATGCACTGAATCGAGCTGAAGCCGATCGGCAAGTATTTTGCTGACGATCGCCGTCGATGACATTGCAAACGCGCCGCCCAGAACGACGCCGGCGCGCCAGTCAGCACCGGCCAGGACCGTCAACACGGCGACAACACAGAGCGTCGCAACCACCTGGCTAGCACCGAGGCCGAAAACGATGCGGCGCATGGTCATCAGTTTCGACAGGCTGAATTCGAGGCCGATGCTGAACATCAGAAAGACGACGCCGAACTCGGCGAGAGCGCGTGTATCGTTGTTGTCGGCGATCAGGGCGAGGCCGTGCGGACCGATCAGCAAACCAACCAGCAGATAGCCGAGCATCGCCGGCAGCTTGAGCTGGCGGCAGAGTATGACCACCAGCACCGCGGCGGCGAGAAAGATCAGTACGGCGTGCAGCGAATTTTCCATGTCCCGGCTACTCTGGTTTCTGCTTGAATGATGCCTTATCGCACACGAATTGCAAGATTGTCCGACCGGGTCGCCGGGGATGGTTTTGTTATACTGCAGCACTATGACAAAACGCGACGCAAACGAACGCCCGGTGTCAGCCGGCGGTACACTTGATCTGGCCCGCGAAGTGCTGGAAATCGAAGCTGCGGCGATCCACGGCCTGATCGCCCGGCTCGATGACGAGTTTCAGCGCGCGGTCGACATCATTCTCGCCTGCAAAGGTCGCGTCACGGTGAGCGGCATCGGCAAGTCCGGCCACATTGCGCGCAAAATCGCATCGACCATGTCGAGCACCGGCACGCCGGCGTATTTCGTGCATCCAGCCGAGGCCAGCCACGGCGACCTCGGCATGGTCACGCGCGACGATGTGTTCATTGCGTTGTCGAATTCCGGCGAAAGCGCGGAACTCCTCGCCATCGTGCCGCTAATCAAGCGCCAGGGCGCGCGGCTGATCGCCTTCACCGGCAATGCCGCCTCCAGCCTCGCGCGCGAGGCCGACGCGCACCTCTACGCCGGCGCGGAAAAAGAAGCCTGCCCGCTCAATCTGGCGCCGACCGCCAGCACGACGGCGGCACTGGCGCTGGGCGATGCGCTCGCCGTCGTATTGATGCAGGCCAAGGGCTTCAGCCGCGACGAGTTCGCGCGCTCGCATCCGGGTGGCGCGCTCGGCCGCAAGCTGCTCACCCACGTGCGCGACGTCATGCGCGCCGGCGCCGACGCCCCGCGCGTGACGGAAACTGCCACGCTGTCCGATGCCATCCTCGAAATGACCCGGTCGCGCATGGGTATCACCTCGGTGCTCGACCAAGCGGAGCACGTGGTCGGCATCTTTACCGACGGCGACCTGCGGCGCACGCTGCAGAAAGGCGTACAGGTCGAAGGCACGACCGTGTCGGAAGTCATGTCGCGCGGGCCGCGCACCATCACGGCGGATAAACTCGCCGTCGAGGCGGTGCAGATCATGGAAGAGCACAAGGTCAACCAGTTGCTGGTTGTCGATGCAGAACAACGGCTGATTGGCGCGCTCAACATGCACGATCTGTTCAGGGCCAAGGTCATCTGAGCCGCCCGGCTTTGCCGCATCCATCAACGGAAAACCAGAACATGCAGAATGTCCACGACAGGGCCCGCGGAATAAAACTCGCCGCATTCGATGTCGACGGCGTGCTCACCGACGGCGCGCTCTACCTCGCCGACAGCGGCGAGGAAATCAAGGCGTTCTATTCACTCGATGGCCACGGCCTGAAAATGCTGCGCGAAAGCGGCGTCGAACTGGCCATCATCACCGGCCGCACCTCGCGCATCGTCGAATTGCGCGCGAAGAACCTCGGCATCACACTCGTCTATCAGGGTGTTGAAGACAAGGCGCGCGCGTTTGCCGAACTGCTCGCGGCGCGCCGCCTCGACGCCAGCGCGGCCTCCTATATGGGCGACGACGTGGTCGATCTGCCGGTGCTGACGCGCTGCGGGCTCGCCCTGTCGGTGCCGGAGGCGCCGCTCATCGTCCGGCAGCACGCGCATTACATCAGCCGCGCCAGCGGCGGCCGCGGCGCAGTGCGCGAGGTCTGCGAACTGATCATGCAGGCGCAGGGCACACTCGACAAAAAATTGCAGACCTACCTGCAATGATGCGGCGCCTGACCGCCTGGTTTCCGGCACTGCTGCTGGCAATACTGGCCGCGGTCACGGTATGGCTCGAACACGAAGTGCAGCCGCCCGAAGCGCAGGCGGACAGCAAAACACGCCACGATCCGGATTATGTCGTCGAAAATTTTTCGGCGACCCGCATCGGCCCCGACGGCCGGCCGCAACACACCCTGCACGCGCGGCGCATGGCGCATTACCCCGACGACGACACCACGCACCTCGATGCGCCGCGCCTCGTCAGCTTTCGCGGCAAAAATGAAGCGCTCACAGTGACCGCAAAAACGGCGCTGCTGTCGAGCAACGGCGAAAACGCCTATTTGACCGACGATGTGCGCCTGGTGCGCGCGGCCCGCGACAAAAACAGCGAACTGGTCGTCGAAACCTCCTGGCTGCACGTCATGCCGGAGGCGCATCTGGCGCAGACCGACCGCGAAGTGCATATTGCAGATGCCAATATGCTGATTACCGCAGTTGGCTTAGAATTGAACAGTGAAACCCGCGTTCTGAAATTGCTTTCCAACGTCCGAGGCAGGTATGAGAAAAAACGACCGGCGCGCTGAACCGCACCACGCCCCACGGCTTGCGTTACTGACGCTGGCCTGCGCCCTGTTCGTCGTCGTGTCCGCACAGGCCGAACGCGGCGACCGCAGCAAACCGGTCAATCTCGAAGCGGACCGCGTGACCGTCGACGAAACCAAACAGACCGCGACCTTCGAAGGCAACGTCGTGCTCACGCAGGGCACGCTGATGATCCGCGGCGACCGCATGGTTGTGCAGCAGGACGCCGACGGCTTCAAAACCGGCGCCGCCCAGGGCAATCTGGCGAGCTTCCGGCAGAAACGCGAGGGCTACGACGAATACGTCGAGGGTTTTGCCGAGCGCATCGAATACGACAGCAAGGCCGACAAGGTGCAGATGTTCAACCGCGCGCACCTCACCAAAGGCAACGACGACGTGCGCGGCAATTACATTTCGTACGATGCGGCCACCGAATTCTTCCGCGTCACCGGCGGCGGCAAACAGGCGGCCTCGGCCGGCAATCCGGAGGGCCGCGTGCGCGCCATCATCCAGCCGAAGAGCCGCGAAAAAACCCCGGATGCACCGCCGCTGCCGCTCAAACCGGCCACCGACGTGGCAAACCCGCGCGACACCCCGGCCGGCCCTGCGCGTTGAATCTGCACCGCACATTGCGTACCGGTTGGCGCCGGCCCGCCCCAACGATCGCGCGTTAACGCATGAGCGAACTCAAGGTCGTACAGATCAAGAAGCGTTACAAGTCGCGCGTCGTTGTCGCCGACGTTTCGCTTGAGGTCAGAAGCGGCGAAGTCATCGGCCTGCTCGGGCCCAACGGCGCCGGCAAGACCACCTGCTTCTACATGATGGTCGGACTGGTGCCGCTCGACGGCGGCGAAATCCATCTCGACGACAAGCGGCTGACGCATATGCCAATCCACAAGCGCGCGCTGCTCGGCCTCTCATACCTGCCGCAGGAAGCCTCGATCTTCCGCCGCCTGACGGTCGAGGAAAACATCCGCGCCGTGCTCGAACTGCATCACGACGACCCGGCACAGATCGCCATCCGGCTTGATGACCTGTTGCGCGATCTGAACATCACAGCGCTGCGCAAAAACGCCGCCATCAGCCTGTCGGGCGGCGAACGCCGGCGCGTCGAGATCGCCCGCGCGCTGGCGACCAATCCGCGCTTCATCCTGCTCGACGAACCGTTTGCCGGCGTCGATCCGATCGCGGTGATGGACATCCAGAAAATCATCACTTTCCTGAAAGAACGCGACATCGGCGTCCTGATTACCGACCACAACGTCAGGGAAACGCTGGGAATTTGCGACCGCGCTTACATCATCAACGGTGGCACCGTGCTGGCCTACGGCAAGCCCGACGAAATCGTTTATAATGAAAACGTGCGAAAAGTCTATCTTGGAGAGCATTTCCGGCTGTAGGTGACAGCGTCCGGTGCTCATTCCAGAGACGACGCCAACGATGCCGAAACTCCACAGTCAATTGCACTGAGCCTCCCGGTCTCATGAAGCACTCGCTCCAGCTCAGGCTATCCCAACATCTGACGCTCACGCCTCAGTTGCAGCAGTCTATCCGGCTGTTGCAACTGTCGACCATCGAGCTCAATCAGGAAATCGAAAAATTCCTGATCGACAACCCGCTGCTCGAACGCGAGGACGGCAGCCCCAACGAACCGCTCGGCGGCACGCCGCCACCGGCACCCGGCGAGACGCTGCAGACCTCGCCGTCGAATTCCGACGAAGCCGCGCAGGGGCCCGGGTCCGGCGAAGAAAACGCCAACAGCGACTCCGGCGAATTCAGCAACGATGAGTTCAGCTACGGCACACCGCGCGACGATGAAAACGACGAGGCCGGCTCGTCACAACTGGCCGCCGAAGAACAATCGCTGCGCGCCTATCTGGTGGCGCAACTGCCCCACGTCAATCTGTCCGAACGCGACCAGCAGCTGCTGACCCTGCTGATCGATTCGCTCGACGATGCGGGCTACCTGCATCAGGACCTCGACGAACTGGCAGCACTCCTGCCGCCCGAACTCGAGGTCGATGTGGACGAACTGCACACCGCACTGCGCCATCTGCAAAACCTCGATCCGCCGGGCATCGGCGCGCGCACACTCAACGAATGCCTGCTGCTGCAGCTCGATGCGATGCCGGAATCGACGCCGTTTCGCGCGCACGCCATCGATATCGCGCGCAACCACCTTGAAATACTGGCGGCGCGCGAT
>JANXSE010000208.1 GCA_025356695.1 Betaproteobacteria bacterium
ATCGTGTTCGGCGTCGACATCAATTTGATTATCGCCATCAGCATCCCCATGGTGCCGCGCGTCGGCCGGGTGGTGCGCGCGTCCGCACTCGCGATTCGGGAGTTGCCGTACATCGATGCCGCGCGGGCGGCAGGCTTCACCAATACGCGTATTATTTTTCGCCACATGGCGCCGAACGTCGTGGCGCCCTATTTGATCATGTTGACCGCCTATGTCGCGCAAGCAATTTTGTCGGAAGCCTCGCTGTCGTTTCTGGGGTTGGGCGTGACCGAGCCGACTGCGTCATGGGGTCTGATGCTGTCGGGCGCGGCCGCCGACTTCTACCAGCAGGCGCCGTGGATGATAATCTTCCCGGGCCTTGCAATCAGCCTTGCGGTGTTCGCATTCAATCTGTTCGGCGACAGTTTGCGCGACTGGCTTGATCCTAAAATAAAAATTTAGCCGTAGGTTGACGCATTAAAGCGAAATCTAATTTTGCCGACGCCCGTTTGTTGCCCCCCCTGCTCCTTCACTATCACAGCCCACGAGAGTCACGATGCCCACAGTAGACAGTCTGCGCAGCAGCACCAAGCTCCTCATGTTCGATCAATACGGCACGGTGGTCGATATGCAAGGCGGTTTGATCGAAGTCGCCACGCCATATCTCAAAAGCAAGGGCTGGAGCGGCCGGCCCGATGCGTTCGTTACGTGGTGGCGGCGCACGCATTTCGAAAATTCGATGATCGACGCGCTGTTGCACCGCGAGCACATCCCGTATCGGCGCATCGGTGAAATATCGGTCGACTCCGTGCTCGAACGCGCGGGGATTGCACACACGGAGGAGGAAGTGAAATACCTGGTCGCGCAAATCGAAAAGCTGCGGCCATTTCCGGAGGTGCCGGCCGCGATGGCTTTACTGCATAAGCACTACAAGCTAGCGGTGCTGTCGAACGGCGACCCCGATATGCTTGAAGCGGCGCGGCCGTACCACGGCATTGCGTTCGATCACATCATTTCGGTGGCGAGCGCGAGCTCATTCAAACCGCACGTGTCAACCTATACGCAGGCCGCCAAAATCGCCGGTGTTGCGATGGATGAGATTCTATTTGTCGCGAACCATGCGTTCGATTGCATCGGCGCCAAGGCCGCCGGCATGCGCACTGTGTTCGTCGACCGCCGCAAGCGGCCGTTCGGCAAGTGGCCGTATCAGCCGGATTTAATCGTCAGTGATTTTGCGGAACTGACCGCGCGGCTCGTATCCGCGAGCGCCCCGCCAGGTTAGACAGGGTCGCTCAGCAGCGCTGATCAAAACTTTTGCGCGTATTTACGCACCCGCGCTTCGTCGACTTCAACACCCAGTCCGGGGCCGGCCGGCACTGTGGCATGGCCGTTCGCGAAGACGAGCGGCGCGCATACAATATCTTCAGCCAAATACTGGCTCGTCAGGCTGACACCCCACTCGAGCGTCGGAATCGCCGCCGCCAGATGCAGAACGGCGGCGGTGCCGATGCTCGACTCGGCCACCTTGCAGGCGAGATTGACTTTCATGCCGAGCGAGTCGCATAACACTGCCGCTTGATACACCCGCCGTAAACCGCCGAGCTTGATCGCTTTGAGGCTGCCGCCACTCGCCGCGTGCATTTCATGGTGGCGCGCAATATCTTCGATGCTATGCGCACCTTCGTCGAAACCGATCGGCACCCGGCTGGCGGCGGCCACTTCGGCCATGCCGGCGAGATCGCTGCCGCTGACCGGTTGCTCGAGGAAATCGAGCGTCGTGTGCGCTACCCCATTGACGTAAGTTAGCGCCTGCTCTAATGAAAACCCTTGATTGGCATCGGCTGAAATGAGATTGCCCGTTCCGAGTGCAGCGCAAATGCGTTGCGTACGAGCGGCGTCGGCGTCCGCTGTATCGACGCCAACTTTAATTTTGAAGGCCACGTAACCGGCCGCCAGTTTCGCCTTAGCTTCTTCTACATCGGCGTCTACGTTGCCCGTCCCGAGCATCCAGAGTGCCGGCACTCGGTCGCGCCGCTTGCCGCCGAATAATTCGAACAGCGGCCGGTCGAGCACGCGGGCAAGTGCGTCCTGCCAGGCCATTTCAATGGCCGCCTTCGCTGCATTGTTGCCGTACATCGCGCGATCCATCAGAGCGCTCGCTTGCTCAATCGCCTCGAGTGAGCAGCCCATGAGCGACGGCGCAATGTAACGCACGGCAATGGTCATGCTCTGCATGGTTTCACCGGTCATCGTGGGCGCCGATGCCGCCTCGCCCCAACCGACAGTGCCCGTATCGGTTTCGATGCGCACGAGCACGTTGTCCGCGCTTTCGATCAACACGCCCGCCATTTTCATGGGCTTTGCCATCGGCAATCGAACTGCAATGGCTTCGATGCGTTTAATTTTCGCGCCGGCCATCGATGTGGCGGGCCGTGCGGGCGTACTCGTCGCAGTCACGTGCATGCAGTCGCGATAGACGGCCTACTTGGCATGTTCCTCAAGGCGGCCAATCGCTTTGACGGCGACGGCGAGGCGTTTGTAATCGGCGTCGAAAAATTTGCGGAAATCCGGTGCGTCGCGATAGTCGATCACGACTTGCGATTTGGCCATTGCGTCCTGAAACAACGGGTCGGCGACCGACTTCTTGATCACCTCGCGCAGTTTGACGAGCGTGGCTTCCGGCACGCCGGCGGTCGTGAATAAGCCGACCCACAGGTACGCTTCAACGTCAAAGCCGGCCTCCTTCATGGTCGGTACTTCAGGCAGAGCCGCCGAACGTTTTACATCGGTGAGTCCGAGCGCGCGCAGTTTGCCTGACTTGATGTGCGGGAACACCGCCGCGAGCCCGCCGTCATGCATATCGACATGCCCGCCGAGCAATTGAATCACCGCCGGCCCGCCGCCGGTAGTTGGCACGTGGCGCATTTTGATGCCGGCGGCGTCGAGGAACATCGCTGCGGGCACGTGAGTAATGCCGTACGGGCCGGACGATGAAAACGACATCGCGCCCTGCTTTGCTTTCGCAGCGGCAACGAGTTCCTTGATCGACTTAACGGGATTCTCCGTCTGCACGCAGAATGCCAGCGGGTCGGCGCTTAGCAGGGCGACGGGCGTTAGCTGCTCAAGCGTATAGGGGGATTTGATCCCGAACAGCTTATCTTTTTCGATCGCCAGATAAAAATTCGGCGTCGTGACCAGCACGTTATAGCCGTCCGGCGTCTGGTTCGCGACAAACGCGGTGCCGGCTGCTGCGGTGCCGCCCGGTTTGTTAAGCACCGGAGCAGGTTGCTTGTAGAGTTTTTCGATCACCGCGCCAAGCGGCTGCGCGTGAATCTGATTCATGCCGCCCGGTGGATTAGGCACGATAAGACTGATTGCGCGCGCGGGAAAGTCCTGCGCGTGGCCAACGATTGCAAAGAGGGCAAGCGTTGCGGCGGGCAATGATCGATACATGTTTTCTCCTCGGTGGGCAACAAATCGGCGCACGCTTTCAGCGGTGCTTTTTAAACGAGCGTGCACCGTAACGCCGCGGTATCAGCCTGTCAACCAATGCACG
>JANXSE010000210.1 GCA_025356695.1 Betaproteobacteria bacterium
CAGTCGATTTCGAATTACGTGTCGATCACAACCGGCATCGCCGAAGCAGGCGAAGCCGGTCCGCAGCATTTTCATGTCATTCTGCTCGACGGCGGGCGCTCCAAACTGCTCGGCACCGATATGCAGGAGATGTTGCGCTGCATACGCTGTGGTGCCTGCATGAATCATTGCCCGGTGTATCAAAGCGTCGGCGGCCATGCGTACGGCTGGGTGTATCCGGGGCCGATGGGTTCGATTTTGACTTCGACATTGGGCAGCCTTGAGCAGGCGCTTGATTTGCCGCAAGCCTCTACGCTGTGCAATCAATGCGGCGTGGTCTGTCCGGTGAAAATTCCGTTGCCGGAGTTGATGCGTAAATTGCGCGAGCGCCAGTTTGTGCGCGGCCTGCGGCCGTGGCGCGAAAATCTCGGCCTGTGGCTGTGGAGCCGCACGGCGCGTTTGCCGGTTGTATATGCGGCTTTGTCGTCTATCGGCGTGCGTGTATTGCGGCTGATGGGCGGGCCGGCGCGATTGATACATCGCCTTCCGTTCGGCGGCGGCTGGACGCAGGGCCGTGACATGCCGGCGCCGCCGGGGCGCACCTTCCGCGAACTCTACGCGGCGCGGCAGCGGCGCTGATTCCCGGCGGGAATCGGGCAAGGCGCAGGCAGGGCGTCCCTGTCGTTTCGCGGGCGGCCGGCCGGCTGATAGAATCGGCGTTTTTTGCGAATAAGACGGGGGAGCCGGAAATGAACAAGCCAGCAGACATGCAGCAGCTACCATCAGTGCCGTTGTGGATTAACGGCAAACCGCACGCGGCGTCCAGCACACGTTCGGGCCAGGTTACCAACCCGGCGACCGGCCACGTGACTAAAACCATTCCGTTCTGCAACGCCGCGGATATCGATACAGCGGTGCAGGCCGCGACCAAAGCATTTCCGGCATGGCGTGATGCGCCGGTGTTGCGCCGCGCGCGCGTGATGATGAAGTTTCGCGAATTGCTCGAAGCCAATCGCACCGAGCTGGCGAAACTGGTTACGCAGGAACACGGCAAGACGCTGGCCGATGCGGCCGGCTCGGTGCAACGCGGCATCGAAGTGGTTGAATTCGCGATGGGTATTCCGCATCTGATCAAGGGCGAGTACAGCGAAGAGATCGGCACCGGCGTCGATTGCCATTCGATCCGCCAGCCGATCGGTGTTTGCGCGGGCATAACCCCGTTCAACTTTCCGGTGATGGTGCCGCTGTGGATGTTCCCGGTCGCGCTCGCCTGCGGCAACACTTTCATTCTGAAGCCGTCGGAAAAAGTACCGTCGGCATCGATGCTGATGGCCAAACTGCTGACCGAAGCCGGTTTGCCCGACGGCGTGTTCAACGTCGTGCATGGCGACAAGGAGGCGGTTGATTGCCTGCTTAATCATCCGGGCATCAAGGGCATTTCATTCGTCGGCTCGACGCCGATCGCCAAGTACATCTACGAAACCGCGTCGAAAAACGGCAAGCGCGTGCAGGCGCTGGGCGGCGCCAAGAACCACGCCGTGGTGCTGGCCGATATGACAACCAATCCGGCCGATCTCGAATTCACCGCCGATGCCCTGATGGGCGCAGCCTATGGTTCGGCAGGCGAGCGTTGCATGTCGATCTCGGCGATCGTCGCCGTTGGCGCGGCGGCTGATCCGCTGGTGGCCAAGCTGAAAGAAAAAGCGTCGGCGCTAAAGATCGGACCCGGCGACAGCAAAGTCGATGGCAAGGAAGTTGACATGGGGCCGCTGGTGACCAAGGTGCATCGCGACAAGGTTTCGGCTTATGTCGACAAGGGCGCCGCCGAAGGTGCGGTGATGGTGCTCGACGGCCGCGGCTTCAAAGTCAAAGGCAATGAAGAGGGTTTCTTCCTCGGCGCGACGCTGCTCGATAAGGTGCGTGCCGACATGACCGTCTACAAAGAAGAAATTTTCGGCCCGGTGCTGGTGGTGGTGCGCGTCGATACGCTCGACGATGCGATCAAGCTGATCAATGCCAATCCGTATGCCAACGGCACGGCGATCTTCACGCGCGCGGGCGGCGCGGCGCGCAAGTTCGAGCGCGAAATCGAAGTCGGCATGGTCGGCATCAACGTGCCGATTCCGGTGCCGGTGGCGTTCTACTCGTTCGGCGGCTGGCGTAATTCGCTGTTCGGCGACCAGCATGTGCATGGCATGGAGGGTGTGCGTTTCTACACCCGCGCCAAAGTCATCAGCACGCGCTGGCCGGATGCAAATGCGGTA
>JANXSE010000265.1 GCA_025356695.1 Betaproteobacteria bacterium
GTGTCGAGATAAAACCGCGTCCATTGCGTGCGGGCGATCGGCCATTCGTTCTCGTTGCGGTCGATGAAGCCGTCGTCCACCGTGCGCACGCGCAGCAGCACCGGCGGTTGCCGCTCCCAGCCGTTGGCGAGGCCTTTGAGGAAATAATCGAAAAAGCGCTTCTGCAGCGCGATGCCGTAGTCGGTATAAAACTCGGTCCAGTGTTCGCGGCCGTGGATTTCTAGCCATTTCTGTTTCGACGCCGCGCGCGTAAAGCCCTCGACGTTGCCGCGCAGATGCAGCGAGGAGCCGCCCCAGTTGCCGGCCGATAAAAACGGCACGACGACCTTGTCCCACTGCGCCGAATGGTCGCGGTGAAACGCGTCGTCGAGCGGATGCGCGTTGATTTCGCCGGGAAAGTCGGAGCGGTTCTTCGCCAGGGTTTCGTCCGGCAGCGTATCCGGACCGGCCACCAGTTCACCGGTATTGCGATTGATCAGCGCGCGCGTGCCGAGGCCGTGTTGCACCGTGGTGATGGTACGCCGGTACCAGACGTCTTTCATGTCGCTGCCGATGCCGCCGTGGTAATTCATGTCGCGATAGAAATCGGCGAAACCTTCCCACGGAATCATCGCCGCGAGATGCGGCGGCTGCAGGCCGGCAGCCTGCCACTGATTGATCGCGTAATACGAAATACCGAGCAGACCGACCTTGCCGTTGCTCCATTCCTGGACACCGGCCCATTCGATGCAATCGTGCATATCGCGCGCCTCGCGCCGGCTCCACGGCTCGATGTAACCGGGCGAGCGGCCCCAGCCGCGCGCGTCGATGCGCATGCAGATGTAACCGTCGGGTACCCAGCGTTCGGGGTCGACCACTTCCCACGCCTGATAGCGGTTCGACGAATGGGCGGCGACTTCCGGATGGGATTGCAGCATGATGTTCCACGGGTCGGTGTAGCCTTCGGCGAAGTTCAAACCCTTCGCATACGGCCCGTAGGCGAGGATCACCGGGTAATTGCCCGCGGCCGGCGGGCGGAAGATGTCGGCACGCAACACCACGCCGTCGTCCATGGTGATCGGCACATCCCAGTCGATTTGCATTTTGTGGCCAGTCATTAGAATGGAATGAAGCGGCGAAAATACCGTGCGAAGGTTATGAAGTAAAGCGCACAGTCGGTCCGGTCGCGCTTTTGCAGTCGTGCCGTTCTCGCATATCATGCACATAGTTTCCGGCGCGTAAGCCCGAAAAAATCCCGCTGCAGTCAAAACAAAGAGAGCGCAATGCCATCCAAAGTAAAAAAAACCAGGCCCGCGCGCGGCAAACACACGCCGGTCGTCGATACGCACGCGCACTGGTTTCCGCCGGAGTGGATCGATCTGGTAGAGGCCGAGGGCAATCGCAACGGTGCGGTGGTCAAACGCACTGAACATGGTCTGGCGCTGAATCTGCTGCGCGGCATCAGCGTGATTACGCCGCCGCTCTACGACATGGATATCCGCCTGAAGACGATGAAACGGCAGAAGGTCGACATGCAAGCGCTGTCGATGTGTTCGCCGATGGTCTACTGGGCGCCGCCGGATTTCGGCCTGCGCATGTCGCAGGTGTTCAATGACGCCTGTTCGGCGGCGCATCGGCAATACCCGGATCGTTTTGTCGGCATGGCGATGCTGCCGATGCAGGCGCCCGATCTCGCGCTGGCCGAACTCGAGCGCGCTTCGAAACTGCCGGGCATGCGCGGCGTTTACATGGCGACCAACGTCAACGGCAAAAACCTCGACGACGAATCTTTTTTTCCGGTCTACGCCAAATGCGAAGCGCTGCGCTGGCCGATTTTTCTGCATCCGGTCGAAACCATCGGGCCCGAGCGCACGCAGAAATACCATCTGAAAAATCTGCTCGGCATTCCGTATGAAACGGGAATAGCCGCGGCTTCGCTGATTTTCGGCGGCGTGCTCGATGCCTTTCCAAAGCTCGACGTCATGCTGTCGCACGCCGGCGGTGCGTTTCCGTGGCTGACCGGCCGCATGGATCACGGCACGCGCGTGCGTCCCGAGCTCAAGCACATGCGGCGCGCGCCGAGCAGGTATCTGCGGCGTTTTACCTATGACACCATCGCGCACAGCCCGCAGATCATGTCGTACCTGGTCGACCTCGTCGGCGCCGACCGCATCATGGTCGGCAGCGACTACTGCTTCGACATGGGCTACACGCAGCCGGTGAAATTTGTCGAACGCATTCCGGGGCTCGCCGCGCGCGACCGCAAGCTGATGCTGGGCGGTACGGCCGCGCGTCTGCTCAAGCTCTGAGCCGGCGCAAACTTATTTATCCGCGCCGGCGCAGAAGGTGCGCGCGTAATCGTCAAGCGCTTTGCGCGTTATCTTCACCGCGCCGTGCTGTCGGCGGTTGTATTCCTCGGGTTCGAGCCCGGTGCGAAACGAATCGAACGGCGGGCTGTCGCGGTAATTGTCTTCCTGTAACGCATCGAATTCAGCGTCGGTATACACTATTCAAGGTTTGTTCGCGTCCAAGTATTTGTGGATAAACTTCCAGCCACACGTACAAAACGTGCATTTTGAATTGTGACGCTCCGAAATCACTTTAGACGCAAAGACAGCCACGTGCGAAATCGCGAATTTTTGGAATAATTCAAAATGCCGAAAGTTGCAACACAAATTGAAAGCATAATTGCGCTGACTTCCGCGGGAAAAATTGCCGAGGCCGATAAGCGATGCGGCGAAATACTGAAGAAGAACCCGGACCATTTTGATCTTTTGCATATTGCGGGCGTCATCAAGACCCTGCTCAACCATCATGACAGTGCTATTGAATACTTCAATGCAGCAATTAAACGGGATCCTTCGGCCTACGAGGTCTATCGTCACCGCGCAAAAACTTTTAAGATTGCCGGCCGAATTGCCGAGGCGCTGACAGATCTCGAAAAGCTTCTGACGAAAAATCCCCTCGATCTGGCCGCGCTGTGTGAAAAAGGCATACTCCTGCGTCAGCAGGAGCGCTACGAAGCGGCCGCAAATACCTACGCCGCGGCGATCAAGCTGGATCCGCAAAACCAAGGCCTTTTGGCAGACTATGCGTTGTTATTGCAAAAGTCCGGCAAAGTCACCGAATCAATTACCGCCTTTGACAACGCTTTGGCGATTAGCATCAACAATCCTGTACTGTTTTTCAACAAGGGTAACGCATGCCAGGCACTTAATCGGCACGAGGAGGCCCTAAAGTGTTACGAGCAAGCGCTGGCTTTGAAACCGGATTTTTACAAGGCGCATAACAATCGAGGCAACGCACTGCGCAGTCTGCAAAGGACCGAAGAAGCGCTGGCGAACTATGACGCAGTACTTAAAAAAATACCGAATAATCCTGAGGCACTCAACAACAAGGGGGCTGCATTACGGGATCTTGGCCGCCCGTCCGAAGCACTTGAATGCCTGGCGCGCGCGCTGGCGCAAGATCCGGATTATGCGGATGCGCATATTAATTGTGGCAATGCATTCTCAGACCTGGGTCAATATTCGAAAGCAATCAGCTGTTACGAGACTGTAATTCGCATCAATCCGAGTTTCGTAAGCGCCCACACTAATTTGGGCCATGTGCTTGCACGGATGGAAAAGCAAGAGGAAGCACTGAAAAAGTATGAGACCGCACTTTCCATCAATCCGGATTTTGAAGAAGCGCTTTTCGGTCGGTTGACAATTGCCGGACACATCGATTCGCAATCCGGTCGGCGCGGATCGGCAAAATCCAACTATCTCAAGGCCCTCACGCTCAGGCCGGCCGACGAAACGGCTTATTCGAATTGGCTGTTTTTTTGTGCGCTGGACCCCGCGCTTGATCCCGGCGAATATCTGGCGAATGCACGCGGGTGGGAAATGGCCTGCATTTCCGCGCACGACCGCGATGCCGCAAAAAGTAAGACGTTCCTACAAACCCCGCTTGCCGGAAGGCGGCTTAGGGTCGGGTACGTATCGGGAGATTTTCGTCGTCACGCCGTGGCAACTTTTATCGAACCCGTATTCGCTAACCACGACAAAACCCGAATTGAGATTTATTGTTACTACAATAATGCATTGCGCGATGAGGTGACGAATCGTTTTGCAGCCTATGCGGATCACTGGGTCGACTGCCTGGGATTGCCAGACCGAACATTGGCCGAACGCATCTTTGCTGATGGTATCGATATCCTGGTCGATCTGGCCGGTCATTCGGCACTCAACCGGCTTTCGATGTTTGCGCTAAAACCGGCACCAATTCAAATTACCTACCTTGGTTATCCGGGCACCAGCGGCCTTACTGCGATCGATTATCGGTTGACCGATGCCTATGCCGATCCCCCGGGTTCCGATGCCTGTTACACAGAAACGTTGCTGCGTCTGCCCGATAGCCTTTGTTGTTATCGACCGAGTCAGGCGATGCCCGAAATTACTGCATCGCCAGCGCAGGAAAATGGCTACGTCACGTTCGGCTCATTTAACAGTTTTAATAAAGTCAACGATCCATGTGTAGAGCTCTGGGCGCGCATATTGCGTGCGGTTCCCGCATCACGGCTGCTGATGTTGACCGTTCCAGAAGGTCTCGCGCGACAACGGCTGACTGAACATTTTGGTGTCCTTGGGGTGACGGGAGAAAGGCTGGAGTTTTGTGGCAAGCTCACGCAAACGGATTTTTTTCTTGCGTGCCGGCGTGCGGATATTGCACTTGACCCGATCGCGGTGACGGGTGGAACGACAACCTGCGAATCGTTGTGGCTGGGTATACCGGTCGTAGTTCAAATCGGCGAGCGCTTTAGAACAAGGGTTGGCTACAGTTTTCTCAATGCCGCGGGAATGAGCGAATTTGCGGCAGAAACGGCGGAAGACTACGTTCGGATCGCCACGAATCTGGCGCATGACCTGCCGCGACTGGCGGAAACGCGCGCCGGGTTGCGAGCGCGGATGGCTAGTTCGTCATTGGTGGATGAAGCCGGGTTTACGCGTAATCTCGAAAAAATTTACCTTGAGATTTGGGATCATTGGTACAACAAAACTACCTGAAGCGGCGTTCCCGTACGTGCCGCAAATTATCGCGAATATTTGTTTTTTGGAAATCTGCTTGCACAACCTTGTTATCTGGAACGTCGGCATTTAAGACCATTGATTTAGCGCCTATCACCACGTTGTTTCCGATCCTGGACCGCCCGATTACAGAGGCGCCGGCATAAAGCACCACATAGTCGCCAATTTCCGGAAAACATTCGTCTTCGCCGCTTCCCACAGAGCACCCCTGGTAGACGCAAAAAAAATTGCCGTAATTTGCTTGACCTAATACCGTTCCGACGGGATGCATGAACTGAAATACTTCCGGCAGTTCGGTATCGTGATAAACATCAAGCCCGTGCAGCACTTTGTTCAGATAGAACATACGGAAAGCCAGCGGGTCGCCACGGTCACGGCGCGAAATCGTGTTCGCGAGAAGATAAAGAAACATTGCATAGTGATCCGGGTGCAGGTAGTTGAATAATATATTTTCGCCCTCGCGGAATTTTTTTCTTTCAATGCCAGAAAAACAACTGCGCGTTCTTTCCAGAGCAGTATCCACATAAGGTTTAAGCACATCGGTCGGTATGGTTTGCCCATCCGGGAAAAAAGTACAAAGTTGCCGTCCTACATAGGCGGACAATTCGTAGGGCGTTATATTGCGCAAAATGAACTCATTCATTGTGATGCTCCGTTCAAATTCTGTCGTAGTACGGAATATACCAATGCGTGACGTTCGACATGTCGATCTTTTTCGACAGAAATTGCCACATGGCGAGCGGTTTCTGCCGCCAGACCAGACCAGCATTTTCGGCCAGCCATTGATATGACGGACTGCCGGCCAGGTCGTTGACGACGATGTGGCGCGTGCGATGACATACAGCGGACCATAACGCGGGAAATGCGGCCGTGTCGCCGATCATTTCGTAGAGCGTTGCCGTGTCTTCAAAATAACCGACCAGTGCATAAGCCGCCTGTTCGCTGCCTTCGTTCAACATATATAGTTGAACCGTTTCCGCCGGTGGTGGCAGGTGGCGGTAGTCATCCGTTTTTCGCGGCGTCAGGCACGCGCACCAGCGTGCGCGAATTTTTTCAATTCGTGCGGCGGCGAGTGCCGACGCGGGTAGGGCAATTACATCGCTGCTGATCTGCACGTGGACGCTGTTTTCGAAATTTCCCAGCATGCCGCGATCGGCCGCATGCCAGCCGAGTCGTGCATAAAACTGTGGCTCGGCTGCCCACAGCACCGCAAAGTCGAGTCCGCGCTGAAGCAACATCGGTGAGACCTGTTCAAGCAGACGGCTTGCCAAACCGGCGCCGCGCCGCTGCGGGTGCGTATGGACACCGCCGATCATGGCGCCGCGCCAGCTGGCGTTGTCGCACAGCAGCGTGAAATTTTTGCAGAAAAGACTGGACAGTATTTCGCCGTTTTCTTCAAGCACGAAAATGTTGTTCAAATTTTCGGCGCAGTAAACAGCAGGAAAGCGCTGCGCCATCGAGATGCGACGCCCCTTGCCGAATACGAAAGCCTCATCAATTTGCGGCAGCAGGCGTGCTAAATCTTCGGGCCGGGCGTTACGCGCAACAACGTTCATCACCATCCTGCGCGGATGCAATCGGCAATCCGTTGCCGTTCTTCGTCGCCTACCCACCAGCCGCAGGGAATGCAAAGGTTGTCGGCATCAAACTTCGCAACGCCGGGCAGGTCATCACTCACTGCAGCACCGAAACAGCTGTAGCCGTCGTTGCGCAGATGCAGGCGCTGTGTGCCGATGCCATTGGCCAACAGCTTGCGGATCAGGTCATCGCGCCGATCTGCAAGCATCGAAAAACCCCAGTACCCGGAAATACTGCTCTGGCGATTAGTAAGGAGGCGCACCCCCGGCACATTTGCCAGCGCGGATTCAAAGTGGCGTCCGTTGGCGCGGCAACGCGTCACAATATCGTCGGCGTGGCGCAGGTTTTCCAGGCCCAGTGTCGCGGCAATCTCGTTCATCGGCAGATTGAACCCGGCAAGCGGAATGTCGAAATCAGGATTGAGATCGGCATTCGGCAGGCGCAATTGCGCATAATCGATGCCGAAACGCCGCAGGCGCACCGCCGCATCGAGATCGCCAGGGTTGGTGGCGAGCAACGCGGCACCATCGCCGCAATTGATGTGCTTGGTTGCGTAAAAAGAGTAGACAGTGAAATTGGTTTCACCGCCCAAACGCCGGTTCGTGTATTCGGCGCCGAAAGCCTCACTGGCGTCTTGAATGACTTTGACGCCGTGTTGTCTGGCGACATTGTTGATCGCATCGATATCGGCGACGTTGCCGGCCCAATGGTAGACAAGCACAGCGCGGGTTTTTGCGGAAATCAGACGCCCTATTTTCGCCGGATCGAGCATGCCGGTGTGCGGATCGATATCGCACCACACCGGTTTGGCGAACAGATTCGCAATCGGCATCAGCGTGGCGGCACAGGCCAGCGGTGATGTAATGACCTCGTCGCCCGGGCGCACGCCCGCCAGATACAGAGCCAGGGTTAGTCCGCCGGAGGCGTCGTTCACACAAACTGCACGGGGAGCGTTCAGCCAGGCCGCCAGCCTGGACTCGAACTGTGCGACCTGCGGCCCGTTCGCAAGACGGCCACTTGCCAGCACCGGTTTTAATGCGGCATGCGCCGTTTCCGCAGTAAACACTTTGAAGATCGGAATCGAGGGTAGTGTCATTGCGGGCCCTACCAGCCGCGCCGTATCACATCAGCAATGTACTCGCGCCGCGCCTCGTCGATCCACCAGCCGCAGGGGATATGTATCATGCGCGCGTAAAAATCGTCGAGCCCCGGCAGTTCGCAACGGCTGGCCGCGAACACGCTGTGGCGGTCGTTGCGCTTGTGCGCTTGCGAACTGGCGATGCCATGGTCGGCGAGATGCCGGCAAAAATTGTCGCGGTCTTCGACGAGGACCGTGTAAAACCAGTAAGAGGGTTCGGCGCGCTGTTCCCAACTGCAAATCGAAAGCCCGGCAATACCCCGCAATGCCTGATCGAAATATTTGCCGTTGGCAATGTGGCGCGCGATCACATTGTCAATGTGTTTTAGCTGAACGAGGCCAATCGTGGCATTCACATTATTCATATGGTACTTGTAGCCGACGCTTGCTACATCAACTTCGACGCGTGCTGCCGCACGATCGATGCCGAACCAGCGAAATTTTCGCCCCTCAGCGAGCAAGGCTTCGATTTTCTCTGCTTGGTTGAAGGCAAGAATGCCGCCATCGACCGTTGTCATGTGTTTGATCGCCTGCAGCGAAAACATGACGAATTCAGAGTGCACGCCGATGGGCTGGCCATCGTAGCGCGCACCGAGTGCGTGGGCGGCATCTTCAATAACCGGAACGTCGTGTTTCGCTGCAGCCTTGCGAATGCCGTCGAGCGGGACCGGGATGCCGCCATAGTGCACAACCATGACGGCGCGGGTCTTATCGGTTATTTTTTCCGCAACTGATTTTGCCGTCAGATTGCCGTTTGACGGATCGACATCGGCCCAGACGATTTTTCCGCCGGCATGCAGAATTGCCATGTTGGTCGGCTCCGCCGTCATCGCGGTTGAGATGACGTCGGAGCCGGGCTTTACCCCGGCGAGTACCAGCGCCGCATGCAGCGTAGCGGTGCCGGAATAAAACGACAGCACGTTCGAACAGCCGATCAACGCGCCGAACTGTCGCTCGAACTCCGCGACCGGCTGACCTTCGGAGATTTGCCCGCTATAAAGTACTTCCTCCAAACGCGGCATCAGCGCATCACGCGGCGGCAGGAATACCTTGAATAGCGGGATTTCTCCGTATGGTTTGGCTATTGGCAAAATCTCCACCGTTTAAATACGTTTGCCGGAAATCGCCGGCTTGCACCGGCTGCGTCTTTGCGCGTCCGCGCAATGAATGCGCAAGAGACTTTCTCCTCAAGATATTCTGCGGCATTTTGGCTGATTTTAATAGAAGCTTCTGCGTCGCTTGTCATCGCCTCATGCGTTGGCGCCGATGCAGAAGGTGCACGCGTAATCGTCGAGCGCTTTGCGCGTCACCTTCACCGCACCGTGCTGGCGGCGGTTGTATTCCTCGGGTTCGAGTTCGGTGCGAAACGAATCGTTGAGCCGGTTGATCATGTTGAACATGCCGCAGGCGTAGGAGATTTCGACGATCTCGGCGTCGGTGAAAAGGCGCCGTACTTCCGCCCACACCTTGTCGTCGCGCTTGGCGGTGTTCAGCGTCATCGCCTCCGACCACCACATGGCGGCTTTTTCGCGTTCGTTGAACAGCGGGCTATCGCGGTAATTGTCTTCCTGCAAGGCGTCGAATTCGGCGTCGGTAAGTCCCAGTGCTTGACCAAGCACCCGGTTGTGTTCCGTTCAGTAGCGGCAGCCGTTGACCGTCGAAGTCTTCAGCACCGCGAGATTGCGCAGGCGCACATCAGACAACGCGCCGGCGTCGGGCTGGCGCACCGCCGCAACAAAACCCAGATACCACTTGGTCAGGTGCGGGCTGTGCGCGAGTATGCGCATCAGGTTCGCCGTGCGGCCCAGCAGCTTGTTGGATGATTCGAAAATCTCTTTGGCGGCGCCGGTGGCTTCCGCATCTGAAATGCCGCGTAGTCGCTGGGTCACGTTGTTCTCCTATCAATTAAAAATCCGCAAACGGCAGTAACTATAGCGCGGCGCGCAAGCGGCGGCAGAACTAAACGGGCCAGATATCGATATATCTACGATGATTCGAACTGAATAACCGAGCTCGGCCCCTTTGATTGGTGGTGTGATTGGTGGTGTGATTGGTATGACCGAAAAGCAGTATATCGACGCCCTCACGGAGAAACTGGCCATTCAATTAAATCGGATGACACTATTGGTGGCAGGTGTCAAAAAGAAACTGGATCTCCTGTGGCGACAAAAAAGTCATTAGGAACGACTTAG
Source organism: Betaproteobacteria bacterium (assembly GCA_025356695.1). Next base: position 9,957 of record JANXSE010000265.1, read on the forward strand.
TTACAGTGTTTCTTCCAAAGCTGGTGTGCGCGAGTTTCGGTAGATTCCACGCTATTAAGCCTGTAGGATTACGCAGTTAACATGTTGTGTCAGTTTCTATAGGCATCGCCGATGCGCGCAGAAAATCCACTTCACTTATCCAAG
>JANXSE010000279.1 GCA_025356695.1 Betaproteobacteria bacterium
CTCGACTTCCTTGCCTATTTCGCCGCAATCCGCATCAGGAAAATCCATCACGCCCCCAGAAGAATGCACTGCCGTCTAACGTCCGAGCTAAAGGGCGCCGCGCTTTTGCGGCGTCCAGCGACCGAAGGGAGCGACCTTGAGCGACGTGTTATGTGTCATTTGATTTCGGCAGGACCCAAGGAACCACAACGAGCAATGCCCACCAAACGACAACTTGAAAGAACACGTAGTAGACAAAGCCATCGCCCACATTGCCAACAACAAGTAAGAAACACGACACGGCAGAAGCAAACGCGAATATTTGAGTGCGCAATGCAATTGCACGAATGCCGGCCCATTGCCATGCAATCAGCCAAGGTGCAACGCATACTGCCACGACCACAAGTAGGCCAGGAAGCGAGTCTGCCAATTCAGAGGCCTTTACAGGTTGGCTACTCGCGAATGCGGATCCCCAGTCAATCCCGCAATTAATTGAGATGACATTGAACACAAGACACACTACCAAGAATGCGCGGGAGGCTTGCGTTGTTGATATGGACCCGCTCATTTGGGTTTCAGTGCGCGATCGGATGACACATAACGTGAATTAGGTTGCCTAAAAGACGCTTTGCATTCCGCCTGTCTACCACCTTTGGGTGATAACCATTCCAGAATCAAACCGTTATTGGCGTATGCGTAATAAAAAATCATGTTCCTAGCATATCCCAATGGACGGCCAACGCCAATCATCCAATTCGCCAATTCAGGGGCCGCGTCTGCTCGATCAGGTGCGCGACGTCATACGGCGCAAACATTACAGCTATCGCACTGAAGAGGCATACGTTTTCTGGATCAAGCGTTTCGTCTTTTTTCACCAAAAGCGCCACCCGCGCGAGTTGGGAAATGCGGAAGTCACGGCTTTTCTAAACGAATTGGCGCGCGGGCGTGGCGTTGCCGCCTCAACACAGAACCAGGCATTGTCCGCGCTGGTGTTTCTGTATAAAGAGGTTTTGCAACAACCGCTGGCCTGGCTCGATGATCTTGAGCGGGTTAAACGTCCGGCGCGCTTGCCGACGGTGCTGACCGCTGCCGAAGTTCGGCGATTGCTGGCACAGATGACCGGTACCAAATGGCTGATCGCGAGCCTGATCTATGGCGCCGGATTACGCTTGCGGGAATGCTTGAACCTGCGTGTCAAAGACATCGAGTTCGACTATCTGCAGGTGATTGTGCGCGACGGCAAGGGCGGGAAGGATCGCGTGACGATGTTGCCCGAGGGGTTGGTCGAGCCGTTGCGGCAGCATCTGGTGCGTGTCAAAGCCTTGCATGAAAAGGACCTTGCAGGCGGTTACGGTGAAGTGGAATTGCCGGATGCATTGGTCCGGAAATATCCGCGTGCGGCGTATGAGTGGGGATGGAAATATGTGTTCCCGTCCTATAAGTTGTCGGCAGACCCGCGCACCGGCGTCATCCGGCGCCATCATGTTTATGACGATGTTCCCGGGCGTGGCGTGAAACAGGCGGCGCGCGCTGCCGGCATTGCCAAACACGTGAGCTGCCACACGTTGCGCCATTCATTTGCCACGCATCTGATTGAAAACGGTTACGACATTCGGACCGTTCAGGAACTGCTCGGGCATTCGAGCGTGGAAACGACGATGATTTACACCCACGTCATGAACAAGGGCGGCAGGGGCGTGAAAAGCCCGCTGGATCGCTTCGGGCCGATGTAGCGGTAGCCCGGAAGGAGCGCAGCGTATTCCGGGGTGGCGTTAATGGATTGGCGGGCAAGGGCGAAACGCAGGTCTTGTGGTGCGCGTCGGCAAAACAGCCGTATGCGATGGAAGCGCAGTATTCCCGGAATACACTGCGCTCCTTCCGGGCTACGGGTCTGTAGAAACGTTACGCGGCGTTTTTCTTCGGCGCGGTTTTTTTATTTGCCCAGTAATCCGGTGAAGCCTTCGTCTTCGCCAACGCTTCCGCGCTTTCGGTGCCCGGCGCCATCGAGGCATTGGTGCCGGCCATCACCTGATGGTGGTCGATGTTCAAGAGGCGCAGCCAGCTTTGCTGCCCGAGTGTCAAGCCGATTGCGCAGCCGAGTTCGACCAGTTCCGGTTCGTTGAAGTGCATGTGCATGCGTTGCCAGAACGCGTCGTCGGTGTCGAGGCGCCAGACAATGGCTTCGGCGTAGGCCAGCGCGGCTTTCTGGCGTTCGTTGTATTTGACAGATTTTTCGAAATTGATCAGGTCGTCGTAATGCGTTTCCTTCAAGCCGGCCTCGGCGCCTTTGATCGAGCGCTGGTTGCCGCAGAATTCGCAGATCACCGAGCGCGAGACGTAGACGCGGCAGAGTTCTTTGACGGCGTGATCGAGGATGCCGTTGCGGAACACGTTGTTCCACGAATCGGCGAAAAACCAGAAGCAGGCTTTGACGTGGGCGCGGATGGCCGAGCTTTCGGGGCGCGGCGTGCCTTCGCGTGCGCAGCGCTCCATCTCGGCGCGCATTTTGTCGTCCATCTGTTCGAACGGCACGTAGCTGATGCGTTGTTTGGCCATGGCGTTGCTCCTTCCGGTCGTTTGATTGACGCTATTCTGCCTGTTGCAAAAAACTTTGGTATCCTGCCACAAGGTAACATATTGTTGCAAAAACATGCCTACGAGTAAAAACCTGCTCAATCTGATGTCGACCTTTGCCGCAGTGGTGAAGGCCGGCAGCTTTACGCGTGCTGCCACGCGTGTTGATCTATCGAAGTCAGTGGTTAGCCGGCATGTCTCAATGCTGGAAAAAGAACTCGGCGTGCAACTGATGTATCGCTCGACGCACCGGCTGAGTCTGACCGAAGCCGGCGAGCGCTTTTACGAATACTGCAAAGACCTCGAACATGTCGCCGAACAGGCCGCTGCTGCTGCGACGGCGGCGCGTGAACAGCCGCAGGGCTCATTACGTATCACGCTGCCGCAGACGTTGGTGGTGTCGCCGGTTGGCGCCTTGATTACGCGCTTTCAGCAAACACATCCGGCGGTGCAACTCGACGTGCGCGTGACCAGCTTGCAGGTTGATCCGGTCGAGGAGGGTTTTGATATTGCGCTGCGCATCGGCGAACTCGCCGATTCAAGTCTGGTCTGCCGCAAGCTGTGCGATGTGCGTTTTGTTGCGGTTGCCGCGCCCGCTTATTTGAAACGCTGCGGCACGCCGCGCGAACCGGCGGAATTGTCGGGCCACAACTGCCTGAATTATTCGGAATTCGAGTCGCGTGCGCGCTGGCGTGCCGGCAAACGCACGGCGCGCGGACGTAATGCGCCGCTGCCCGGCAATCTCAGCACTAACAGCGGCGTGCTGCTGATGAATGCGCTGCTGGCGGGGCAGGGCATTGTCGTCGGGCCCGATCTGATGTTCGAAGCGCATCTGGCGCGCAAGCAGTTGCGTTTAATACTCGAAGCGTTTCCGTTTGAGGCGACGGGCCTTTATGCGGTGTTTCCGCCGGCGCGTTTTACGTCGGTGAATCGCCGCGCTTTCGTCGAGTTTCTCGCTGCGGCGCTGCAGCGCCGCCGGCCTCAGTCCTGACTGCTTAACGAGCGTAGCGCCGGCCGCAGCACTAGGCAGGCGGGCAGCGTCAGAAAGGCGAGCAGCGCGGTAATGATCATCGCGTCGGCAACGCCGATGGCATCGCCGATCACGCCGAGCACCAGCGGCGTGACGAGACCGCAGGTCGAGCCCAACGTGTAGAACAGACCGAAGGCGCGCGGCAGCTTGTCCGGCTCGACCAGATCGCCGATGGTGGCGTAGAGCACTGATGAAGTGCCGTTCAAGGCGACACCGATCAGCGGCAGCAGCAGATAGGCCGCCACGTCGGGCAGCACCAGTACGAGCAGGATACCGGCGCCGGTGGCGACTTCGGTCAGCACGATGGTGCGCACCACGCCCAGCCGTTCGGCCAGAAAACCGCAGGCGAGCTTGCCCGCCATGCCGCCGACCAGGACCAGCGGCACCGACAGTGCGGCCCAGCCCGCCGGTAAATCTTTTGCAATCATCAGGAATGCAATGAAGGTGAGGAAGCCGGTGCGCACGCCGTTGTCGATGACTTCGATTGCGCACAGCGCGGCAAAGCCGCCGCGATGGCGTATGCCCCAGCCTTTGGTAGGCGTTGCCGCGCCGGTTTCTTTTTTTGTTTGGTGTTCGTTGCCGATATTGCTGTCGATGACGATCAGCAGCGTCAGTGCCGCAGCGAGAGCGAGACTGCCGAAGGCGGTGACCGGCACCTGCCAGGGCACGCCGGCGACAGCGAGCATGCTGATGGCACCGCCGAAGGTGAACTTACCGACGTCGCCGGCGAAGTTATAGGTGCCGAGCGCAGCGCGCCGGCCGCTGCCTGGATAGGCGTGCGAGATCAGCGTTGAACACAGCGGATGCTGAACAGCGGAACCAAAGCCGGCGAAGAACAGCGCCAGCAGCACGGCAACGAAGCCGCTGGCCTGACCAAGCGCGATATAGGCGAGCCCGGCGCAGGCGGTGCCGAAGGCGAGCAGGTTGCGCGCGCCCAGACGTTCGGCGAGCAAACCGGCCGGCGTCTGAAACAACGCCATCGCCGCGCGTAGCGCCGAGCGCACGAGGCCGACCTGCGCGAGCGAGAGATTAAAGGTCTGCGCCAGCATCGGCAGCAGCACATAACTCATGTCTGAGAGGCCGTCGTGCAGCGTGTGCGCAGTGCAGCAGGCGGCGAGCGTGCGTTTGGGTGGCGTCGGCATTGTATTTTTTGAAGAGCCGTGAGCGAACATCATAGCAGGCGCCGTCTGTGCCGTGCGCCGGTGTAAAATGGCGACGTTATCAACTGGCGGGCTTGTATGGAAATCGTGATTTATTTTTTTGGTGCGGGTTTTATTTTTCTGTCGGGGGCGCTGATCTTCGCTTATCGCCGCACGCACCACTACGGACTGTTTCTGATTGGCCTCAGCTACGGTGTCGGCGGAATACTTGCCATCATCGCCGCCGACTGGTGGCCGTTGGCTACCGCCTTTGCATTGGGCTGGATATTGCGCATGGCAGGGCTCGATCCGGACCCTGCGCGCGAGCAGGCAGAGGCCGACGCGGCGAAACGGCCGCAATAGTCCGCATTACGCAGAGACGTGAGGCAGACTGCTTCAGTCGCCT
>JANXSE010000283.1 GCA_025356695.1 Betaproteobacteria bacterium
ATCAGTTGCGCGGCAATGATGACACCGACCAGCATGCCGACGATGCCCCACACCACTGTCATGATCGAAAACTGCCGCACCACCTTGTAGTTATAAGTGGACTGCTCGCTCATCCCCGTGTCTCCAGAAAATACGTGCTGCTATGTTAGGCGGACTGCTTCCGCCAAAGGTTGATCCATATCAAATTGCCGGTATGCCCCGTTGTTTTTGCTGGCCTATCCGCCACCCGCGCTGTCGTCATCCATCAAAACACGATGCGCCGGGCCGTCGAGATCGTCGAACTGCCCGCTTTTCAGCGAGTACCAGAACACTGCGCCGATCAGGAAGGCAAAACCGAGACTGACCGGAACCAGCAGGAAGACGATGTCAATAGCCGCTACTCCAATACCGGAACTGCATGGTTGATCAACCGGGCCTGCGATTTTTGCGGCCGCAGCAGGCGCAACGCGTTGGCGATCACCAGTGCGGAACTCGCCGCCATGCCGATGCCGGCGAACAACGGAGTCACCAGACCACAGGCGGCCAGCGGCACCGCCAGCGCGTTGTAGCCGAACGCCCATGCCAGATTCTGCCGGATCACCTGCAACGCGCGACGAGAACCGTGAAACGCCAGCGCCAGCGCTTCGACCCGGCCGCCCAGCAGCACGACATCGCTGTTGCCGCAGGTCACATCGGCGCCGCCGCCCATCGCGACCGAGACCTGCGCCGCGCCCAGTCCCGCCGCATCGTTGATGCCGTCGCCGACCATCACCACTGCCGCGCCGTTTTTCTGCAGGCTCTGTACATAGGCGAATTTATCGGCCGGCAGCGCAGACGCGACTACCCGCTCAATGCCAAGTGCATGCGCGACATGCTCAACGCTAGCAGCACGGTCGCCGGAGACGAGGTGCACGCGCAAACCGGCGCTTTTTAATTCCGCAATCAGCGCACTCGCAGCTCCGCGCACCTGATCGGCCAGCGCAAATTGCGCCAGCCAGCCGTTTGCATCGCCGAGCATAACCAGAGTGCAATCGGCGGCTGCAGACGGCACCGAGGCCGGTATCGGTTGTCGTGTCAATTCGCCGACGTAGGCCGGGCTGCCGATGCGGACGCGACAACCGTCAATCTCGCCCTCAATGCCGGCGCCGGCAACATGTTTCAGCTGCTGTGCTGTGGCCGGCACGATTGCACCGGCGGCACTCTGCAATGCCCGTGCGACCGGGTGCGCCGCGCCCGCTTCCAGCGCTGCCGCCCACGCCAGCACTGTATTGTGATCCAGCGCCCCCAATGGGATCGCATCGCGCAGATGCATTTGCCCGGTGGTCAGCGTGCCGGTTTTGTCGAACACGACGTCCGTTGCATTGGCAAGCCCTTCGATGGCATCGCCGCGTGTGATCAGCACCCCCTGCTTATGCAGACTGCCGCTGGCCGCGCCCAGCGCCGCCGGCGTAGCCAGCGACAACGCGCAGGGACAACTCACCACCAGCACGGCAATGGTCACCGCCAGCGCGTGCTCCGGATCGATCACGCTCCATGCCAAAGCGACGGCCGCCGCAATGACCAGCAGCACCGCGACAAAATATTTCGCTACGCGGTTGGCCACCTGTGCCAGCCGCGGCCGTTCGCCGGCCGCGCGTTCGGCCAGGCGCAGAATTGCGGCGAGGCGGGTCGCATCGCCCGCACCGGTGACGCGCATCACCAGCGGGTTGCCCAGATTGAATGATCCCCCGGTCAGCAATTCGCCCGCCTGCCGGATTTGCGGCCGCGCCTCGCCGGTCAACAGCGCCTCGTCGAGTTCGCCGGTGCCATCCACCAGCACGCCGTCCGCAGGCACGGTTGCGCCGACGGCGATGCGCACGTAATCGCCTTCGCGCAGGGCGCGCGCCGCCACTTTTTCCGCAGTGGCGGCCGGCCAGTGCGTCAAACGTTCCGCATAGATCGGCGCGCGTATCGCCAGTTGCTCCTGCATCGCGAGCGATCGCGTGCGCGCAATCATTTCGAAATAGCGCGCCGCCAGCAGCAAAAATACAAACATGGTGACGGAATCGAAATAAACCGCGCCGCTGCCGCGCGCGGTGGCCAGCACGCTGGCCGCGAACGCAGCACCAATGCCAAGGGCCACCGGCACATCCATGCCGGGGCAGCGATTGCGCAGATCGCGCCATGCGCCGCTGAAAAACGGTGCCGCCGAAAACAGCACCACAGGCACGGTCAGAATCAGGCTTGCCAGACGCATCAACTGCTCGACATCGGCAGTCATGTCGCCGTTGGCGAGATAAACCGGGATCAGATACATCATCACCTGCATCATGCCGAAACCGGCGACGAACAGGCGACCGAGGGCCACATTGCGCTCGCTTTGCCGCGCACGTTCCGCCCGCTCACGATCATACGGGTAGGCGCGATAGCCGATGGCGCCGATGGCGGCAATGATGGCGCTCGGCTGGATCTGCCGCGGATCCCAGCGCACACGCGCGCGCAACGAAGTGAAATTGATTTCGATATGGCGCACACCCGGGATGCGCATGACCCGCTGTTCGATCAGCCAGACGCAGGCGGCACAGCTGATACCTTCGATGATCAGCGCGGTTTCGCGCGCCGCGCTGTCCGCAGCATCATCGGCGGTAACCCGTGCCGGTGGCACATCCGCAACATCGTAGACAGTCAAATCGCGCAAGGCCTGCGGCACCGTATTCTCACGGTCCGGCAAGGCACTGCGCTGGTGATAATAGGAAATGAGGCCGTTATCGACGATGGTTTGCGCGACGGCCGCGCAACCGGCGCAGCACATCGCTTGTGCCTCGCCATCGACGACCGTACTCCACGCACTGCCGGCGGGCACCGGCAGTCCGCAGTGAAAACAATCAACTGCGCAAGCGACTGCGCGAGGCCGCCCCTTGGCCGCCTCGCGCCTGTCCGGAACATCCACCGCCATGTGGTGCCTTTGGATTTTTCTAGAACTTTAATCCTACACCAACGCCCACCACCACCGGGTCAATCTTGAGTTGCGAAACAAATGCACCGGTCGTGCCGTTTTTGACGTCGGTCTTGATCCAGATCTTCTTGATGTCGAAGTTGAGGAACCACTTCTTGTCCAGAGCAACGTCAAAGCCAGCCTGCACGGCACCGCCCCAGCTATTGTTATCAACGGTCAACGGCGTGGCACCGAGAGCGAGACTGGTGTTGTAAAAACGCGTGTAATTCAGGCCCGCACCGACATACGGACGGAAGGTTTCTTTCGGCATGAAATGGTATTGCAGGGTCAAAGTAGGCGGCAGGTGCGAAACCTTGCCCAGATCGACACCAGCGTTCTTAACAGTGTGACGCTGCGTCGCCAAAATCAGTTCGGCGGCAATATTTTCCGTAAAGAAGTAGGAAAAATCGACTTCGGGTGTCACTTCATTGCTAACGTCCAGCGTACCAATAGTAGAGCTTACGCTCGGGCGAATCTGCAGAAGCCTCGCACGCGCCAGCCAATCCCCCTGATCCGCCTGAACCGGCAATGCCATTGCCAGTGCGGCCCCCGCAACCGCTGCGCTAAATGCGACCTTCATAGTACTCTCCATATAAATTGGTTAACGACACACCAATGTTAAATGTGGGAAAATTTGCAATGATTGATCCATATCAAAGCGCTTTAAATCTTCGGAATTGACATTTTCCCCTTGTTCCGCCAATCAAATCGGACAAGTGGCCGAATCTGCGGCGCCGGAAAAAATTGAGGGGGCATTGGCTGGAGCACCGGAAAAGCGGTCCACAGCAGCGACGATTCGATCCAGAAGACCAGGCTTTCCCAGCCGCGATGGAAAAAATCATCGAAATCCGAATCGGCGAGACCTGGAATCGTCAACAGCAATTACGGTTGAGAATGCTACAGAGCTAGACCCCTAGCCGTTGCGTCGGCAACCGTTTTCTAACCCGGGCTAACGCAACACGTCAGGCCAGGATTGCAGTTCAAGTGGCGTAATGATTTC
>JANXSE010000337.1 GCA_025356695.1 Betaproteobacteria bacterium
CGCACTGGGTTTACGATCCATATCGGCTGGCTCCTCGTTTGATGGTTGGTTGTTTCGCAACTCCACCTTATCATTCGATTCGAGCCAGCTGTTTTCTTTATATCTTCAATCCCTTGGGCTTAAGTAAGTGCCATTCGGGCCGGAGTCATCAATATTATTAAATGCCTCTAACTCCGTTCAACACAAAAAGGCGATTATTTCTCACCACAATACAATCGCTCCCCTGGGCAATTCGCGGATAGGACGGGCGAGACGACTGAAAAATCTTTACGCAATATCCCGCTTCGAACCCGGGAAATTCCGATAGCACTTCAGTCTCTCCCGGCTTCGGCACCTGAACGGTGTACGCAAATCAGAACTGCAGACCGCGCAATGCGACACATCACCATGTTTATTCCCGACCAGTATTGGTTACCGGAAAATTATCCGCCCTAGTGTAACCACTGCCCATTCACGGTTTGAACCAGTAATCGTTTTTCTTTTTGAAAATCGCCTTCGGTACCATGCCGTAAACGCCCTGCACCAGGTTCACCGCCTCGGCGACACGGAAATCCACCGCGATGCTGGCGATCGCATAGGCAGCACCGGCATCGAGGCCTTTTTCCTGCATCAGGAAATCGACCGCTTCCTGCACCGCGTTCTTCAGCGCGAGGTTGAGGTCTTTGTCGAGACCGGTGACGATGTAGTGGGTGGCGTTTTCGGCGCGCGGCGATTTCATCGCGGCGCCCTTGCCTTTGTGCACGATGAACTGCAGCGTCGGTTTCAGCGAGGTTTCGATTGCAGTGCCGTCGACTTCGCCGTCGCCCTGCGCGGTGTGCGCGTCGCCGGTATAGAACAGGCCGCCATTGTTATAGACCGGCAGATAAAGCGACGAACCGCGCGTCAGTTGTTTGAGATCGAGATTGCCGCCGAACATGCCGGGCGGGCGCGAGCTCACCATGCTGCCGCCGGGCGGCGGCGCCACCGCCATGATGCCCATGAAAGGCGCCAGCGGAATTTCAATTTCCGGCGAGAACAACGCGACGTTGCGTTTCGCATCCAGATGAATGATGCGGAACATCGGCGCATCAAGTTGTGCCGGCAGCACGCCGGTGCCTTTGTTTGAAGCATTGACGCCGTACGGCACGCGCAACTCGACATTGATGACGCGCACTTCGAGCATGTCGCCGGGTTCCGCGCCTTCAACGTAAATCGGCCCGGTCAGCACATGGGTGCCACCGCCCTCGGGAATCCTGATTTCCTTTTGCACTGCAATCGCGTCGGGCAGCACGTCCTCGGCCTTGACGCCGCCCTTGGCAAAAAATGCCACCGCACCTTCCGGCGTGCTCATACCCTGGTGCGACAGCGTGTCGATGGCGACGGTCTGACCGGATTTTATTTTCAGTACCGGTGCGCGGTCGGCCGGAATATGGCCGCGCACGACGTTGGCCGGAACCGAGCTCAGCGGAATGACGTTGCCCTGCGCTAAAACCGTTGTTGCCAGCACACCGAAACCAAACGCGGCGGCGGCCGAAGCGATTTGCAATTTCATGTTTGCACCCCTTGATGACGACGTGTTGAATGAATCAAAATTATTTTGCCATGCCCAGCTCGGTCAGGATCGATTTGAGCTCCGTATACTGGTTGCGCAGAAACTTCGTGCTGTCGGCAGATTTCATGAACTGCGGCGCCAGATAGTTTTCTTCGATCTGCTTTTTCCATTCGTCGGTGGTCGACAGTAACGCCAGCAGTTCTTCCCAATACTGAATCTGCGCCGGCGTCATGCCGGTCGGGCCGATCACGGCGTGCCAGAACGAGGCGATGCTGTCGATGCCCTGCTCGCGCCAGGTAGGATACTGCGCGAATAATCCCGGCACGCGCTGCGGCGCGGTAATGCCGAGAACCCTGAGCCGTCCGGCCTGCACCTGCGCCAGTATTGTCGATGGTGTGGCCGCAACGATATCGATGTGCCCGCCGACCACCGCCGTCACCGATTCGGCAATTGTATTAAACACCACCGCCTTGACCTGTTTGACATCAACGCCGCCGGCGCGCAGCGGCAGCGCCGCGCCGATGTGATTCATGTTGCCGAGCCCGATGCCGACCGTCATCGACAGCGACTTGGGGTCCGCCTTCAGGCGCGCGATCAGATCGCGGCCGTCCTTGATCGGCGATTCCGTGCGCACCGCGATCAGCATGGGCTCGGAATACAGGATCGCAATCGGTGTTACCTCGTTGTAGTTCACCGACGCCTGGCCGGTAATGTAACCGGTCAGCACATTCGGCGAATACATCTGCAAAAAGTGACCGTTGCCCTGATGCGTGTTCAGATAACGCATGGCAATGGTGCCGCTGCCGCCCGGTTTGTTGGAAACCAGCACCGCCTGCGGTATCGATTTCTTTTCCTGAATCAACCGCTGGATAAAGCGCGCGGTGCGGTCGGCGCCGCCGCCGGGGCCGGCGCCGACGGAAATTTCGACATTCTGGTCCGGCTTCCAGCCCTGCGCCGCGGCCGGTGCGGCAACGACGCAGCACACCAGCGCGATACGAAAAAAGTTCATCGTGTTCATCACTCGTCTCTTTTCTCCGAAAGACCGTAGCCGGGAAGGAGCGCAGCGTATTACCGGATTCTGCTCACGCCCGCCCCGGAATGCATGAAATTCATTTATCCGCGCAACTGCCTGGCGCGCTCGATGAACCCCGGCAGCACTTCCTTGTAATCACCGACCACACCGTAGTTGGCGCGCGTAAACATATCGGCATCGCCATCGAGATTGATCGCCACCACCGTGCTTGAATTGCTGATGCCGGCGAGATGCTGCACCGCGCCGGAAATACCGACTGCTATATACAAATCCGGCTTTACCGCAGTGCCGCTCAATCCGACCTGATGCGCCGACGACACCCAGCCCGAATCGGCCACCGGCCGCGAACAGCCCACTGCTGCGCCGATTGCCGCTGCCGTCTCTTCGATGTAATGCCAGTTGTCCGGTCCGCCAAGGCCGCGCCCGCCGGAAACAATCAGCTGCGCGTCCTTCAAGCGCATGCCGCCCTCTGCCTGCGACTTCTGTTCGTCGATCAAGGTAACGCGTCCGGCCGCCAGATCGACCGCGGCAATTTTTTTGGTTTCAGCAGCCGCCGCACCCGCGCGCGCTTCAAACACGCCGGTGCGCACCGTCACCAGACGCGGCGCACCACGCACCACGTACTGCGCCATCACGCCACCGCCATATACCGGTTTGCTGACGAGGAGATCGCCGTTCTCGCCTGCAAGCGCGGTGCAATCCATCACCAGACCGGTATCGAGCATGGCCGCAAGCCGCGGCACCCACTCGCGCGTTTCCAGTGTGTGCGGAAACAAAACCACCGAAGGCTGGCAGGCTTCGATCGCCTGACGCGCCGCGGCAATCGACGCGCGCGCAGTGTACGGGCGCAACTGTTTGCCCTCGACCAGATGCAGCGTCGTAAAGCCGCCGTTGAATTCAGCTGCAGCGCCGGCAAGATCGTCGCCGAGCAGCGCGCCGAGCAGCGGTTCGTTCAGAGCCTGCGCCAGCGCCGCGCCCGCCACTGCCATTTCAAGCGCTGCCGGCGCAAGTTTACCGCCGGCGGTGTCGCCGAATACGAGTACGCCAGCCATCAGATCAACCCCAGTTCGTGTAGTTTATCGGCGAGTTTCGCGCCCTGCTCGGCGCCCGATGCGCCCGCGATCAATTCGGCCTTGGTGGTGCGCAGTTGTATTTGCAACTCGCGCAATTCGACTTTCGTCGTTTGCGCGGCAAGACCGATGTCGGCGGCTTTCCAGCCGGCGATCATCGCGCGGCCCGCCGCCATGGTGCCGCGCACGCTCGGGTGGCGCGCTTCGTTTATTTCGCTCGACACGCCGAGCAGTGCCGGCAGTTCGACTTTCAGGCGTTGATGACCATCTTCAATCAAACGATGCACGGTAAGTTGATTGCCTTCGACCGCCTCGATTTTCGTCACCGGCACGACGGTCGGCAGATCAAGCGTCTCGGCGATCCAGTGCAGCACCTGCCCGCCGTCAGTGTCCGAGGCCTGGCGGCCGCACATGACCAGATCGAAGGCACCGATTTTTTTGATCGCCGCGGCAAGCGCGCGACCGATAGTTGCACTGTCGCCATTCACCAGATCGGGATCGTTGATCAGGATCGCCGTGTCGGCGCCCATCGCCACCGCGGTCTTCAGCGACTCACGGCTGGTATCGTCGCCGAGGCCGAGCACCGTGATCTTGCCACCGTGCGCTTCTTTCAGACGCAGCGCTTCTTCCAGCGCATTGGCATCGTAGCCGTTCATCACCGGCGGCACGCCAAAAGGCGAGATGATGCGCTTGCCGTCGGGGTCGAGTTGTATATGTGCAGGCGGAATGTTCGGATCCGCCACCTGTTTAACCGTGACTATGATGTTCACTGCATTTCCCTGTGATTCGCTATTGAATTAATTCGCCGCCTGGCGCCCGCGACCGTCGCAAAAATGCAATCGTACGCGATCAAACCACCGGCACTTAGAGCGGTACCATCCCCATCCAGAACATTGTTTTATCGCCGACATCGATGTCGTATTTGCGCACGAAGGTAAGTTTACCGTCATCGCCGATGCGAAACACCGACAGGCCTGCGGGCACACTGCGAACGCTATCGCCGTCCCGCACGTTCGCCGGCAGATTGTGCTGGGCTACCAGCATGCGCCCGCTCGGGTCTATATGAAAAGTGCGCGGATGAATGGCGCGTGATTCGATATTCTGAATCTGTGTCGGTTCGCCCGTGGCCTGATCGATCGAGTACACGACTATGCCGTTTTCGCCGCCTTTGTAGACCTGCTTGCCGGCGTATTCAACAGTGGCGTCAGAACGATTCGCCCCGTACAAAAAGCGGCCGTTCGGATGCACGTGCAGTGTGCCCGCCGCCTGGCGCGACTTGAGATTTTTCGGGTCGGCCAGCGTTTCCTTGCGAAATATGATCTCGGGATTGATTTTGCCGCCGTCCATTTTGTACATGTACATCTTGTTCTGCGTTTCGATCGACACATACATCCACGGTTTGGTCGTATGAAAATCCAGATGCCGCGGCCCGAATTCCCTGCCGCCGTTGGGCGCAATCGAAACTTCGTTGCTCAGCACGCCGTTTTTGTATTCAAAAACTTTCAGCGCACCAGGATCCTCGGCCTTGGCCGGCGTACCTTCGTTACCGCGCGTCACCAGCACTGCATAGCGGTTGTCCGGCGTCACGCGCACCTGATGCGCGAAAATACCGGCATCCATCTGCACCTGTTTGACTTCTTCACCCGGCGTGTAATCTTTGTTGATGCGATAAACGCGCAGCGCACTCGGGTTGTTGAACGCGACGAGCAGGTTTTCCGACGGAATGTCACTGCTCATATGGATCGGGCGCGTCGGCAGGCGGATCGGCTCGCCGTGCGGTGTCAGCGCCCCGCTCGCCGGATCGATGCGAAAGGCGGAGACGTGGTGGTCAGTGCCCGCCGGACCATAACCGGAGGCACTGCTGCTGGTGGCAACATAGAGAAAACGCCGCGACGCATGCGGCCACGCATACTGCACGCTGGCCGGCAGGGTAATGGTGGCGCGTTTGATCAGCGTAGCATTGGCGACATCAACTTCGTAGTGCGTAAATTCGGCGCCAACATTCGCATACAGCGCCACTTTGCCCGCGGCCTGCTGTGCGAACGAAAATCCGGGCGCTACTACGCTGCCTGCAACCAATGACATAAACGTTCTGCGGCTGACCATGGTATCTCCCCCCGGTTTTTATAAGAGTGTAGTTGTCGCTTTCGAACGCAGACAATCTATCACCAAAGCGCTCGAGGCCGCCACATTCGCAGAGTTCTGTAATCGCCAAAACAATCGAACGGCGGAAGCCCGAACCGCACCGGCGGCAAATCTGCGACCGGCGCGCCAGTCGCGTCTGCGACCGATGCTAAAATTGCACAGTCGCATGCGGCATTTGATGCAATGTTGCGAACAAACAATTTATTTCACTTATTAAATGTCAGGAAAAAAAATGAAAAGCCCGTTATTCGTTGCCGGCCTCGCCGCTCTTTTATTAAGCGCATGCGGCAAAGAAGCCCCCAAGCCCGCCCCGCAAGCCGCGCCGGAAGCGCCGAAGGCCGAAGCACCCGCCGCCGCAGTCAGCGACGCAGACAAGCAAAAAGCGATGGAAGCAGCCAAAGCTGCGGCCAAAGCTGCCGGCGGTAAAGAATAACCGGTTGTTCAGGCGCCGCTCAGCGCAATCAAGCGCTGATGCAGGCGCCGCTCCAGCACAACACCTTCACGCAAGCACCGCGCCCGTTCGGCGAAGGCGCGTTCCGACGGAATGCGGATTTCGTCAACGCCGGGCTGGCGCGGTGTCGCTTTCACTGCGGCGATCAATTCGGCAAGCTGCGCGCGAAACTGCGCGGCCGGCATCAACAACGCCGGGTCGAACACGATAAACATGAAACCGAAGTGCCGCGCGCGCCCTTGCGTGCGCGAGGTGCCGCCGAGCAATCCGAATGCCTGAATCATGAAAGACAAGCCGTAGCCCTTGTGCGCCTGCGTGCCGCCGAACGGCAGGATCGCGCCATCAAGTGCCGCAGCAGCATCGCAGGTCGGCAATCCCGCAGCATCGATCGCCACGCCCGGCGGTAACAGAGCGTTGAGCCGCGATGCGAGCACGACTTCGCCGCGCGTAATCGCCGAAGTGCCCATATCGAAAATGCAGGGATCGGGATCGCCGGGCAGACCTATGGAGACGGGATTGGTGCCGAAAGCGCAGGCCTTGCCACCAAGCGGCGCGACATAGGGTTCGCTCGACGCCGTGTGAATCACCGCGTAGCCGGCGCGCGCAATCGCCTCGACGTAAAACGCATTGCGGCCGCTGAAATAACTGTTGTGCAGCCCGACGATGGAAAACCCCTTGGCGCGCGCTTTTTCCAGCGCGACTTCGACCGCGCGGTTGAGCGAATACACGCCGGCATAACCGCCGCCGTCGATCTGCGCCGACACCGGTGTTTCATGCACCACCGTGACCGGCGTGCGCGGCAGTTTCGTGCGCTCGTCCTCGGCGATGGTGATCGACCGCGCCAGACCGAGCGCCGGGTAACCGCACAACTCGGCGTCGAGCAGGCAATCGGCGATGACACGCGCTTCATCGGCGCTGTAGCCGGCATGGTGGATTACGCGTTCGGCGAGCGCGCGCGCCTCGCCCGCGGCGAGAACAACCGAATCAGTATTATTCGGCACGAATATCCGGCTCGCGCGCCACGCTCATTCCGCGCGCATGTTCGCGTCGCGCGCGACCTTCGCCCACTTCGGCATGTCCTTGCGGATAAGCTCGGCAAATTCTTCGGGCGTGTTGTGCATCGGTTCGGTGCCGACCGGCACCATGAGCCTGGTGACATCCGGGTGGGTCACGGCGCGTCCCATCTCGGCGTTGAGTTTCATGATGATGTCGCGCGGCGTGCCGGCCGGCGCGACCAGACCGAACATGGTGCCGACTTCATAACCCGGCACCCCGGATTCGTCGATGGTCGGAATGTCGGACGCCACCGATGAACGCTTGAGCATCGCCACGCCGAGCCCGCGCATTCGGTTGGCGCGCACATAGGGCATCGCATTCTGCATGGTGTCGAAGCTTGCCATCACCTGCCCCGCCAGCAAA
This sequence comes from Betaproteobacteria bacterium, assembly GCA_025356695.1. The sequence continues at coordinate 7,650 of JANXSE010000337.1, forward strand.
TCAATGGTCGACGGTCCGCTGCCCTTGTACGGCACATGAACCATCTTGATGCCGGCCATGTGGCTGAACAGCTCGGCGCCGAAGTGGGCGACACCGCCGATGCCGAACGAGGCATAGACGATCTGGTTCGGTTTGGCTTTGGCAAGCGCGACGAATTCTTTCACCGTCTTCACCGGCACCGACGGATGCACAACGAGAATCAACGGCGTAAATGAAAAACTGGAAATGAAAGAAAAATCCTTGAGCGGGTCATACGGCAACTTCGCGTAGATCGCGGCGTTCATCGGCATCGTGCTGGTCGAACCCAGCGCAATGGTATAACCGTCGGGTGGCGACTTGATCAGCAATTCGGTGCCGATAATGCCGTTCGCACCGGGACGGTTATCGACGACAAAATTCACCTTGAAGGCTTCGGTAAGCTTCTGCGCCATCGCGCGCACCAGCGGATCGGAACTGCCGCCCGGCGGATACGGCAATATCACGCGCACGGGTTTTGCGGGATAGGTTTGTGCGATGGCCACAGTGCAGAACAGCAGTGTGCCGATCAATGTGGAAATCTGACGAATCATGCTTGCCCTCCGCGCTTCGTGAAGTCCGCTATTCCTGTGGCGCAGGCGCCTCGCCTGCGTCAAAACACCGTCGCACTGCGTTGCCGTGGCGCTTCGCGCAGGCGGGGCGCCTGCGCCACAACATCTTGCGTCACCGCATTGCATCCTTCACCAACTGCGTGAACAGTTGATCCGACAGCGCGGTGCGCCTGAGGCGCAGTTCGCGCCGCACGTGGGCGAGCACTTCTTTTGCATTCTCGGTGGAAAGTTCGCCCAAGCCCAGCGTCTGCACCTTGCGTTTGACCGCGTACGCGCCCGAGTAGTGGCACATCGGCACAAACTCCTTGTGCCCCGTTACTTTCGGTGCCCATGCGTTGAACGCCCACTGGCCGTCTTTCGGCAGCACATAGTGAACCTCGACGCAATGCGAAAACGCAGTGCGTCCGGTCACCGCGTTGTGTGGCGGAATCGGCTGGTTCCAGACATCGGCGACAAACTCCGAAAAATCCTGCATCGCATCGAGTTTGATGCCGGTGTTGTAACCGTAGAACATTTCCAGTGTGGCGGCGAGCGTGGCGATATTCGGCACGCCGGCGCGTTCGCCCATGCCGTTGACGCTGCCTTCGAGGATCTCCGCGCCGCCTTCAAGTGCCGCCAACTGGCCGGCGAGGCCGAGATCGAAATCGTTATGGCTGTGGATCGCCAGCGGAATGCTACCGATGACCTTTTTCACTTCGCGCGCGTGGTATTCATAGACCGCCGGCTTGCACGGCGCACAAATGTCGTCGAGGCGCAAAATATCGACGCCGGCTTCGGCAAGACGGCCCGTCATGGTCTTCAACCATTCGATATCCATACGCGCAAAATCGGTGACGATGGCGTTGATGCAGGCGCCCTGCTTTTTTGCATGACGCACACCCTCGCAGGTAATGTTCAGGTATTCCTCGCGCGACATCTTCATGCCCGCCATCGATTCGACGAGGCCGAAGTTGTAATCGGAACCGACTATCGACAGGCAGATGATGTCGGCGCCATCGGAAACCAGATGCTCGACTTCTTCGGCGCAGGTTTTCGGATTCAGCGACGAGGTCGGGTGCACCAGCGCCTGAATCTTCAGATTGAGGCCGAGTTTCTTGACCTGGCGGATCTCTTCAGGCTCGTCGTGATGCATTTCGATGGTCGTGATGCCCGCAGCGTCGGCGCGCCGCGCGTATTCGATCACGTCTTCTATGCGCAGCGACACGCCTTCGACCTGGCGGCCTTCACGCAGCGTGAGGTCGAGTATCTGCACTTTCTTCGGCAGGGTCTTGCCGGCGTTAACCTTCTCGTCAAAATTGTACGGGCTGACTGCCCATTTGCCTTCCTTGAAATGCGTGCCCCGCGTCATGCTTGCTCCCTCGATTAAATTGCACAGGGCCGGCCCGGCGGGGCCGGCCGGATTAAAACGGTATGCTGCCCGTAATGGTGGTGCGATGCATGCGGCGGCGCTGCGGCAATGCATAGTCAGCTACCGCCTGATGCTGCGACGAACAGTTGTCCCACATCACGAGATCGCCGATGCGCCACTTGTGGCGATAAACAAAATCCTCGCGGATGCAGCGCGCGCGCAATTCGCCGAGCAGCTCTTCACTCTCGCTCGCCGGCACATCGACGATTTTCACCGTCGTCGAATCGTTGACATAAATGCATTTTCGCCCGGTCACCGGATGCGTGCGGATCACCGGATGCACAGCTTCCGCCACCTTCTTCTGCTCGGCGTTCACCGTGGTGCGGCTGATGTTCTTGTCGTCGATCTGCTCGGTGCGAATATCGGCGTCTTTGCGCGAACGGTCGAAGGTATGTTCGAGGCTGTTCAGCGCCTTGAGTCCTGCCAGGCGTCGCTTGAGGTTCTCCGGCAGTGCATCGTATGAAGCCGCGGTGCTCGCGAACAGCGTGTCGCCGAGCACATTACCCTTGTCGTCGCGCGGAATTTCCACCGCATACAAAGCCGAACACATGCTCGGCACCGCCTTGTAGCAAAGGTCGGAATGCCAGTAACGGCCGGCGTCAACGATGCCGATGTTCCTGCCGTCTTCGACGACATTCGAAATCATCAGAATTTCCGGGTGCCGCGGATGCAGAAACTGTTTAAGCACGTGTATTTCCAGATCGCCGAAACGGCGGCTGAAGGCGATCTGCTGTTCTTCAGTAATTTTCTGATCGCGAAAGACGACGATCGAATTTTTGAAAAAAGCATCGCGTACCGCGGCAAAGGTCTCGTCGTCCATCGGGCACGACAAATCAATACCGGTGATCTCGGCGCCAAAATCCGAATTCAGCGGAACGACCGAAAATTTCTGCCGCTTGTTATCGGCGACGACGCTTGCCATCATCGCTCCTCCATTTTTTCTTTGAAGACGAAGAATAATCAGCGGCGGCGGGTATTGCAACCGCGATCATCACAATCCTCATGCCAGCACCTGCGCGATGCCGAGGATGATCTCGCGAAAGTCCTCCAATCCGATGGTGCGCGGTTGCCCCGCGGTATGCGGCGTCAAAATCACGTTCCCGAACTGCAACAGCGTATCGTCGTCGCACGCCGGTTCCTCGTATTGTGCATCAAGCGCACAGCCGCCGAGCTGACCGCGCTGCAACGCGCCTATCAGCGCCTCGCGATCGACCAGTCGCGCCCGCGATACATTGATCAGGCGCGCGCCGCGTTTCATCCGCGCAAGCTGTGCGGCACCGAGCATGCCGCGCGTGGCATCGGTCTCGGGCACATGCAGACTCACCCAATCCGCCACCGGCAGCAATTCGTCGAGCGGCAGATAGTGCACGTTGAACCGTTGCTCGTCCCCGGCACTCAAACGGTGCCGCTGCGTATACACGACCTGCATGCCGAAGGCCGCGGCGCGCAACGCGAGCTCGCGGCCGATTTCACCCATACCCACAATACCGAGCGTGGTGTCGCGTAAAATGGCCAGCGGCGCAACCCGCGCCCAACCTGAAACCGGCACGCGTTGATCGAACGCATCCGCATCGACTGCCGGCGCATAACCCGCCGCCTTCAACCGTTCGACACTGACCGCGCCACTGATGTGGTGCAGCCGCCGCGCCAGCATCAGCATCATCGCCATCGCATGTTCGGCAACCGACGCGTTGGCGCGCCGCCGCAAGGTGCGCACCGCGACGCCGCGCGTGGCACAGGCCGCGCTGTCGATATTATTCAGTACTGTGCCGTATTTCTGCACCACCCTGAGCCCGGCTCCGAGCGCCAGCTCCGCCGCGCCGATCTGCAAAGACTCGACGATCACCGCATCGGCCTGCGGCAACTGCGTGCGCAATTCCTGCTGCGAATGCACCATGCGCACTTCGCAGGGATACAGCGCCGGTGCTTCACTGCGAATCTGTTTGCACCAGCCGTCGAAATCCGGCAGCTCGTGCGCCAGCATATGCGCAAACGCCGCGCACAGATCCTGCGGCGCAGCCGGATCGAGTATCACGCGCAGCACACGCGGATACGGGTCGTCCTCGACCAGCAGGACGCGTTTCGCCGTCATTCGGGTTCGATGCCTGCGCGCTTGACGACTTTCGCCCACTTCGCGGTTTCGGATTTTACGTAAGCGGAAAATTCTTCAGGCGTGTTGCCGACCGGCTCGGCGCCGTCGGCGGCGATGCGCGCCCGCGTGTCCGGCTGCTGCAGTGCGCGCGCAATACTTGCGGACAAAAGCTGCGTGATCTCGCGCGGCGTGGCGGCCGGCGCGCTGACGCCGAACCAGTTGCTCGCTTCATAGCCAGGCACGCCGGATTCGGCAACCGTCGGAATATCCGGCGCACCGGAAACGCGGTTGGCGGTTGTCACGCCCAGCGCGCGCAGGCGGCCGGCACGCACCTGCGGCAGCGCCGCGAATATGGTCGGCGACATCAGCGGCACATGCCCGGCGACGACGTCGATCACGCCCTGCCCTGCGCCCTTATACGGCACATGCGTGAGCTTGAGGCCGGTCATATCGAGAAACAGTTCGAAAAACAAATGTGGCGCGGTACCGACACCCGCCGAGGCAAAACTCAACTGTCCCGGACGCGCTTTCGCCAGCGCGATCAAGTCCTTCACGTTCTTTACCGGCAGCGACGGATGCGCGATCAGCACGTTCGGCAGCGCCACCACCTGCGAGACATGCGCGAAATCGCGCAGCGCGTCGTACGGCACCTTCTTGTACATCGCCGGATTGATGGCAAGCGGCGCGGTGGCAAGCAGCAAGGTATAGCCGTCAGCCGGTGCGCGCGCCACCGCTTCGCCGCCGATCATGGTGCCGGCGCCGGCGCGGTTCTCGATCACGATCTGCTGGTGCAGATACTCGGTCAGCTTCGGTGCGATGATGCGCGCAGTGACATCAGCACCGCCGCCGGGCCCGGACGGCACGACCAGCCGAATCGGTTTTGCCGGATAGGTCTGCGCGCCGGCATGCGCCGCAAACAGCAGCAACGCCACCGCAGCCGACTTCCATTTCTTCACTCGATACACGCGTGCTCCCCGGGTGCTCTTGTCCGGCCGCCGATTTCGTTCTGCTAGAATCGAGCGGCCTTTTTTTCCGATTGTGGAGTACCCGCATGCGAATGACAACCCGTTATCGCGAACTGATCAAACGCCCGCAAATCGCAGTGATGGTCGGCGCTTACGACGCGCTCTCGGCCAAGCTGGTCGAACGTGCCGGCTTCGATCTTACGTTCGTGCACGATTACGGCGTCTCGGCCAGCCTGCTCGGCATGCCCGACATGGGGCTCGTCACGCTGACGGAAATGACCGATATCCTCGAGAAAGTCGTCAAGGCGGTGAACATTCCGGTGATCGGCGACGGCGGTTGCGGCTTCGGCAATCCGCTGAATACCTATCGCACGGTGCGCGAATACGAATCGGCCGGCGTCGCCGGCGTCAATCTCGAAGACCAGGTCTATCCGAAGCGCTGCGGCCACCTCGCCGGCAAGCAGGTCGTCACGCCTGCCGAGATGGTGGAAAAAATCCGCGCCGCGATTGATGCACGCAAAGACCCCGACTTCGTTATCACTGCGCGCGTTGATTCAATCGCCATCCACGGCCTCGACGACGCGATCGAACGCGCCAACATCTACGTCGCAGCAGGCGCCGACATGGTGTTCGTCGAAGCGCCGACCACCGAAGCCGACATCCAGCGCATCATCAACGAAACCAAGGCGCCGTCGTGGATCAACATGGTCGAAGGCGGCAAGACGCCGCTGGTGCCGATTCCGCGCCTGCAGGAAATGGGCGCAGCACTCGTCGACTACGGCCCGCTGGTATTGTTCGCCGCTGCCGCCGGTGTCGACCGCGCGCTGGCGGCGTTGAAACGCGACGGCACCACCGCCAACCACCTCCAAGAACTGATGCTGTTCAACGAAATAAACGCCATCAATCGTATCGACGACTATCGCGACATGGAAACACGATACGTAAATCCCGGGAAATAGGGGGCGCCGGCATGCCACGCATTCCGCTGTTAACCGAATCGACCATGACGCCGGAACAGAAGCGCGTGCACGATTTCGTCAAAGGCCGCGCCCGCGACAACAGGGTCGGCGCGCCGTATCAACTGGCGCTGCATTGCCCGGAATTTCTCGAACGCTGGCAGCAGGTCGGCGAAACGCTGCGCTATTACAACAGCCTGCCGCCCGCATTAAGCGAAATGGCCATCCTGATCACGGCGCGCCACACGAGCTGCCAGTACGAATGGATCGCCCACGAACCGCACGCGCGCAAGGGCGGCCTGCCCGACGCCGTGATCGAGGCGATACGCCACGGCAAGCGCCCGCAGTTCGACGACAGGGATGCCGAGGCCGTCTACGACTACTGCCGCGAGGCGCACGAAAAACATTTCGTCTCGGATGCAACGTATAAGCGTGTGCTCGATCGTTTCGACGTCAAAGGCACGGTCGAACTGACGGCGTTGATCGGCCATTACGCGATGATCGCCATAATGATCAACGCGCACGAGTTTGGCACCGAAGGCACTCCACCACCGCTACCGGCGTGAGACGCACGCAGGCACGGCGCGGTCGACCGCAAGGCAGTGCGCGTGTACTGCAAGAGCAGGCAGATCAAACGGAGTTTGGGTTTTGAGGTGGAGCGCTTGATGAAAAATTATGTCGATGCTGCCCACTATGATTGGATCCCATCGGTTGTCACGGCTTGCGGGTCCGTATGACACGATGATTTGACGCCGCCTCCACGAGCGTGCAATCTGTCCCCGGCGGCGGCGCCCTGGCATCCGGGCTGCCGGCAGCCAATAACAATAATCGCCAAACGGGGAGAACACATGGATAAGACAAGACGCATCCTGCATCGCGTGCTGTCGTTGTTGCTTCGTCTCAGTGCTTTCCCGGCAGTTGCGCTGCTCGGCGCCTGCGCCGGCGGCGGGCAGGCGCTGACCAAAGACTATCTGATGGCCAGCGGCCGCTGGGATAACACGGTGATCGTGATTGACGTCGCCGCGGCACTCGTCCCCGCCAACGACGGCACAGCCAACGCGGTGATTAACCGCCTGCGGGTAACGCCCGACATCGATGCCAACGGCAGCGGCAAGCGTGACACCATCGCCAGCGGCCAGCCGATCTCGGTGGTGGTGTCGCCCGATCAGCGCCGCGCTTATATCTCCAACCATTCGGGCCAGGTCACGCCGGCACAGGCCGCGAGCTTTCAGCATGGCTGGCCCAGCACCTACACCGTGCTCGATCTGACCAAGGCTACCGACCCGGCGCACAACGGCACGCTAAACACAGTGATCGGCACTATCGACGGCAAAAACTTCGGCGCTACCGGCTTCGCCATCAGCCCCGACGGCAAAACGGCTGCCGCCGCTGCCGCCGAAACACCCGGCAGCGAAGACGGCGGCAGCCTGATCGGCGTGGTCGACCTCGCCGCCAACACGGTGATCCATCAGGTGCAACAGGCCTATGGCAAGCCCGGCTTCCCCTGCCCGGTGGTGCCGATCCCGCGCGCCTCGCCAAACCCCAAAATCGGCTGTTATGCCGGCACCAACGGCGTCACTTTCAGCCCGCTCGGCGGCGGCACACTGTTCACCGCCAACGGCGGCACCAACGACGTCAGCGTCATCAGCTGGCGGAAAGCGCTGGCGCGCGACCCCGGCGCCGAGCTTGCGCGCATCCCCACCGGCATGGGCGGCTTCGGCATCACGACCAGCCCCGACGGCAAACTGGTGGCGGTGGCCGCGCGTGAAGACCTGGCACTCGACAAACCCGGCAACACCATCTCGATCATCGATGTCGAGCGCGCGCTCACCAACCCGGCGCGCGCCGAGGTCGCCCGCCTGATGATAGGCACTGACGACCCCAACACCGGCTCGCGCCCGTTCGTTGCGGCCTTCACTCCCGACGGCAAGCGCATCGTTGTCACGAACTTCCGCACCAACAACATCTCGATCGTTGATGTGGCCAAGGCGCTAGCCGGCCAGCCGGCCGAAGTGAAGCGGATACCGCTGGAGACACCCGACGGCAAGCCGTCGCGCCCGCGCGGCGTGGCTTTCACCGCCGACGGTAAGTACGCCGCGATCACCGGTGCGCCGAAAGGCGGACCGGACAGCGGTGTGGTGTGGCTGGTGAACCTGGACAACTACACGGTGGCCGGCCGCGTCACCATGATCGGCAACGAGTCGTACCTGATCGGCGCGTTTCGCGGGCAGTAAGAGGCGAAACCAAAGGGAGCGGGTTCGATGTACTGAGCCCGGCCTCTTTGACACACATGGGGACGGACCACGGTTTCTTTTCAACAAGCAATGCCAGCGGTCGGGCTCAGTCAACTAAACCGCATATCTTGAGCCAATTGATTTCCGCGAACTGACCATGCCCCGCCGCGCCCGCCTTCGCATCGCCGGCATTCCGCTTTGGGAAGTGACGAGGCGATCCGGCGGCAGCGCTACGCGGACTTATTCAAGACCGAGATAGACGAAGTTGAGCTCAAGGATATCCGCGCGGCCGCCAACGGTGGATATGCGTTTGGTGGAGAGCGGTTTAAGACTGAAATTGCGATAGCGCTGGGCCGGCGTGTTGCGCCTGCGGTTGGTGGGCGTCCGGCCAGTAGTGGCTACGTTCACGATGACAAACAACAGGAGCTATCGTTGTGATTGAGAAAATGGAAACCGTGGTCCGTCCCCTTGAGTTGCCGGAACCAGGACTCGCAGAGAAGCTGCGGAGGCATCGCGCTCAAGTCAACATTAGCTGCCGTGGTTAGTTCGAACGATCTGTGCTTCTGATATCCCATGCGTTGGAAGACGGACTCCCCACGGATATTGTGGGGTATTGGACTTTTCGTATTGGTACACAATTGCGTCTGGCATATTTCGACGATCGTAGCTGAACTCGCAAGGTGTTTGTCATCCCCATCCGACAACCATTTGCCCACGGCGTTGTAACGCGATTCCGCTTCACGCCGCTCGGTGTCAGTGATATCCAGCTTTTCGCAGGCAATTTCGAGCATGCCTACGAGGTAACGTTTTTCAAAAGTAGCTAGCTCACGTGCGCCCATATATTTTTCCTTTCGATCCGGCGGCAATTCAACGATGCAGAACCCGCCGCTGACGGGGCGCACGCATCCATAAAAACGGAGAATTATTTTGGACGCGAGGCCACAAACGCCAAATTCAAGAGGCCGCGCGGGGCTCTTAGAAATCCTATGGCCGCGCCAAGGTTTTCCATAAACCCGAGGTAAGCATTGAGGCCAAAATTTCGCAATGCAGCATTTACAAATCGGGCGATCTCGTTCTCACCAACACCAAAATGCCGGTAGCCATCAAGGGCAAGAACGTTGCAGGCGAGTAGCCTGCACCCTAACCCGGGTTACTTCAGCAAAAAACTCACCGCCTTCATCCTCTGCACTGCATCCCCCGCGATATGCGTCCAGATGATCGCGTCGCGCACCAGTTTGTCGGCGCCGGCGCGATGTCTGCCGTCGGCATAGCCATGGATTTCCTGATTGAGATTGCACACGCGCTGAATCGCCTCGGTGGCGAAGTTCATCAGGAAGTGGCTGTGCGCGAAATGCTCGGCTTCTTCGTCGTCGGATTCGGTGGCGACGCGCAGCATGAACGAGCGCAACGCCTCGGTCATCATGTGCATTTCCGATAATTGCAATTGCACGACCTGCTCCCCGGCAAGCGCGCGACCGCCGCGTTTTTCGCGATGCGCGTGTTGCATCGCCATTTCGACCGCGGCGTCGCAGACGCCGACGGCATTGGCTGAATATTCGAGCTCGGCGAACTTGGCGTTTTTGCCGCCGTGGTGGTTCATCGCGCCGTTGAGTTTTCCCATCATGTCGGATTGCGGCACGCGCGTGTTTTCGAATATCAACTCCGCGTTCTGATAAAAACGCCAGCCGCCTTTGTTGAACACCTTGCCGACACGCACGCCGCTGTGCGGCATCGGCACCGCGAAGATGGTCGTGCCGCCGCGCACCGCGACGTCGGGATCGGTGCGGGTGAAGACAAAAATGAGTTTGCCGATGTTTGCGTTGGCGATAAAACATTTCTCGCCGTTGAGCAGCCAGGCGTCGCCCTCGCGTTTTGCGCTGAGGCGCAATCCGCTTTTTGGCGCCTCGGCGGGCGGCAGCCGGTTGTCGGACCCGGCGTTGGGCTCGGTGATGCCGCCGCCGAGCACAAAGGCGTCGTCGGCCATGAAAGGCTTGAGATACCGTTCCTGCTGTTCGGGCGTGCAGCGGTCCATGATCAGGTGGCACCACTTCCAGCACTGGCTGAAGGTCTTAGCGATGGCGCTGTCGCCGCGCGCGAGCTCGGCCATGACGATCGCCTGCGTGGTGAAATCGACTTCGGGACCACCCCAGATTTTCGGCACGCCCAAGGTACGCAGCCCGAGCCGCGAGCCCTTGCGGATGATCTCCCAGTCGAAGGTTGCGCGGGCGTCGGCGATGGCGTCGCGGTCGACGGAAATTTTGCAGATTTCCTCTGCGGCGAATTTACGCGCGATCATCTGCCAGGCGCGCTGCTCTTCAGTCAAACGAAAATCCATTGCACTCCCCGCCGATTTTTATCGTTTAGTGCCGCCGATGATGCCCCGACACCGCCGGTGCCGCAAGCCGGCCGCGGCCATTGCGCAGCGGGCCGTCTTTGTTTTAATCTTCGCCGCGTCTATCCTGGAGAAAACATGCGTACATCAAGAAATCTGCTGATCATTGCCTGCGGGCTGTTGCTGGCCACCGGCGCCGCGGCACAAGGCTGGCGCCCCGAGCGCGCGATTGAAATCATCACCTCGTCGGATGCCGGCGGCAGCAACGACCAGGTCGCGCGCGTGATCCAGAAAATTGTGCAGGATGCGAAGCAGGTGCCGACGCCGATCAACGTCATGAACAAACCCGGCGGCAATCAGACCATCGCCGTGGTTTACCTGAATTCGTTTCCGGCCAACCCGCATTACCTGCTACTCGCCAACCCGACGATCTTCGGCAACCAGTTGAGCGGCATTACGCAAACCAGTTACCTCGACCTGACGCCAGTGGCGCTGCTGCTGAACGAGCACAGCGCGCTGTCGGTGCGCGCGAATGCGCCGTTCAAAACCATGCGCGATTTGATCGAGCGCCTGAAGGCAGACCCTACTTCGCTCGCCATCGGCACTGTCGCACGCGGCGGCCCCAATCACCTGACGCTGGCGCTGGCGCTGCGTTCGGGCGGCGTTGACGTGCGCAAGCTCAAGGTCGCAATCTTCAAGACCAACGCCGATTCGATGACGGCGCTGGTGGGCGGCCATCTCGACCTCGTGGTGTCGTCGGTCGGCTCGGCCTCGCCGCAGGTGACGGCGGGCGGCGCGCGCATGCTGGCGGTGGCGGCGCCGCGCCGCCTCGGCGCCTTCCCCAACGTGCCGACGATGAAGGAACAGGGCATCGACAGCACGCTGGAAAGCTGGCGCGCGATCTTCGCGCCGAAAAACACGCCGGCCGTCGCCGTCGCCTACTGGGAAGACGTGCTGGCGAAACTGGCGCTCAGCAATGAGTGGAAAAAAGAAGCTGAAACGCGCGACTGGGACCCGCAGTTCATGCGCAGTAAGGAATTCGCCAAATATCTCGAGGTCGAGTTCAACGACACCAAACTCATCATGACCGAGCTCGGGCTGGTCAAGTAAGGCCGTCGCTGCCGCCTATTTGCGCGCCAGCCCCGCGCTCTTCACGACCTTGGTCCATTTCGCGATATCGGCCTTGATGAAAGCGGCGAATTTTTCCGGCGAGCCGCCGCCCGGCTGCGCACCATCGGCGGCAAGGCGCTCGCGCACGAGGGGCTTGTGTAAAATCTTGTCGATCTCGGCGTTCATGCGCGCAATCATCGCGGCGGGCGTGCCGGCCGGCGCCAGCATGCCGCTCCATTGCGTGACTTCGTAACCGGCGAGACCCGATTCGGCGACGGTCGGCACGTTCGGCAAAACCGGCGAGCGTTCCGCCGTCGTCACCGCCAGCGCGCGCAGGCGCTCGGCTTTGATCTGCGCGCTGGCTTCAAGTATGTTGATAAAGCCGACCTGCACGTGGCCGGCGATGACGTCGATGATGGCCTGGCCGCCGCCCTTGTACGGCACGTGCGACATCGACACACCGGTCGACATCTTGAACAACTCGCCGGCCAGATGGCTGATCGTGCCTTCGCCCGATGAGGCGAAATTGAGTTTCGATTCTTTGGCGCGACCGAACGCAATGAATTCCTTCACGGTCTTCACCGGCACTGACGGATGCACCGAGAGCACCAGCGGCACCGTCGTGGTGTGAATGATGGCGGCGAAATCCTTGACCGGATCAAAGGGCACCGTATCGACCAGCGGGCGCACCGAAATATTGCTCGCCGTGCCCATCACGAAGGTATAACCGTCGGGCCGCGAACGCGCCGCAATTTCGGAGCCGATCACCCCGCCGCCACCGCCCCGGTTGTCGACCACGATGGACTGGCCGAGCACCTCGGTGAGATCGGGCGCGATCAGGCGCGCCAGCAGCGACGCGCCGCCACCCGGCACGAAAGGCGAAATCAGGCGGATCGGTTTTGACGGCCAGGTATCGGCGGCCTGCGCGCTGGCGGTTAAAAACAGTGCGGCCAATACGATGCGGCTTTTGCTCATTTCTTCTTTGCTCCGGTGTTACGCGCGCTCTTGCGCGCAGGCTGTGGGGTGACCTTGCGCACGGCCTTTGGTTTCACCCTGGTTTTGGCGGCGGCGCGCGGCGGCTGCAAATCGAGTTCCGGGTAGCGCCTGAAAATGCCGAGCTGGTTGAACGGCAGGCGGCGCTTCGATTTCAAGTACGCGGCGATGCGCGGCAAGGCTTCGACGCGCGCGCTCAAGGCAACCAGCAGCGGCAGCGACGGTTCGAGCGCCGCCATCGCGCGCGGAAACGCATAGCGCAAACCGGCGATCAATTGAAACATCGACAAATCGACGTACGAAAGCCGCTCGCCAGCCATGTGGCCGCTGCCCGCCGGATTGGCACGCAGCACACGCTCGAAATAATTCAGAAACCGCGGCAGGCGCTCGGCGTGAAATTTTTCGGCGCGGCGTTTCGCTTCGGGAATCTGCTCTTCGTAATAAAGGCTGCCGGCAATCGGATGGTGGGTGTCATGGACATGCACGACGAAGTCAGTCACCGTCAGCTGCAACTGATGCGCCCACAGGCGCCCCGACTCATCGGCCGGCGCCAGATCGTGGCGCGCGCCGAGAAACATCAGAATATTCGCGGTCTGCGCAATCAACTGGTCGCCGACTTTCAGCAGCGGCGGCGCATACGGCGGAAACGCCAGCGCTTCATCGGCGAGCACACGGCGGATCGCCGGCGTGCCCATGCCTGCGTCTTCGGGTTCGCGCGCGATGTCGATATATTCGACGCCGGCCTGTTCGAGCGCGAGGCGCACGAACTCGCCGCGGCCCTGGATGTGCGACCAATAATACAATTCGTACGTCATGGTGAAACTCCGTGGCGGCGTATTCATACGGGAGAATACCACCGCATCACACACCACGATTCCATTCGCCGCCACATGGAATATACTTGCCGGCCATGAATATCCGATGCCCCGCATTGCCCGTTTACGTTGCGACGATTGCTGTTGCCTGCCTGTCGGCGACGGCGTTCGCGCAATCGTCACCCAACCGCCCCATTCGCCTCGTCGTCGGCTCCGCACCCGGCGGCCCGTCCGATGTGCAGGCGCGCCTGCTGGTGCCGAAGCTAACCGAGGTGATGGGCGCCACCATCATTGTCGACAACCGCGCCAGCAGCAACGGCATACTCGGCATGGAGATCGCCTCGAAAGCGCCGGCTGATGGCAACACCTTTGCGGTCGGCAACAGCGGCACACACGCGGTCAATGCCTATCTCTATAAAAATCTGCCGTACGACCCGGTACGCGATTTCACGCCGGTGAGCCAGTTCTCGACCACCGGCATGGTGGTGGCGGCGAATGCACGCCTGCCCGGCACCTCGATTCAGGAACTTGCTGCGTTCGCGAAAACACGCAAGGGCGGCCTTAACATCGCTATACCCGGCGCCACCGGCGAACTCGCCGGCGATGCACTGTGGGCACAGCTCGGCATCAAAATGACCAACATACAATACAAAGGCAGCGCGCCGTCGGAGCTCGCAGTGGCTTCGGGCGAAGCCGACATTTCGATGCTCACGCCGCTGGCGACTGCCAACCATATTCAATCCGGCCGCCTCAAGGCCTACGGCATCACCAGCGCGACGCGTTCGCCGGTGCTACCTGAGGTGCCCACACTCGCCGAACAGGGCGTGACCGGTTACGACTTTCAGTTCTGGAACGGCTTGTTCGCGCCAGCGAAAACGCCGGACGCCGCCGTGCGCCGCATGCACAAAGCAGTGGTGCAGGCGCTGCAAACGCCGGAAGTGAAAGACCGCTTCCGCCAGCTCGGGTTGGTGGTGGTGGGCAACACGCCGGAGGAATTCCGTGTCATCGTCAACCGCGACGTCGAAAAATTCCGCAGGATCATCATCGATTCCGGTATCCCGCGTTTATAGTCGCGGCGCCACAAATTAAATCAGGAGACCGCAATGCCCAGTTCGAAGCTGCCTGACGGCGAGCTTGCCTACAGCTATTTTCCCGACAACTATCGCTGGTCGCATGGTGTATTGATTGCGCTCGGCGGCGCACCTTGGGGCGGCGCCGAGATCGACGAAGTGAATCGCATCGGTCTCAGGCTGAAAAATCACGTCGGCGACGACATTGCCTGGTTCAATGAGTGGGCGGGCGAAGCCGAACGCATCGAAAATATCGGCCATGCCGAAGCGGCCAGGGGCCACGCGCTGACAGCGTCGTCCTATCTGCTGCGCGCTGCGCACTACTATCACGTCGGCGAACGTTTCTCGCAGCCCAAGACGCCCGAAACCCAGGCCGCCTACAAGCGCGGTGTCGATGCCTTCCGCAAGGGCGCGCAGCTCAACAAGGCGCTGCGTCTCGAACACGTCGAAGTGCCGTATGAAGGCGTGAGCCTGCCGGGCATCATCGTGCACGCCGAACAGCAAGCGGGCAAAAAAGGCCCGATCATGCTGTTCCTCGACGGCTTCGATGTCACCAAGGAAATTCAGTATTTCCGCGGTATTCCGGAAATGATCAAACGCGGCATCTCGGTGCTGCTGCTCGACGGCCCCGGCAACGGCGAAGCGATCCGCTTCCGCAATCTGCTGCTGCATCATGAAACCGAACGCCACGCCGGCGCCGCCTACGACTTTCTCGCCACGCGTCCGGAGTTCGATCCAAAGAGGATCGGGATCATGGCGCTTTCGCTCGGCGGCTATTACGCGCCGCGCGCGGCGTCGATGGATAACCGCTTCGCCTGCTGCATTTCATGGGGTCCGGAGTGGGACTATTACACCAAGTGGGAAATCCGGCTCGAGCGCATTGCCCGCGGCGAAGTGCTGTCGCTGTCAGTGCCGTGGGAACATTTGCTGTGGGTTTTCGGTGTCAAGACCAAGGAAGAAGCCTTCAAGCATCTCGAGGGCTTCAGGCTCGACGGCGTGATTCAGAAAATGCGCTGCCCGTATTTATTGGTGCACGGCGAAGGCGACCAGCAGGCGCCGTTCGAGCACGCGCAGAATATGATCAACGCCTGCGGCTCGGCGAACAAGCACATGAAGATCTTCAAGCGCGAAGAAGGCGGCTACCACCACTGCCAGGTCGATAACGTCAGCATCGGCATGGCCTACATGGCTGACTGGGTTGCGGAAACATTGCAAGCCGGCAAGTAGCAGCCCCAAATCAGCGCAACTTCCAAGCTGTTAGCCTCCCCCTGAGAGCCGCCGAGCAGCGCAGGGAAGCCCGAAGGGCCGACGAACCGGGGGCCGGGGCTGCACCCGGCGAAGTTGATCTTGAAGCACCGCGCAGGAAATATGCACTGACGATGGGTGTCGGTCTGCGGCCTCTACCCATCCTACAAAATTATCACGGTGCTTCGCGCAGGCAAGGCGCCTGCGCCACAAAAGCAACCGCACCGCGTGGGCAACAAGTTGCCCACCTTACCCATTTACTTCTTCGCGGGATCCGTCTTAACAAACGACTCCCGCAACACCAACTTATCGTAATGCAGCGAAAGTTTCGGATTTACTGCACGCCAACCGAAATCCGGTATCCCCTGCTCAAGATAACTCAACGAATACCCGAGCGCGATATCCGCCAGCGTAAAACCCGAACCAAAACAGAACGGCCTGTCGCCCAAATCACGCTCCATGACGGCCAGCGCGCGACGAATCTTCTCGCGCTGCTTTTCGTACCACGCCTCAGACTCACGCTTCTCAACCGCCTTGCGCAGGTCATGCGTGATCAACACAGTCGCCTCGGCGACACCGTCACCCAAAGCCTCCCACCGTTTGACCTCGATACGTTCGGTGAACCCGGCAGGAATCAGTTTCGGCTCAGCCGCAAGACCGTCAACGTATTCGACGATCACTGGCGAATCGTAGATCGCCTTGCCGTCGTCGGCCTGCAAGACCGGAATCTTGCCCAGCGGATTCAGCGGCACCACCAGCGTCGCGCGGGTTTCGGCGGGCGCCAATATGTATTCATAAGGAATGCGCTTTTCTTCGAAGACGAGGCGCACTTTGCGCACATACGGGCTGCCCGGCGTGCCGAATAATTTCATCTAGGATCCCCCGCGGCCGGCGCCGGCGACGAAGGTAGTGCGGCCATTGCGATTGAAGTCCATACCCGGCTCTTTGCGTTGTTGATGCGAAGCCGCATCTTACCGCGCCGTAAGGCATTCAACATGCCTGCAGCCGGTCGGGCGGGTCGTTTAGAATGCCGGTTGAGAAATCCATCACGGTGCGACGACTATGCGGACTGCGGTTTCGATCACCTTGTGCGCAGTGTTTGCCGCATCAGTATGCGCGGCACGGGCGCAGAATTATCCAAACCGCGTCGTTCGTATCGTGGTACCGACTTCGGCAGGCGGCGGTGGCGACCTTATCGCGCGTTTGATCGCCAAATCACTCAGTGAACGATGGAGCCGTCAGGTCGTGGTGGACAACCGCACCGGCGCCGGCACCATGCTCGGCAGCGAACTCGTCGCGCGCGCGGCACCGGACGGCTACACGCTGTTGTTGACGCCGAGCACGCTGGCGATCAACCCGGCGGCCTACAAAAAAATCCCTTACGATGCGCTGCGCGATTTCGCGCCGATCACACAAGCGGCGGTGGTGCCGAACCTGATGATGGTGCATCCGTCGGTGCCGGCGAAAAACGTGCGCGAAATGATTGCGCTGACGAAATCGAAACCAGGCCAGCTCTTTTACGCTTCGTCAGGGCATGGCACCAGCCCACACCTGTCGATGGAGTTGTTTTCGCTCATGGCAGGCGTACGCATGATCCAGGTGCCGTACAAAAGTTCGGCGCCGGGCGTGATTGATCTGCTCGCCGGCCAGGTCGCCTTGATGGCGCCGTCGATGATCAGCGGCATTCCGCATGTGCGCAGCGGCAAACTGCGCGCGCTTGGCGTGACGACGGCGCAACGCGCGCCGAGTGCGCCCGACATTCCGACGATTGCCGAATCGGGTCTGCCCGGCTACGAATCGGCGCAGTGGTACGGCCTGCTCGCGCCTGCCGGCACACCGCGCGACATACTCGAAAAATTGCACAGGGATGTGACGGCTGTCCTGCTCGCACCGGAACACCGCGACCTGCTCGGCAGCGAAGGCGGCATCGTCGTCGCCGGCCCGCCCGATGCTTTCGCCGCCATGATAAAAACCGAAACCGCCAAGTGGCTGCGCGTCGCGAAAGCAGCCGGCCTCACGCCGGAATAATCGTTTGCCGGAAATAAAAAGCCCGGCGCGTGCCGGGCTTTTTAACGTGCAGCAATCTTCGCTCAGAATGCGTGAACCAGTCCGATCGAAATCAGTTTCGGTTTGCTGTCACTGGTTTTGGTGGCGGTGGTAAAACCGTTATTGGTTTCGCCGGCTTTACCGAAGTCTTCGTATTCCAGACGCACGGTGAGGTTCTTGGTCAAGCCATAACCGGCGCCCAGGCCCCAGGCCAGCGAGGTTTTTCTATTGGTGCCGCTGTCGCTGGCAAGGAAGGCGGCGCCGCTGCTCGAAAAATCCATCTTCGAGTAATTGCTCGACACGCCGAGCTTGGCAAACACGGAAAAATTATTCGGCAGCGGCAGCGTGCCGACACCGAAAACGTCCCACGCATCCGTTTTCACATTCGCTTTACCGGTGCTGGCGCCGTTCGTAATAGTGGCGCTGCGTTTGCCGAGATAGTTGTAACCGCCTTCGACACCAAGGTAATCGTTGAACTTGTAGCCGACGAACACCTTGTAGCCCGCATTGGTATCTTCGTAGGTGCTGTTGGATGCGGCCTGCGCCCAGTCAGCGCGGTTTTGTTTGTGATCAACGCGGCCCGCCGCGGCGCCGGAATAAAGCTGCGCCATTGCCGGGCTTGCGATCAGGGCCAGTAGCGCAGCTGCCAGTTTGAAATGCGTTTTCATGTTGAATTCCACTTAAAAATCGAGACAGGGCAAATATAGCAGCCCTGCTCCTGTTTCATGTAGGAATAGCCGCGAAAACCGATGCGATTTGACGTTATGTTGCAACGATGAGACACCGCAACAACACATCAAGGTTGCTTGTAATACACCGCAACCGCCGCCGGCACGCGGATCGGCGCAACCCAATCGGGATATTTGGCGGCGAATTCGTCGGTCAGCAGTTTGCTCGCCTCATCGACGGATTTGCCCTGCGCTTTAAGTTCTTTCGAACGCGCACCGATCGTTGTCAACACGCTGCGATACGCGCCGATCACCGCTGCGTCGCCGATCGGGCCGTGGCTGCCCACCACCACTTTGGGCCGCATCGCCTCAAGCTTGTCGAGACTTTTGAGCCACACACCGGCGTCGCCGTACGGACTCGAAAATGCCGGGAACAACTGCTTCATCGCCAGATCACCGGAAAACAACACGTTTTCGCCTTCGACGAATATCGCGGTGTCGCCGCGCGTGTGCGTCGGCCCGAGCCAGGTCAGCTTCACGCTTACGCCGCCGAGATCGAGCGCGTAATCGTTGTCAAAAAGAATGTCGGCACGCGGATAGGTCGAGCCTTTCATCAGCGCCGCCATGTCTGCCGAGCGGGACTCGAAATTCTTGAAAAAAGTAGCGCCGAATTCCTCGATGTCTTTCTGCTGCGCTTGCGGACGGATAAATTTATAACCGGCCGGAAACGCGGTGCCGCCGGTACTGTGCTCGGCGTGAAAATGCGTCGTCGCCACGTAGATCTCGGTATTTTTGCTGACCTTGGCGACTTCGTGCATCACAATCTCGCCGTTGCGGATGCCAAGACCGGTGTCGACGATCAGCGTCGCGCGGCTGCCGACGATAATGCCGACGTTCGGCACCACCGGCACGCCGCCGTCGGGGATCACCCACACATGCTCCGACACTTTGACGGTGCTGCCCTCTTTGAGCAAGGGCACTGGCAGCGGCGCCTGCGCCCAAAGCGTCGAAGACAACATTGTCGTCGCCATCGAAACAATAACGCCCGCAATACATTTCAAAACGCGATTCTCCAAACGCATGACGATCTCCCCCGATGGTGATTTTTTATTCCACTTTTTCTTCGCGCAACCCGTGTTGCGCAAGAAATTCTTCGAATGTGGTTTGCGGCCAGCTGCCGCTCATTACATATTGATCGAATTTCATGAAGGCGTCGACTTTGGTGCGCGAACCGCGCCGCAGCATGATCTCGCGGCCGTCCGGAGCCACAAAAGCCCATGCCGGCACCGGGCTGCCTTTGAGTTTGCGTATCGCCTGCCCGCGCGTCAACTGCTCGCCGGAAGGCAGCGTAATGACGTCGCCCGGATTGCCGCGAATATCGAAATACGCCAGCACATAGTGTTCGGCATAACGGCTACGCAGCGCTTCGAAAGACAGCGTGTTTTTATTCAGGTAGATGCAATACGGGCAGGTGTCGAAGCCGTAATACACGAACATCGGCTTGTTCGCCTGCTTCGCCACGCGCACTGCTTCAGTGTATTCAAGGAACGGCCAGCCGTCTGGCACGCGCGCCGGCGCCGCGCCTGCCAGCAATACAAACGCCAGAACAAACCATTGCGCGAATTTTTTCATCAGAACAGCGGCATCGCGCCATTGGCGGCGTTCCACGCCTGCGTGGTGTTGTGTTCGATAATTGGTGTGACCTCGAGATCAAAGAAGGGGTGCATCGGCAGCGAGGCCAGCGTCGCGTGCAGCTCTTCCGGCGTCGCCGTCTCCCAGATGCTGAAATTCGCGCGCTGGCCAACGATGCGGAAAATGCGCCGCAGTTTGCCTTCCTTGATGCATTGCATGCCGCGCGCGGTTTCGCGTGCGGCAAGTTCATCAACTTTTTCCTTCGGCCAGTCACCCGGCAGACGGACGACGATGCGGACCATGAATTGCATTGCCACTCCCTTTTTTCGCTGCAGACTATTCTAGACCCGCGCCGCAGCCCGCGCCAAAATGTATGATTGAGCATTCCCAGCGTTTTCCGAGGAGCCGGCATGGCAAAAAAAGCAAAGCCCTTTCCCCTGCTCACCGCCGCCGCCATTGAAAAAATGGCGGTCGAGCGGCGCAGACATTTCGTCAACCGCAAAGCGCTACGCCTGAACAAATCGCTGGGTGACGCGGTGGGTATGCAGGAAATGGGCGTGCATCTGGTGCGCATCAAACAGGGCGATGACACCACCGAATTCCACACGCATTATTGCGACGAGGAATTCGTCTACGTCTTGTCCGGGCGCGGCATCGCTGAAATCGGCAAACGCAAAATCAGGGTCGGCGCCGGCGATTTCATGGGCTTCACCGCGAAGTCCCTGCCGCACGGCATGACCAACCCGTACAAGGAAGACCTGGTCTATCTGCTCGGCGGCACGCGCAAATCGATCGACATCACCGAGTATCCGCGCAGCCGCAAGCGCGGCTACAAATTCGACGGCCGCCGCCACCTCATCAAATTCGCCGACGTCGACGAAACAATACTTTGATCGGCTGCGCGCGACACCAGGCCGCGCGCAGCCCGCAATCAGACGCCTTCAACAATGCGCAGATCGCGCTCGGCGCCGTCGCCCAGCGCCTTCAGCGCCGCCTGATAACCGGGGCTGTCGTGCGCTTCAATCGCCTTGGCAACACTTTCAAATTCGATGACAACGACGCGGCCGACGATGCCGGCCTCGTACACCTTCGACGGATCACCGCGCACCAGAAATTTCGCACCGACCGATTCCATCACCGGGCCGGCCAGCTTGCGATAGGCGTCAACCTTTGCCTGGTCCTTGATAGAGCGAAAACAATTGATCCAGTATCCTTTGGCCATGCCTGATCTCCTCGCGAAAAATGAATGATTGAAATGCATCGAACCACCGCAGTTTAACTCAATCACCAGTACTCGCCGGGCGCAGGCTCGACAAGCGCGCACCGGCAATGGTATATAAATAACTCCCCGTCGCGCTGCCGTAAACGCGCACCGCAAAGTGCCGCAGAGCGCATTCAACATCGAAGGTATAAAGGTAGTCCGCCATGTCCACCGCCGGAATCCTCAAGGGGGTTCGCATACTCGATTGCACGCGCAATATTGCCGGGCCGGTGGCGACCATGCTCACCGCCGAAATGGGCGCCGATGTGATCAAGGTCGAACCGCCCGGCGGCGACGAGATGCGGCAGTGGCCGCCGTTTGTTGACGGCGAGTCCGTTTATTTCGTGAGCTGCAACCGCGGCAAACGCAGCATCGCCATCGATTTCAAATCGAATGAAGGCCGTGCGCTGTTTCACCGTCTGCTCGCCACGGTTGATGTGATGATCGAGAACTACCGTCCCGGCACGCTCGAAAAAACGGGCCTCGGTTACGCCAACCTCAAAGACAAACACCCGAAACTCGTCTGGGTATCGGTCACCGGCTACGGCCGCAGCGGCCCGCGCGCCAATGCCCCCGCCTACGATTCGATGATCCAGGCCTACACCGGCATCATGGGCATCACTGGCGAAGCCGACCGCGCGCCGGTGCGTTGCGGCGGCTCGCCGATCGACATCGCCACTGCCTACCTGGCCTGGGGCACCATCATGACCGGGCTGCACAACGTCGAGAAAACGGGCAAGGGCATGCTGCTCGAAGTCTCGCTGATGGAATCGGCGTTAGGTTTCATGCATGCCTACTTTCAGGGCGCGCTGGTCAATCTGCCGCTGCCGGTGCGCATGGGCTCGGAGACCATGGGCATCTATCCGCTCGGCGCGTTTAATACTTCGAACGGCGAATTCTGCCTCGTGCAGGTCAGCAACGAACATCAGTGGAAGCGCTTCTGCGATTTGCTGGGCGCAATCGAACTCGCTGCCGACGCGCGTTTTGCAACGAATCCGTTGCGCGTGAAAAACCGTAACGCGCTGCGCCCGCTGATTCAAGCCTATATGATGAAGCGTGGCGCGCAGGATTGGGAGAAAGCCTTTGCCGAAGCCGGCGTGCCGGTCGCGCATGTACGCAGCATGAACGACGTCGCTGCCGACCCCCAGGTGCGCGCGCGAAAAATGGTCAAGCCAGCGCGGCTGCCGAACGGACGCGAAATCCCGACCTGGGGCGTGCCGTTCAAGATCAATGAAGAACTCGATGACAAGGTGCTGGGCATACCCGGCGTTGACGAACATCGCGCCGACATACTCGCCGAACTCGATCGCATGGGCGCAAAGACAGGAGGCTGAAGTGGACTTCGAACTCACAGATGAACAACGCGCACTCGCGGACTCGGTCAAAGCCTTCGTCGATGAGCGCGTCGACCCGCGCATGCCTGAGATCGAGAAAACCAATCACATTCCGGAAGAGTTGCTGAAAGAAGCCTCGGCGCTCGGCCTTTTCGGCATCAGCATTCCCGAGGAATACGGCGGCAGCAATCTGTCGCGTTTCTCGCGCGTGCTGGTACACCAGATGCTGGGTCGCAGCGGTTTCGGTTTCGCCGGCATATTCGCCGCGCACGGCGGCATCGGCGCCGAAGCGCTGGTGTCACTCGGTACCGCGGAACAGAAACAACGTTATCTGCCGCGCATGGCCACCGGCGAACTGCGCGGCTGTTTTGCCTTGACCGAACCGGGCGCGGGTTCCGACGCTGGCAGCATCACCACCACTGCCGTCAAAAAAGGCGACCGTTATATATTGAACGGCGTGAAGCACTACATCAGCGGCAGCACCGCGGCGGGTTTGCTCACCGTGGTTGCGCGCACCAACGCGGCGCCGCGCTCGAAAGAAATGAGCGTGTTTCTGGTCGAGCCCAAATTCAAGGGCTTTCGCATCGGCACCATTTACGACACCATGGGCTGCAAAGGCCATCCGATTGCCGAACTGCTGTTCGAAGATTGCGAAGTGCCGGCAGAAAACCGCCTCGGCGCTGAAGGCAAAGGCTGGATTGCCGCCACCAAAACGCTGATGGAAGGCCGCCCGGTCGTCGCCGCGCGTTGCGTCGGCGCCTGCGAACGCCTGCTTGAGATTTCGACCGACTACGCGAAGACGCGCAAACAGTTCGGCCAGGCTATTGGCGAATTCCAGGCTATCCATTTCATGCTCGCCGATATGGCGACGCGCACCGAAGCCGCGCGCCTGCTCACCTATCGCGCCGCGGTGCTCGCCGATGAAGGGCGCGTGACGGCGAAGGACACGTCGATGGCCAAACTGTTCGCCTCCGAGACGCTGGCCTTCGTCGCCGACTCCGCCTTGCAGATCCAGGGCGGCAGTGGCTACATCACCGACAACCCGGTCGGCCGCTTTTACCGCGATGCGCGCATCACGCGCATTTACGAAGGCACTTCCGAAATTCAACGCGGCATCATCGGCCGCGGCATGCTGCGCGACTGACCGCCTTTTGAAACAGGGAGAAGCAATGGCTTACAAGGATATTCTGGTCGAAAAGAAAGGCCGCATCGTCTGCATGACGCTCAACCGGCCCGAGCGCATGAATTCGATCAGTGTCGAGACCGGCAACGAAATGCTGGAGGTACTGACCGAATACCGCGACAACCCCGAACAGTGGGTGATGATCATCGCCGCCGCCGGCGACAAATCGTTTTGCAGCGGCATGTACGTGACCGAGGCCGCCGAGAAGTCCGCGGAAAAAGGCAAGACCGAGGGCTACACGATTTTTAAACCGTGGACCGACATGATGCAGTCGATCAACAAGCCCTTCATCTGCGCGGTCAATGGCTATTGCATCGGCGGCGGCTGGCATCTGGTTGCCGACAGCGACATCATCATCGCCGCCGACAACGCCAGCTTCTTCGACACCCACGTCAACATCGGCCTCATCAACGGCGTCGAATCCGCCGGCCTCGCTTTCAAGATGCCGGTCGGCATCGTCATGCGCATGTGTCTTGAAGGTCGCCATTTCAAACTCAACGCGCAGCAGGCGCTGCAATGGGGCCTCGTATCCGAAGTCGTGCCGAAAGACCAGTTAATGGCAAAGGCCTGGGAAATCGCCACACATATCGCCGAAGACGCCGCCCCGCTCGCCGTGCAGGGCTCGAAGAAAGCCATCCTCGGCGCAATTGATCGTGGCCCCGTCGCCGGCATACCGTGGACGTGGACGGTGCTCACCGACATTCAGGACACCGAGGACACCAAGGAAGGCTTCAAGTCTTTCGTCGAGAAACGTAAACCGAAATTTGTCGGTCGCTGAACGTGATGCAAGCCGTTTTATTGAAAATTCGCCTGCGCGACAAAAGAAAACCGGTCGCACATGCGTCAAGGGGACTGCGATAAATTCCGGATTCTGGATTGCCTGGTACAACCTGCCCGAACAGGGTCGCGACCAGTATCTGGCGTGGCTGCACGCATCGTACATTCCGCGCGTCCTCGCGCGGTCCGGCGTCACCGCGGCCGCGCACTACGCTTCGGTCGATGCGCCGCGGCAGCGCAAGAACCTGAGCGCGACCACCGACGCCGCGGTGCCGGCCGGCGACCGCTACATTCTGGTGTTCGAAGGCGCCACGCCATATACATTCGCCGGGCCGATGCCGTCGCGTTATCACGAAACCCTGCCGGAAGGCGATCGCGCCATGCTCGCCATACGCATCGGCGCGCGCTCGAACGTGATGACCATAGAACACGAGGTGCGCGGACCGGACACCCCGGACACGGGCGACCTGCCGCTCGGCCCCGCCATTCAACTGGGCAACTTCAACTCGGGCTCGTGGCAGGATGAAGACGAACTGGCGGACTGGTATTCGCAGTGGCGCCTGCCCAGCCTCGAAAAAATGAAAGGCTGCATCCGCGTGCGCAAGCTGGTATCGATCTCCGGCTGGGCCAAACACGCGATCCTGCACGAATTTATCTCGGTGGAAGCGCGCAACGCCAATTACATCGCGCTCGAAAAAAATAATCCCGAGATGGATCGCTGGAGCGAGGAAGTCGTCAACAAGCTGGTGCATGCGCCGGGTTCGCCAAACGTGGCGAAAAGAATCTGGCCGGCGATCACGTAATAGTAATAGGAAAAATTTCAAAAATCGTTTTTCCTCCCCCGCAAGGGGAATTATATACTTGACACCACAAGCTGTAAACCTCATAATTCGGTCACTCCTTAAGGAAACTGATTATGTGCAAACTCGACGCAGCCCACTTCCACGACGACACCGCAGCCCGCGAATACCTTGAAAAGACGCTCTG
>JANXSE010000260.1 GCA_025356695.1 Betaproteobacteria bacterium
AGCGGGTGGCGGCCTCGAGATCACAGCGCGCGGCATCGCGCAAAAGCTTACCGAAAAGCGCGGCCAGTCCATCGTCATCGACAACCGGCCGGGCGCGGGGACCATTCTCGGCACCGAGATTGCGTCGAAATCCAGCGCCGATGGTTATACGCTGCTGATGATCACGACGACGTTCGCAATCAATCCGAGTTTGTACGGCAAGCTGCCGTACGACCCTTTGCGCGATTTTCTGCCGGTGACGCAAATCAACCGCGTGCCGAATATTCTGGTGATTAGTCCGGCGCTGCCAGTGCATACAGTACGCGAATTGATTACGTTGGCGAAAGCGAAACCCGGCCAGCTTAACTATGCGTCGGCCGGCAGCGGCACCTCGCCGCATCTTGCCGCTGAGTTGTTCAAGACCATGGCCGGACTCGAGATGACGCATATTCCATATAAAGGCATACCGCCGGCGGTGACCGACGTGATCGCCGGCCGCGTCTCGATGTTGATGACGACGACGATCTCGGCGGCGCCGCATGTCAAATCTGGCCGTTTGCGCGCGCTCGCCGTGACCAGCGCGAAGCGCCTGGCGGCGATGCCCGAGCTCGCGACGATCGCAGAATCGGTGCCGGGTTATGAAGCCGATGCGTTTCAGGCGATGCTGGCGCCGGCCAGCGTGTCGAAAGCGATCGTGCGCCAGCTTGCCGATGATATTGCCGCCATCATCAAACTGCCGGACGTGCGCGAACGCATGCTCGCCGATGGTGCCGAGCCGGTCGGCAGTACGCCCGAAGCGTTCGCCGGATTCCTGCGCGGGGAAATGCTAAAATGGTCGAAGGTCGTCAAGGATTCCGGCGCAAAACCAGATTAAGCGATTGCTGATCATCCCGCGGCTTCATCTCGAAGCGGCCAAAACATTAAACCGCCGTAATATCTGGGGAGCTGGCAATGCGGACAGTCGCAGTGATTTTTCTGGCAGCTTTGTACTGCGCCGCTTTCGTTATGCCTGCCGGTGCCGTGTACCCGGATAAACCCATACGCATGATAGTCGCGGTGCCGCCCGGCGGCCCGGCCGATACTTTGTCGCGGCTGATCAGCCCGAAACTTACCGAAGCGATGGGGCAGGCTATCGTCATCGACAACAGGGCGGGTGCGAACGGCAATATTGCCTATGAAATGACCGCGCATGCGTTGCCCGACGGTTACACGATCACTGCCGTCGCGGCGGGCGTTGCGATCAATCCAAGCCTGTATCGTGAGATCAAATACGATCCGGTCAAGGACCTGGCACCGATTACCCAGGGCATATCGGTACCGAATATCCTGGTTGTGCATCCATCGGTCGCGGTGAGTTCGGTCAGCGAATTGCTGACCTATGCCAAGGTGCGTCCGGGCCGGCTCGTTTTCGCCTCGGCGGGCAATGGCACATCGGGCCATCTCGCGCTGGAGCAGTTCCGCCTTGTCTCGAGAGCGGATTTCATTCACGTGCCGTACAAAGGTGGCGGACCGGCGTTGACTGAAGTGCTTGGTGGTCAGGCACAGGCTTTGTTCAGCATTGCATTGACGGCGATACCGCAGGTCAAAGGCGGACGCGTCAAAGCGCTGGCGATTACCAGCGCCAAACGTTCGGCGCTGGCGCCTGACTTGCCGACCGTCGCAGAATCGGGATTTCCGGGTTTCGAAGCCATCGGCTGGTTCGGTTGGGTGGCGCCGGCAAAGATGCCCAACGAAATCGTTTTGCGATTCAACCGCGAAATCGTGCGTATCCTGAACACACCCGATATGCAGGAGCGTTTGCGCCAGCTTGGCTCCGATCCGGTCGGTAACAGTCCCGCGGAATTCGCTGCTTTCATCAAGAGCGAACACGACAAGTGGGCAAAGGTCATTAAACAGGCCAATATACGCGCCGAGTAAAGGCGGGTGCGTCGATTTTTTAGAGGAAATTGAACATGTCGAAAGCGAAAGGCATCAAGGAAGTCGGTTACGTTGACGTGCAGAATCACGGTCACGGCTTGCGTGAAGTGAATTACCACGACTGCGCCGGCGGCGGCCAGGTGGTGGTGCAGAACAAAATCGCTTACGTCGGCAATATGCGTAATCCGCACGGCACGCAGATTATCGACGTCAAAGACCCGAAGAAGCCGAAGCTGCTCGCCGAACTGACCATGCCGCCCGGCACCCACTCGCACAAGGTGCGCGTACATGGCGACCTGATGGTGACCAACCGCGAGGTGCTGGGGCCGCATGCCCTGCACGGTGAAGTGCCGCCGGACGGTTACAACGGCGGACTCAGTATTTATGACATTTCCAAACCGGAAAAACCCAAACTGATCACGCACTGGGAAACCACCGACGGTCCCGGCGCGCAGTACGCGCGCGGCGTGCACCGTTTCGATTTCGACGGTCGTTATGCCTATATCTCGCCGACCATGGACGGCTACATCGGCAACATCATGATGATCCTC
>JANXSE010000441.1 GCA_025356695.1 Betaproteobacteria bacterium
ATCGGCCAGCATGTGCTGGGCATGCCGCGCTCCTACTAGACCGGCAGAGGACATCGCGATGGCTGAACGTTTCACAAACAAGATCGTGATAGTCACGGGCGCCGGCACCGGCATCGGCGCGGCGACGGCGCGACGATTTGCCGCAGAGGGCGCCGCCGTGGTGTGCGCCGATATCAACGAAGCCTCGGCACAATCGGTCTGTGCCGAAATCGACGCAGCCGGCGGCAAGGCTGCAGCCTGCTGCGTCGATATCCGCAAGCCCTCTGCAGTTGAAGCGATGATTGCCTTCACGCAGCGCAGCTACGGGCCGTTGAACGCCATCGTGAACAACGCCGGCATGGGCGCGCAAAAGGATTTTCTCGACACCCCGCTCGAGATGCTGCACACCATGCTAGAAATCAACGTCGTCGGCACTTTTATCTGCGCGCAGGCAGCGGCGCGCGAAATGGCCGCCAACGGCGGCGGCGCAATCGTCAATTTTTCCTCGCATTCCGGTTTTCTCGGCAGCAGCGGGCGTGCGGCCTATGCGGCTTCGAAGAGCGGCATCATCGGTATGACGCGCGTGATGGCGGTCGATCTGGCAAAACACAATATTCGCGTCAACGCGATTGCACCGGGGCCGATCGACGTGCCGCGCAGCCGCAAGCAGCATGTCGATGAACGTCGCGAAGCCTGGCAGCGCGCGGTGCCGCTGGCGCGCTACGGCAAACCCGAGGAAGTCGCCGGCGTGGCTTTGTTTCTTGCCTCCGACGATGCGAGTTATGTCAACGGCCAGACCATCGCGGTGGATGGCGGTTTCACCGCCGCCGGTTTGCGCGTCAAAGACCTGCGCGTTCTTTAATCCGGTTTGTAGGGTGCGCACAGCGCACCGTTCGGTGTCGTACTTGCGCACGCAGTGCTCAGCTTGCGACGAACGCTAATTGGTCGCGTTCATTCCGGAAACCTGCACGATCTTCGCATTCGTCGCCATTTCCTTTTTCAGGAAGGCGGTGAATTCGTCGGGCGTGCTTGCCACCACGGTCGCACCTTCGTTGACGAGGCGGTCGCGGATTTCCGGCAGGGCGAGAATACGCACGATTTCGGTGTGCAGCTTCGCAATGGAACTGCGCGGTGTGCCGCCCTGCACCAGCAGCCCGTACCAGTTGCTCATGGCGTAACCCGGCACGCCGGCTTCGGCGATGCTGGGGATCTCCGGCAGCGCCGGAAAACGCTTCTCGCTGGTGACGGCGAGCGCGCGTAAACGCCCGCCCCGGATATGCGGCACCGCCTGCAGGGCATTCATGAAGTAGATCGGGATCTGCCCGGCCAGCACGTCGATGGCGGCCGGCCCGGCGCCCTTGTAGGGAATGTGTGCCATCTTCGTGCCGGTCATGTATTTGAACAACTCGGTGGCCAGATGCGGCGGCGAACCGTTGCCCGAACTGCCGTAGTTGACCTTGTCCGGATGCGCTTTCAGGAAAGTGATCAGTTCTTTCAGCGATTTCGGCGGAAACGACGGATGCAGACAGACCACCAGCGGACTGGCCGCCAGTTGCGTCACCGGGGCGAGGTCCTTCAGCGAATCGAAGGGCAGGTTCGGATAAATCGCTGGATTGACCGCGAAGCCGCTCGGCACGATCAGCAGGGCGTGGCCGTCGGCCGGCGATTTGGCGACGGATGCTGCGCCGATGGTGCCGTTGGCGCCGCCGCGGTTATCCACCACCACCGGCACGTTCCACGCCTCGTTGAGCTTTTGTGCAAGGGCGCGGCCGAGAATGTCGGTGCCACCGCCGGGCGGGAAGGGCACGACCATGCGCATCGGGCCTGCCGGGTAATTCTGCGCCGCCGCACCGGCCGCGAGCAGGCAGAGGCACATCGACAGTATTTTTTTCGCGAACAGGCGCGGCTTCATGTTTCACTTTCAGTGTGGCGCCATGCATTTGCGCCGGATCTGCTTTCATGCGAATCGCCGTCACGCCGGTGCCGGCGTATGCGGTGCATGCCCGCTGCGATGTTATTGGAACCCGCATGGCGTTGCAATGCGCAAGCGGCCGGAAAAGCGGCCCGCTCACGGATTCCTGCGTTTTCCGCTGCGCCGTTTGGTAAGATACGCCGCTTTCAAATTTTTCCATACGAAATGAACTCTGAAAAAACCAGAAACAGGCGCCGTATCGTCGTTCGCAGTTCCGGCATCCACGGCAAAGGCGTATTTGTGAACACTTTTATCCCGGCCGGCAGCCGGCTCATCGAGTACAAGGGCGAGCGCATCAGCGACGAGGAATGTTATGTCGACGACGACGCATCGGCGCACACCTTCCTTTACATGATGGACAACGACGAAATAATCGACGGTGGCCGCAATGGCAATGCCGCGCGCTGGATCAACCACAGCTGTGATCCGAACTGCGAGGCGGTCGAGGAAGACGGTCGCGTTTTCATGGATACCGTGCGTCCGATCGAGTCCGGTGACGAAGTCACCATCGATTACAACCTCTATCTGGAGGTACGTTATACGGCGGCATTAAAGCGCGAATACGCCTGCGGCTGCGGCACCATGCAGTGCCGTGGTACGATGCTTGCCAGTAAACGGTAAAAGACTTTAATCGCGGTTTTAGCAGGACGAAACTCCGACATCATGGCCATCAAGAAATACGACGAATCATCGGTCACCAAGCTGCGCGGCATCGAGCCGGTGCAGCGGCTGCCGGGCATGTATACCCGCACGACCGACCCGACGCACATCATCCAGGAGGCGATCGACAATGCCGCCGACGAGGCCTTCGGCGGCCACGCCACGCGCATCGACGTGACGATGCACCGCGACGGTTCGGTCAGCGTTGCCGACAATGGTCGCGGCATTCCGGTCGGCATGCATCCGCAGGAAAAGGTGCCCACCGTGCAGCTGGTCTTTACCGAACTGCACGCGGGCGCCAAATTTTCCAAGACCGAGGCCGACGCCGCTTATAAATTCTCCGGCGGCCTGCATGGCGTCGGTGTGTCGGTGACCAACGCGCTGTCTACCCGTCTCGAAGTGGAAGTGCGCCGCGAAGGCGGTGTACACAAGATGGCTTTCGCCGACGGTGTCGTCGCTGAGAAGCTCAAACGCACCGGCGCGACGCCGAAAAACGAGAACGGCACACTGCTGCGCATCTGGCCGAACAAAAAATATTTCGACAGCGGCAAGGTGTCGATGCCGGAACTCGAGCGCATCGTGCGTTCCAAGGCGGTTCTGCTGCCCGGCGTTGCGGTCACGTTGAATATCGAGGGCGCGCGCGAAGGCCAGGAAACGGTTTCGCGCACCTGGAGTTATCCCGAGGGCATGAAGGGCTATCTCAAGGATCTGCTCGCCGATGCCGAACCGGTGGCGCCGATTTTCGACGGCGAAAAATACGTGCAGGAAGAAAACGGTTTTGCCGTCGGTGAGGGCGCCGGCTGGGCGTTTGCGCTGGTGGATGAACTGAAGGGCTTCGGCGAGTCGTATGCCAATCTGATTCCGACGCCGGCCGGCGGCACGCACGAGGCCGGTTTGCGCGATGGTCTTTTCGAGGCGATCAAGGCCTTCGCCGAACACCACAACATGATGCCGCGCGGCATCAAGCTGCAGTCCGACGACGTGTGGTCGCGCACGGTGTATTTTCTTTCGGCGAAAGTGCTGGAGCCGCAGTTTCACGGCCAGACGAAAGAGAAGCTGTCCAACCGCGACGCCGTCAAACTGGTGTCGAGCATGGTGCGCGATCCGTTCGAATTGTGGCTCAACAGCCACGTCGATTACGGCCGCAAGATCGCTGAACTGGTGATCAAGCAGGCGGTCGAGCGTAGCCGCGCGGTGACCAAGGTCGAGCGCAAGAAATCCTCCAGCGTGGTGATGCTGCCGGAGAAACTCACCGACTGCGAATCGAGCAGTATCACGGACAACGAATTATTTCTGGTCGAGGGCGATTCGGCCGGCGGTTCGGCCAAGCAGGCGCGCGACAAGCGCTTCCAGGCGATTTACAAAATGCGCGGCAAGGCCCTGAACTCGTGGGAGGTCAAACGCGACCTGCTGTTTTCGAATGCCGAGATCCACGACATCGCGGTGGCGATCGGCGTTGATCCGCACGGTGACGAAGACAGTCCCGATCTCTCCGGATTGCGCTACGGCAAGATCGCCTCGATGACCGACGCCGACGTCGACGGCGCGCACATTGCGGTGCTGCTGCTGACGCTGTTCTACCGGCACTTCCCCAAGCTGATCGAAGGCGGCCATATCTACGTCGCCTGTCCGCCGCTCTACAAGCTGGGCATACCGGCGCACGGCAAACGTCCGGCGAAAAACATTTACGCGGTCGATGACGAAGAGTTGAAATCGCTGCGCGAGCGCGCCATCGATGAAGGCGTCAAAGCCGAATCGATGCAGACGCAGCGCTTCAAAGGCCTGGGTGAAATGAACCCGGGGCAGTTGTGGGAAACCACGTTGTGCCCGGACACGCGCCGTCTGCTGCAGGTGCGCATCGATGACCGCGAAAAGACTTTTGAACTGTTCAATATGCTGATGTCGAAAAAAGAATCGGAGCGCCGCTGCACCTGGATGGAAGAAAACGGCGATCAGGTCGAGGCGGATGTATGAGCCCGGCGCCGAAAAAATCCTCCAATAAGGCCGTCGATACTACGCCGGATCTGTTTGCCAACGCGGGCGGCGGAGGTGATCGTCCGGTTGCGCCAAGCGGCGGCGGCGTTGAGGGCGACTTCATCGACATGGGAACCTTCGCTGAGCGTTCCTACCTGACCTATGCCATGAGCGTGGTGCGCGGCCGCGCCATTCCGAACATCGAAGACGGCCAGAAGCCGGTGCAGCGCCGCATTCTTTATGTGATGAACGAACTTGGTCTCAAGGCCGGCGTGCAGCACACCAAGTCGGCGCGCATCGTCGGCGAGGTGCTGGGCAAGTTTCATCCGCACGGCGACGT
>JANXSE010000457.1 GCA_025356695.1 Betaproteobacteria bacterium
CGCACGCAACTCTCACCCGACGATCTAATGGCCGAAGTTTTTCTGAAACCGGCCTCGTCCATCGTCGGCCCCGGCGGCACGGTCATCCTGCCGAAGATTGCGAAGCACGTCGATTTCGAATGCGAACTCTGCGCCGTGATCGGCCGCACGGCAAAAAAAGTATCGGCGGAGAATGCGCTCGATTACGTCTACGGCTATACCATGTGCTGGGATATCAGCATTCGCGATCCTTGGGGCCACGGCCGCCACAATACGCGCAACATCCGCAAGGGTTTCGACACTTTCTGTGGCGTCGGCCCGTGGATCGTCACCAAGGATGAACTCGGCGAGCCGCAGGACGCGCGCATCAGCGTCGAGCAGAACGGCAGCAACGTGATGCAGGCGCACACCGCAGACATGATCAACGGCTTGCGCGACCTGATCCGCTTTTTGTCGGGCGTGACGACTTTGCAGCCGGGCACGCTCATCACCACCGGCACGCCAGCCGGCGTATCCAAGCTCGCGGATGGCGATCACCTTAAGGGTACAATCAGCGGCATCGGCACGATGGAACTCAACGTCGTCGCTGAACGCTAATCAAAAACATCACTCGGGAACACAGCCATGCTACTGCCGCTCGTTGGACGCAATATTGCCTATGACATCGTCGGCCCGGAGAACGGTCCGGTCGTGATTTTTTCGCACTCACTCGCCGCCGACATGGGCATGTGGGCCGAACAGGTGCCCGCACTCGTCGATGCCGGCTATCGCGCGCTGCGCATGGATCTGCGCGGTCACGGCGGCAGCGGCGCGTCGCCCGGACCGTACACGATAGACCAGCTCGCCGATGATGTGATCCTCGTTCTCGACGCGATCGGTGAAAAGCAATGTCATTTTGTCGGCCTCTCGATCGGCGGCATGATCGGCCAGTCGCTCGGCATCCGCCACGCCGGCCGCGTCAAATCGCTGATGCTGTGCGACACGCAAGCCGCCTCGCCCGCCGATGCGGCCTCGCGCTGGGGCCCGCGCATCGAAGCCGTGCTGAAAGCCAATTCGCTCGAACCGATCACCGACGCAACTATCGCGCGCTGGCTCACCACCGACTACAAGAAGGCGCACCCGGGCCGCTGGCAGCAGATCCGCGACACCATCGCCGGCTGCACGCCCGCCGGCTACATCGGTTGCGCGCAAGCGATCGGCAATTTCAATTTCATCAAGCAGCTGCCGGCGGTGAAAACACCGACGCTAGTGGTCTGCGGCACCGACGATCCGGCCGGCTCGCCCGAAGAAGTCAGACACATCGCGAGCCTGTTCGGCAACGGCAGCTATGATGAATTCGTCGGCGCGCGCCATCTGCCCAACATGGAGCAGCCCGACGCCTTTAACAAAGTCATGCTGAAGTGGATCAATGCGCATAAATAAATTGGCACTGATTGCGCTGCTGGCGTTGGCCGCAGCGCCTGCGTTTGCGCAGCAGGCTTATCCGAACCGCGCGATCCGTTTCATTCTGCCCTTCCCGCCGGGCGGCGGCACCGACATTGTCGGCCGTGTACTCGCGCAACGTCTGTCGGAAGAACTCGGCCAACCGGTGATTCCCGATAACCGCGCCGGCGCCGGCGGCAATCTCGGCGCGGAAGTCGTCGCCAAAGCCGCGCCCGACGGTTACACGATAGTGATGTGCACAGTCAGCCTCGCCGTCAGCCCGACGCTGTACAAAAAGCTCAACTACGATCCGCAGAAAGATCTGGCGCCGATCGGGCTGGTCGCCGCATCGCCGAATACACTGGCAGTGCATCCGTCGACACCGGCGCGCACGGTCAAGGATCTCGTCACACTCGCCAAATCGGCACCGGGTCGCGTCAGCTTTGGCACCGGCGGACCCGGTTCGCTCAACGATCTCATCGCACAGGTGTTCCGTTCGATCAGTACCGGCAAAGCGCTGGTGGTGCCGTACAAAGGCATCAACCCGGCGACGATTGCAATCTTGAGCGGCGAAGTCGATGCCGCGGTAATTTCGGTGGCAAGTGCCGCGCAATACGTGAACGCCGGCAAGTTGCGCGCACTTGCAACGCTGGCGCCGGAACGTTCTGCACTGCTGCCCAATGTGCCGACGGCATTGCAGGCCGGTTATCCCGAACTCGAAGCGGTATTGTGGTACGGCATGCTGGCGCCGGCCGGCACGCCGCCGGCCATCATTACGCGCCTGAATCAGGCCTTCACGCGCATCTCGGCATCAACCGACACGCGCGAACGTTTTGCCGGCGTGGGCACCAATCCGATGTCGAGTACGCCCGAACAGTTCGCCGAATTTCTGAAAAAGGAAATCGCGCGCTGGGGGAAAGTTGTTCGCGACTCGGGCGCTACCGCTGAGTAACAATATGGCGGCCGTTCGCCCTAAGCTTGTCGAAGGGCTCACCACGAACGGAGAAGTAATGACCATTACTAGAGTTGCCAAGTATGCTGCAAGCTGCAACAATTTTGTTCCTGCAACCTGACTAGACCGCATATCGTGATCGCACTCACCGTCAACGGCGAAACCCGCAGCTTCGAGCAGGCATTGACCTGCCGGCAGTTGTTGGAAAAACTCGAACTCGCCGGCAA
>JANXSE010000463.1 GCA_025356695.1 Betaproteobacteria bacterium
GTCGGCGGTGCCGCTGCCGCGGTCGGCACTTTGATCCGCGGCGGCAGCGTAATTCAAGGCGCAGCGGCCGGCGCGGCGGTGGGCGGCACGGCCGGCGCGGTACACGGTGCGTTTCGCAACGACGTTAATCCGACCTATCGCAATTTCGTGCAGCGCTGCCTGCATGACCGTGGTTACGACGTCATAGGCTGGCAATAACACCGTAGCAGCGCACAAACGCGCCGCGTTTGCTACAGTGCGCGCATGCCAACGATTAACATTATCGGTTGCGGCCGTGTCGGCCGCACGCTGGCGCGCCTGTGGCGCGAGCACGGCGTTTTCGCGATCGGCGATGTCAACGATCACACGCCGGATAAATGCCGCGCGGCAGTCGAGTTCATCGGCGGTGGACGCGCCTGCGCAGACGCCGCCGATATGCGCGCGGCCGATCTCTGGCTGCTGGCGCTGCCCGACGATCGCATTGCCGCCGTTTGTGCCGAATTAAGCGGTTGTTCCGCACTTGCCGCCGGCAATATCGTGTTTCATTGCAGCGGCGCTTTGCCCTCCAGCGTGCTGTCATCCGCATCGGCGCGTGGCGCGCATGTCGCCAGCGCGCATCCGTTAAAAACATTCGCCGATCCGGCGCTGGCGATTCAAACCTTCTCCGGCACGAGTTGCGCTGCCGAGGGTGATCGTGCGGCGTTGTCGGTCTTGAAGCCGGCCTTTGAACGCATCGGTGCTGCCGTGTTTGAAATCGATGCATCAGCGAAAACGCTCTACCACGCCGCATCGGTGATTGTTTGCAATGACCTGACTGCTTTGCTGGAAACCGGCGCGCTCTGTTTCGACAAGGCCGGCATTCCGCGCAATGAAGCCATGCGCATGATGGAGCCGCTGGTGCGCGAGACGCTGGATAACGTATTTGCATTGGGAACAGTCCGCGCGCTGACCGGGCCGGTCGCGCGCGGTGATCTTGAAGTGGTGCGTCGGCAGCTGGCGGCGCTGGCGGCACTTGATCCGCGTATTGCCGCGGTGTATCGCAGTCTCGGCGTGATCGCTGTCGATCTCGCCAGGGCCCAAGGCAAAGCCGATGCCGCAGCGCTCGCAGCGATCGCTGCATTGTTGCGCGATTAAAAGCGTAAAACCGCCACAATGTCGTTGAAGACCGTCAATCACGCTGACGCCGCACCACGCAAGGGCCGTGGCGCCGCGATCAATCCGGAAGGGCGTTTCGAAAACGAAACGCGCGAGGCTTACGACGATGGTTGGGGCAGCGCGCCCGATGCCGACGCGCCGGCGCTGAAAACGACAGTCACGATCGAGCACGCCAAAACGATTATTTCGCGCAACACCTCACCGGATATTCCGTTCACACAATCGATCAATCCGTACCGCGGCTGCGAGCACGGCTGCATTTATTGTTATGCGCGGCCGAGTCACGCTTATCTGAATCTGTCGCCGGGTGTGGATTTCGAAACGCGGCTGTTCGCCAAGGTCAATGCGGCGCAGTTGCTGCGCGCTGAACTGGCACGCCCCGCCTACCGTTGCGAGTTGATCTCGCTGGGGGCGAACACCGACCCGTATCAGCCGATCGAACGCGAGTACCGGATCACGCGCGGCGTACTTGAGGTGCTGGCCGCCTGCGATCATCCGGTCGGCATCGTCACCAAGAACGCAATGGTCGAACGCGACATCGATCTGCTGGCGGCTATGGCGCAGAAGAACCTCGTCAACGTCTACGTCTCGATCAACAATCTCGATCACGATCTCTCGCGCCGTCTTGAGCCGCGCTGCTCGGCGCCGGCGCGGCGCCTGCAGACCATACGCCGGCTTACCGATGCGGGTATTCCGGTCGGCGTGCTGGTGGCGCCGGTCATCCCGTTTCTGACCGATGACCAGATTGAACCGGTACTCGAAGCCGCCGTGGCGGCCGGCGCCGGCAGTGCGGGCTATGTGTTGATGCGCTTGCCGTGGGAGCTGAAAGAGCTGTTCCGCAACTGGCTGGACGTTCACTATCCGCTCAAGGCCGAACATGTGATGAGTCGCGTGCAGCAGATGCGTGGCGGGCGCGACAACGATCCGGCCTTCGGTGCGCGCATGCGTGGCAGCGGCGAACTGGCCGAACTGCTGCGGCGGCGTTTCGACATCGCCTGCAAGCGCCTCGGCATCAACGGCGGCCAGCGTTATGCCGCGCTCGATACGTCGCGGTTTCAAGCGCCGCGACTGGATGGCCAACTCGGTTTATTCTAACGCCCGCACGAAGTATACTGCTGCGCATTCCAAATAATTCCAAAGCAAAATTAGTTTAATAACCGGAGGGGAACATGCAAAACCAACGACGCAAATTTCTGATCGGCATGGCGGCAGC
>JANXSE010000024.1 GCA_025356695.1 Betaproteobacteria bacterium
AAGCAGGCGCATATCAATAGCGCGGCATATCGGTATCGACCTGCTCGGCCCACGCGGCAATACCGCCGGCGAGGTTGAATACGCGCTCAAGCCCCGACTGTTTGAGAAATTGCGCGACCTGCAGGCTGCGCATGCCGTGATGGCAAACCACCACGATATCGGTATCTGCCGGCAACGCGTGCACGTAACCGGGGATTTGCTGCATGGGCAGCAATTTCGAATCCGGAATGGTGCAGACTTCGTGTTCCCACGGTTCGCGCACGTCGAGCACCATCGGTTTGGCGCGCGCAGCGTCGGCCAGCCATGATTGCAAATCGACGGCTTGCAGCTGTTCGATCAAAACACGAACCGTTTCGGTTGCGGTGCGTTGGCGAGCGACGCCACGCAGGTTTCGAACAGCCCCGCCGAACGATAAACGCCCGGCGTTTCGCAGGTAATCAATTGTGCGGTCATCGCCGGCGCTTCACCAACGATGGCAAGCAGCCGTCCGCCGGCGGTGAGGCTGGCCTGAAACGCTTCGTCGAGCACCGGTGTCGAGCCGGTCAGCACGATGACGTCGTAGGGTGCATTGCGGCCCCAGCCGCGCGCGCCGTCACCAACTTCGAGTGTGATGTTGCGGATGTCGTGGTCGGCAAGTTTTTGCGTCGCCTGTGCGCTGTAGGCGGCGTTGATTTCAACGCTGGTCACATGCGCGGCGCGGCGTGCCAAGAGTGCGGTCATGTAGCCGCTGCCGGTGCCGATTTCAAGTACGCGGTCGGTCGCTTTGACCGCCAGTTCCTGCAGCATGCGTGCTTCAAGCTTGGGTGAGAGCATGCGTTCGCCGGCGCCGGCATCGGCGGCGAGCGGTATCTCCATATCAACAAACGCGAGGCCGGCGTATTGCGGCAGCACGAAGTCTTCGCGGCGCAGTGCGAACAGCAGGTCGAGCACCCCCTGATCGAGCACTTCCCACGTCCGGATCTGCTGCTCAACCATGTTGAAACGGGCGCGTTCAATATCGGTATGTGTGGTCATGATGGCGGGAGGAATTGGCGGGGGGCGATGAATTTCGCGGCTTGCAATTATCCCATAATTCCAGTAGTTTGACGGCCATACGTTGGGGGTCCTGGCAGGGTGTTTTGCGCTTGGTTGCGCAGCGCTGCCGGGTGAGAGAGTCCCTTGGAACCTGATGCGGATAATGCCGCCGCAGGGAAGCGTGGCAGCCGATTCCCATTCGATCGTGCCGACGCTCTCCTGCCCACTTTGAGGAGCGTGCGATGAATGCCAATCCGAAATTTTTGAGTGCCACTGCCACGGTCGATGAAGCGGCCGTCAAGTCGCTGCCGAACTCGCGCAAAGTTTATGTCGAAGGCTCGCGTCCCGACATCCAGGTGCCGATGCGCGAAATCAGCCAGTCAGACACGCCGGCCGGCATGGGTGCTGAAAAAAATCCGCCGATTTATGTTTACGACACTTCGGGCCCGTACACCGATCCGGCGGTGAAAATCGATATCCGCTCGGGCCTGGCACCGCTGCGCGAAAAATGGATTGCCGAGCGCAACGACACCGAGTTGTTGCCCGACCTCACGTCTGCTTACGGCCGCAGCCGCGCCGCCGACGCCAAACTCGCCGAGCTGCGCTTCAATCTCAAGCGTCATCCGCGCCGCGCCAAAGCCGGCATGAATGTGTCGCAAATGCATTACGCGCGCCACGGCATCATCACGCCGGAAATGGAATACATTGCGATCCGCGAGAACCAGCGCCGCGACGAGTTGCCCGAATTGATCACGCGTCAGCATCCGGGACAAAGCTTCGGCGCCGCGATCCCGAAGATCATGACGCCCGAATTCGTGCGCGACGAAATCGCGCGCGGCCGCGCCATCATCCCGAACAACATCAACCATCCCGAAACCGAGCCGATGATCATCGGCCGCAATTTCCTCGTGAAGATCAACGCCAACATCGGCAACTCGGCGCTGTCGAGCTCGATCGCCGAGGAAGTCGAGAAGATGACGTGGTCGACGCGCTGGGGCGGCGACACCGTGATGGATCTGTCCACCGGCAAGAACATTCACGAAACGCGTGAATGGATCATCCGCAACTCGCCGGTACCGATCGGCACCGTGCCGATTTACCAGGCGCTCGAAAAAGTCGATGGCAAGGCCGAAGAGCTGACGTGGGAAATGTTCCGTGACACGTTGATCGAGCAGGCCGAGCAGGGTGTCGACTACTTCACCATCCACGCTGGCGTGCGGCTCGCCTACATTCCGATGACGGCCAAGCGCATGACCGGCATCGTTTCGCGCGGCGGCTCGATCATGGCGAAGTGGTGCCTCGCGCATCACAAAGAATCTTTTCTCTACACGCACTTCGAGGACATCTGCGAGATCATGAAAGCGTACGATGTTTCGTTCTCGCTCGGCGACGGCCTGCGCCCCGGCTCGGGCTATGACGCCAACGATGAAGCGCAGTTCGCCGAACTCGAAACACTCGGCGAGCTGACCGACATCGCGTGGAAGCACGACGTGCAGGTGATGATCGAGGGCCCCGGCCACGTGCCGATGCACCTGATCAAAGAAAACATGGATCGTCAGTTGAAGGTGTGCAAGGAAGCGCCGTTCTACACCTTGGGACCGCTGACCACCGACATCGCGCCCGGCTATGACCACATCACGAGCGCGATTGGCGCGGCGATGATCGGTTGGTACGGCACCGCGATGCTGTGCTACGTGACGCCGAAGGAACACCTGGGTCTGCCTGACAAGAACGACGTCAAGGACGGCATCATGGCTTACAAGATCGCCGCGCACGCGGCCGATCTCGCGAAGGGTCATCCGGGCGCGCAGATCCGCGACAACGCGCTGTCGAAAGCACGCTTCGAATTCCGCTGGGACGACCAGTTCAATCTCGGCCTCGATCCGGACAAGGCGAAGGAATTCCACGACGAGACGCTGCCGCAGGAGGGCGCCAAGCTCGCGCATTTCTGCTCGATGTGCGGGCCGCATTTCTGCTCGATGAAAATCAGCCAGGACGTGCGCGACTATGCCGCCACGCAGGGCGTCGACGAAAAAACCGCACTCGCGCAGGTGGCCAAAGCGGGCATGGAAGAAAAATCGATCGAGTTTAAAAAGAAGGGCGCCGAGATTTACCACAAGGCGTAGTGCGCCGCGCCAAATGAAACGGCGGCCCCGCGGCCGCCGTTTTTGTTGGCGCGTTCGATAAGGGTTTTAAATGGAACTAACGCTGCTCCTGAAGGCGCTGATCCTCGGCATCGTCGAAGGGCTGACGGAATTCCTGCCGATTTCGAGCACCGGCCATCTGATCATCGTCGGCCAGTTGCTCGACTTCAACGACGACAAGGGCAAGATTTTCGAAATCGTCATCCAGACCGGCGCGATGTTCGCGATCGTCTGGGAATACCGCCGCCGCTTCGGTAAGGTGATCTCAGGCCTGTTCAGTGACGCGCAGTCGCAGCGCTTCGTTTTAAATCTCGTCATCGCTTTCATTCCCGCGGCGGTAATCGGCCTCGCTTTCGGCCGTGCAATCAAAGCAACGCTGTTCCATCCGGTGCCGGTGGCGATCGCTTTTATCGTCGGCGGTTTCATCATCCTGTGGGCGGAAAAGCGCGCACACAAAATCACCGTCGAATCGGTCGACGACATGCGCTGGAGCGACGCGTTGAAGGTCGGCATCGCGCAGGCGTTCGCGCTGATTCCCGGCACCTCGCGCTCGGGCGCCACCATCATCGGCGGCATGTTGTTCGGGTTGTCGCGGCGCGCCGCGACGGAATTTTCGTTCTTTCTCGCAGTGCCGACGCTGATCGCGGCCGGTGCCTACGATCTCTACAAAAATCGCGCGCTGTTCGACGCCGGCGACATCGGCATTTTTTCGGTCGGCATTGTTGCGTCGTTCATCTCGGCATTTTTCTGCGTGCGCTGGCTGTTGCGCTACATCGTCAGTCACGACTTCACGATTTTTGCGTGGTACCGCATCGTTTTCGGTGCAGTAGTGCTGGCGACCGCGTATGGCGGGAGCGTAACTTGGGGCGGATAGAAGCACTGCGCACGCTATAACCGCACTGCGATCCAAAAGAAAATCCAACCAGTGATCTCGTTCGAGCGTTATAGCCGCTTACTGGACACGCCGGGATTGCGCGCCACATTGCTGGCGTCAATTGTCGGCCGCCTGCCGATGGGGCTCGCCGGGCTGGCGATACTG
>JANXSE010000050.1 GCA_025356695.1 Betaproteobacteria bacterium
GAGGGCGCGCAGAATCGCAGCACGTTACCAGATGTGAAGGTGGATTCGGCCAAGGTGCAGGAATCCGGTCTTATCAAAGACACTATCATTCTCGACATTCCCGATGATGTGGGCGACTTCGATACCGTGCTGGTGCGTCGAGCCACGGACAAGCTAAAAGCATCGACCGAAGCGTGGGCAGACTACGCAAAGCAACAGAACGAGGCGCAGACCGTCATGCCGCTGATGGTGCTGCAGGTGCCGAACACGCCTGATGCGAATGAAATCGGGCGCGCGTTGGATACCATTTATCAGCGATGGCCGGAGTTACCAGCCGGCAGCGTTGCGCATGTGTTAGGTGAACACACCACGCAGCAATATGGCAATCGCAATGTGCCGTATATCTCTCCAGAGCGTGTGCAGGAATCGACATGGGTGCGTGTGCTGATTGCGAAGGATGCCATCAGCACGGGATGGGATTGTCCGCGCGCAGAAGTGATGGTTTCGTTTCGTGCTGCGGTCGACCGCACACACATTACCCAATTGCTGGGGCGCATGGTGCGTTCGCCATTGGCTCGACGGATTCCCGGCAATGACCGTCTGAATTCGGTGGATTGTCTGCTGCCGAAATTCGATGTCAAAACCGTTACAGCGGTAGTCGATGCGCTGATGAAGGGCGATGACACGCTTCCGCCGCCGACTGGTCGGGTGCTCATCAATCCGGAGGAAATGAAGCCGAATCCGGCGGCATCGCAGGCGGTTTGGGGCAGGTTCGAAGCGATGCCGTCGCAGACGCGCCCTCAGCGCGGCGCGAAACCGGCAAAGCGTTTGACGGCGCTGGCGCATGAACTCGCCGCCGATGACAT
The DNA here is from genome assembly GCA_025356695.1 of Betaproteobacteria bacterium. The sequence continues at coordinate 846 of JANXSE010000050.1, forward strand.
CCTGCCGAAAGCCGGCAAATTAGCCCACGCCGAGATGCATAAGGTGATGGATGCTGCGCAAGAAAAGTACAAAACTGAAATAGCGAAAAAGCGCGCGGCCGTCATGATGGTGGATGGGAAGACGGTTCTAGCCGACATGAAGGGAAAAACCAAGACTTTTGACGAATTTCTGGAAAGCGCCGACATGGCGGTAATCGATGATGCTTACCGGCGCGCGGCGCGCATCTTTACTCCGGATATCTCCCGTACCTACGTTGATGCGCTCGCTTACAGAAACGCAGACCCGGACGATGCCGATGAGTTCGAACAGGCACTTGTGAATGCGCGCGTGTCCGTCGCTGCGCTCGGATTAGTCACGGAAACACAAAATAATTTCGATGCCGCAGCGGATAAGCTGGCGAAAGACTGGCTGGAGAAACACAACGCAGTCATCAAAGCACTATCGCATGATAGGCAAGAGTCCTATCGTCAGATTCGGGAAATGAGCACCGAGCCGCAGGACGTCGATCTGGTAAAGCCGGACGCGCGATTTGAACCGACGATGGTACGGCAGGGTGATAGCGAAACGGCTATTCCGACTTTTAGATGTCACCTGCTATGTAACGAGGAAGGCGGCTATCCGGCGGTAATGAATGCTTGGGAAGTCAAAGTTGTTGAAACTGAAATGAAGCGAAAGGATTTTAGCTTCTGGTATCGCAATCCGCAGCAACCAGGGCAATCATCGTTGGGTATTGCTTACCGGTTCGGTGAGGAATACGGCATCGTTCGACCAGACTTTGTTTTCTTCTCTACGCAGAAAGACGGAAAGATAGTGACGGATATTGTTGATCCGCACGGCCTTCATCTGGCGGATGCACTGCCCAAGCTGCAAGGGCTTGCCATGTACGCCGAGACGCACTCTAAGGCGTACCGCCGAATCGAATCCGTTTCGGAGGCGAAGGGAAAGCTACGCGTACTTGATTTGACTAAAGAGGAAGTGCGTAAAGGCATTGCCACTGCGAAGGATGCGGCAAGTCTCTTTAATGGAGAATTGGCGAAGGACTACTGAGCTTGCGAGTGGACCGGCCACTTTGGTGCCGGTATCCGTGGGGTTTTTTCTTTTTCCGGCGCAAGTCATCGTTTCTGGCAGGATGTGAAGCGCAGGGTCGAGTTATGCGGCAGTGGATGATTTCAAATCCTGCCTGGACCGGATCAGATGGGCTTGCAAGGAGCTATCTTTTTCTCATGCGCTTTTCTACTGCCATGGCCATTGTATTTTGGGTGCTCGGGGCATTGAAAATACTGGCGGTTTTTTGACGTGAAGAAAAAAATAGGGTCGCAGTGAATTAAAAAAATCCGTGCAGATCGCGCGACTTTTTTATTGGTCGCTGCGGGCTGTTTGTGCAATTCACCCCGATGCAGATAGTTATGGCATTGTGTGTTTATTGAGGATTGCGCTGCAATGCGCCGCTCCGGCGCGATGGGAAAATAACGATGAAACGAATTCTGCTGGCCGGGATATCCGCGCTTTTGTTGAACGCCGGCGTCGCATCGGCGGAGTGGACGAAGATAGGCGCTGCCAGCAATGCGGCCGATGCTTTTACCCTTTATGTCGATCTGGCGACGATACAGCGCAACGGCAAGCTGGTCAGGATGTGGGATTTGCAGGACTTCAAGCAGCCGCAGACCCTGGGCGAGAAAAAATATCTGTCGGAAAAGACGCAAATAGAATTCGATTGCGATGCCAGGAAGGCACGCATCCTCGCGATTGTCGATTTTTCCGGTCAGATGGGCATCGGCGAAATTATTTACTCCGACGGTGATGCCAGCGACTGGACCGTGGTGGCAGCAAAAACCACCGGCGAGATTGAGTGGAACGCGGCTTGCGGAAAGAAGTAGCGCGACTGCGCAATCAATAAAAAGCCGCGCAGATTGCGCGGCTTTTTCGGATGTGGCGAAAACCTTGCGGGCAAATCACTTCGTTTTTTTGCCGGCCTTCTTTGCGGCTTTTTCGACACGCTTTAAATCTTTTCTGGTTTTCTGCATTTTGCGGCGGTTTCTGAGATTGCGGGCCGTCCTCGACATGTTCAGTTCCTTTCAATGGGGGTGAGCTGAAACTTTAACTTCGGCGACATTATCGCCGTATCCGGCCGTCTCTGCCGCAGAGAGTTTCAGCGCCGGGCACCGTTCTGCTCAGGCGGCGAGTCCCACCGTGTAACGGAAGCTCATATTCTCAATGTCGATGAGCTGCCATTTGCCGCCTTTGCGCTCGTAGTGCAGCTTCAACTTGCCGGAGACCTGCACGGCATCATCCTTCGGCCCGGCGTTATTGCGAGTGGTCATGAAAATCACCAGGGTAGCGGCGCTCTCCGTCATCTGCATTTCAACGATTTCGATCTGGCGGAATTCGCCGGCGTCAAAGGTCCAGTCGGTCGGCGTGCCGTCGCCGGTTACTTCCGTAATCGGCACCACGCGGCCGATCAGATCGCCGGCAATTTTTTCAATCGGTATGGTCTGCCTGCCGGCTTTCTGGTCGGCCGCCGGCAGCGTGTCGCCGGCATTGCCCGAGGTGGAATCGGGCGCATCGGTGCAGGCCGTCAGGGCAAGGAGTATTGCGGCGCTGCTCAAAATAATTCGAAACATGGGTGGAGGCAGTACTTTCAATGGACGGGTTCAGGCGGAATGAGATCTGATCGTAAACCCAATATCAGGCCGAATCCACCGATATCAAGATAAGCAGAATCCGCGAGGCGGTATCCGTTCATGGTTCGACAGGCTCACCACGAACGGAGGAATTATTCAGATGTTCCCTAATCGGCGCACGCCTGCTGCGCAAACCGTCTCTGCTATGATTTCGTATACACTCAAACCTGTGCCGGTAAAGGTCGCGACGCGTCACGCGCGAACACCGTCTGGTTTGCCGCGTTGAGGCCGGCGTGCTGCAGATTGCGCAGCGCCGTTACCACTATTAGCGCGTGGTATTCAGTGTGCCGGTTTTGCCCGGACGATTGCTGCCTTTCTGAATGCCGAGCTCAGTCAGCGGTGAACCGGTTAAAATAGCAGCTGCCAGTTACTCCGCAGCTGCGGGCGGCTTCAGTGCCGTACCGTGCTCCGCAATCCCAAACGGGTTAGGCGCATTCCGCCTGACCCGTTTTCATTGAACGGTCCCGATGTCGATTTATTTCGCTTTTGCGCTGGTGCTGTTTACCTTTCTGCCGGTCAACGCGGCGCGCGTGCTGCTGTCGCTCTACGCGCTCGATCTCGGCGCGGCGCCGCTCGCGGTCGGTTTTCTCACCGCGACGTTTTCGATCTTTCCGATGATGCTGGCGGTGCTGTCCGGCAAAATCACCGACCGCGTCGGTTCGCGCTGGCCGGTATTGGGTGGTACGGTCGTCGTGTTATGCGGCATGCTGGTGCCGTACTTTTCGCGCGGCATAGCGCAGCTTTATTTCGCGGCGGCGCTGAACGGTCTGGCGTTTGCGTTTTTCAGCGTATCGCTGCAGAACTTGATCGGCATGCTGAGCAAGCCGAGCGACCGCACGCATAATTTCAGCATTTTCAGCTTGATGGTGGCGACTGCCAATTTCGCCGGCCCGCTGTTTGCCGGTTTTACCATCGACCGCTCGGGCCACGCGGTGGCCTGCCTTTATGTTGCACTGTTCGCACTGGTGCCGATGATCATGCTGGCCGGCTGGGGCGCGGGTTTGCCCGGCGGCAGCAGCGGGCCGCGGCCGGCCGGCAGTGTGCGCGAAACGCTGGCTGATCCGGCGGTGCGCCGAACGCTGGCCACCGGCGGCTTGCTAATGGCCGGGCAGGATCTGTTTCAAACCTATATGCCGGTCTACGGCCACAGCATCGGGCTGTCGGCTTCGGCGATCGGTGTGATTGTCGGCATGTTCGCTGCTGCGGCCTTCGTCGTGCAGATTGTGATCAGGCGCTTGATCGACCGTTTCTCGATGGATCGCGTGCTTACCTACACGCTGTATCTGGCAGCGGCGACCTTTGTGCTGATGCCGTTTTTTCAGAGCGCGACTGCGCTCGCCATACTCGCCTTCGTTTTCGGCTTGGCCATCTGCATGGGGCAGCCGATCATCACCATGCTGATGTTCAGCCACTCGACTGAAGGGCGCTCGGGCGAGGCGCTCGGTCTGCGCATCACCGTCAACCATCTGACGCGCGTGGTCAGCCCGGTGGTGTTCGGCTCGATTGCCTCGGTGTTCGGTTTGTCGCCGCTATTCTGGATCAGCGCGCTGCTGATGGGCGGCGGCGGTGCATTTGCGCGCCCCAAGCCGGCTTAGAGCGATTTGTGCGTGCCGTCGCAAAACGGCTTGTTCTTGCTGGCCTTGCAGCCGCACATCCATTTTTTTCCGGCGGACGTGACGGTGAATTTCGTCGGCGTAAATTCGCCACCTTGATGCGAGCCGTCGCAAAACGGCTGTTTCTTCGACTGGCCGCAGGCGCACCACCAGTAATCGCCGGGCGCCAGTTCCACTTCATAGGGTGCTTTTTGCGCGCAATGGGGTTCGGCCATGGTGGCGTCTCCAGGTGAATTGATTACGCAATAGTGCCAACAATAGCACCGGCGGCATTCACACGGCCAGCAGATCCAAGAATACGTTGACCGGCGTTGCCTGCAGCCGTTTGGCGTCGGTCAACAGCGCGGTGACTGCGGCGCATTGTTTGGGCGGCAGGCGGCTCGCCATGCCGGTTTTGAATTTGCGCTCCAGCATCGGCATTGCCTCTTTACGACGGCGCGCATCGCCGATCAGGAATTCGACATCGACTTGCGGCGTTTTTGTGCCGTCCTTGAAAAATATCTGTATTGCATTGTGATTCGATTGCCGCGCGCCATGGTAATCGCGTGTATAGCCCTTGTCTTCGCGCACCACCATCTGCGCGCGCAGGCGGTCGATGCGCGGATCGGCGGCAAAACCATCCTCGTAGCTGGCGGTAGTGATGTCGCCGAAAATCAACCCGATCGCCGCTACATACTGCAGGCAGTGGTCGCGCGCCGCAAAATTCGGCAGCGGGCCATCGACCACGATTTTGGCGAGTGCCGGTTTGTGCGTGGTCAGCACGACTTTGTCGATGTCGTTGAGCCGGCCATCTACCAGCGGATGCAGACGCACCGCGCACTCGGCGGCGGTTTGCGAATGGCGCTGCGCCGGGTAGGCGATCTTGAACTGCACGTTCTCGATCACATGCGAGCCGTAGGCCCGCGTGACCTTGAGCGCGCGCCCGTTGTTGAGCACGTCGCAAAAGCCCCAGGTCCTGGCGGTCAGTGCCGTCGGGTAACCCATTTCGCCGCGCATCGTCAGCAGTGCGAGTTGTACGGCGCGCGCCGTAGCATCGCCCGATGCCCACGATTTGCGCGGGCCGGCGTTCGGCATGACGCGATAGGTGTTCAGCGGCTGGCCGTCGACGAAGGCATTCGACAGTGCATCGGTGACCTGCGCGACATCGCCGCCGAGCAGCTGCGTAATCACGGCGGTCGAGGCGAGCTTCAAAAGTATGACCAGATCGAGTCCGGTTTCGGGGCTGTTGAAAATATTGCCCTCGGCGAGCACGCCGTGAATTTCATAGGCCTTGATTGCTGCGGTCAGCACATCGCGCATGACGAGCGGCGCTTTACCGGCGGCGACGCGCTGGCGGCTCACAAAATCGGCCACCGCAAGAATGCCCGAATAGTTGTCTGACGGATGTCCGCCGGCCCACCAGGTGTCGTTGAAATCGAGCCAGCGGATCAAACAGCCGGTGCTGAACGCCGCAGTCACCGGATCGAGTTGATATTGCGTGCCGGGCACACGCGCGCCGTTGGGCACGATGGTGCCGGGCAC
>JANXSE010000078.1 GCA_025356695.1 Betaproteobacteria bacterium
AATCTTGTGCGCGTACTTGCGCGACACTGCGCCGAGCACGCCGAGTGTTGAAGCCACCGCGTTGCAACCGCCTTCGATCGCCAGTTTGACGATGTTCTCGGGGTCGAAGTAGGCGGGATTTTTTCCGAACGACGCGCCGGCACTGTGTTCGATGCCCTGATCGACCGGCAGGATGGACAGATAACCGCTGCCGCCGAGACGGCCGTGATCGAACAGTTGCTGCAGGCTGCGCAGCACCGGCAGCGTGCGGTCGCTCGCCGCGAAAATGCGGTCGACAAAATCCGGCCCCGGCAGATGCAGTGATTCTTTCGGTATCGTTTTACAGACGTGGCTGAGCAGTTTGTCGCCGTCGGCGCCGAGTATGCGTTTGATGTCAGTCATGTGAACTCCTTCGGTATAACGGTTAAGCGCAGTGGCTGCGCATTATAGTTTGGCGTCCGCCGTTTGTAAGGCGGAAGAAAGTGTGCGCGGCTGGCCGGTGGCTTCGATCACCGACATCCACAGATCGCCGTCGGTATCGACACGGCGGCTTTGGCGCACCGCCAGCGCCATTGGCACGTGCACGGAACGGCCGTGCCAGCGGCCGATCAGCATGGCGGTGTTGCCGGCCATTGCCGCATGCACGGCGTTGCGCGCCATGTTCCAGCAATAGACGCTGTCAGACGGGCAGGCCGGGATGCTGCGGATGGCGTAGCTCGGATCGATGTATTTGACGGTCGCTTCGCGGCCGCGCCCGCGAAAATGCGCGACGATGCGGTCGCGCAGGAAGATGCCGACGTCTTTCAATTTCGCGTTGCCGCTTTTGTCGCGCGCTTCGGCGAGCAACTGGTCGGCAATCAACTCCTGCGCCGCGCCTTCGGCGGCGACCACCACGGCGTGGCCCTTGCGCGCGAGCACGCGCTCCAGATAAGCAAATACGCCGGCGTCGCCTTCAAGCGCGACCGGCGCTTCGGGAATCAGCACGAGATCGACCTCGGTCGAGGCGAGCGCCGCCTGGCAGGCGAGAAAGCCGGCATGGCGCCCCATCAATTTGACGAGGCCGATGCCGTCGCGCGCGGCCATCGCTTCGATGCGCGCGCTGCGAATGACGTCAACGGCGGCCGAATAGGCGCTGACAAAACCGAAGCTGCGATCGATAAAGGGCACGTCGTTGTCTATGGTCTTCGGCACGCCGATGACGGCGATGCGCAGGCCGCGGGTTTTTATTTCGGTACACACGCGCATCGCGCCGTTCATGCTGCCGTCACCGCCGATGATGAAGAGGATGCCGATGCCGTTGGCTTCGAGATTGTCGACGAGTTCGGCGGGCTCCTGTGAACCGCGCGAAGTGCCGAGCACCGTGCCGCCTTCGTGGTGGATATGCGCAACCGAGTCGGGTGTCAGCATCATTGGCGCGTGGCCGTAACGCGCGATCATGCCTTCATAGCCGTAACGGAAGCCGAAAATCTGCCGCACGCCGTAACCCGCCCACAGTTCGAGCACGATGCCGCGCACCACGTTGTTGAGGCCGGGCGCGAGGCCGCCGCAGGTGACGATGCCGCAGCGCACCGTGCGCGGATCGAAAAAAATCTTGTCGCGCGGCCCGGCGAGTTCGAACGCCGGTTGGGCGGCCGGATCCGCGCTGGCACTGCGCAGGTTGGAGAGTGAATCGTCGAGCAGTATCTTGCCGGCGGCGCCGACGAAATGCACGCCGCGTTCGCCGAGGTGGCTGGCCACCGGCGACGGCAGCAGGCAGCGGCCGAGTATCTCGATCGTCAGATCGTCGGGCGTCAGGCGGCCCATGCCTTCTTCGTAGCGATCGTCGTCGATTATGACCATGTCAGACTGCTTTCGAACGTCATCTTGCAGCCGCCGCCGGGCCGGTATCGGGCAAGTTCGCCGCGACATTTTTGCCGGCTGTGGTGCGTTTCAATGCGCGGGCGGCATTTCATGGTGCGGATTTCAGGTTCGAGCACCCGTGCCCGCACCGCAATTGTGCGCATTTTGGTGGTGGCATCGCTCTACCAACCAGCGAGCAATATGCGTACCAAATGTCAATTTATCCGCTTTTTTAACGGTGGCACTCGGTGCGGTGTCGTACACAAACGGGCAACCGGCCGTCCGCCAGTGCATCGAGTCTTCAAACGCAACGAACGGGTAGTCGCTGCGCCACGTGGGTGTCTCCGGGCGTGAGCGTTAACGTTCGCAGCCAGCCGCGCGCTTTATGTGTCGGCTGCAGCTCTTGGTTATGCCGCGTTGAGCTTAACCTTTTCGACATTGGCGAGACTTACGCGCCGCCGTGCATGCCAGAGATCGTAGTTGTATTGCATCGAGAGCCAACTTTCGGGCGTTCGTCCCAGCGCCTTGGACAAACGAAGCGCCATCTCGGGTGTTATCGCACTGGAGCCTTTAAGGATGCGGCTTAACGTTGAAGCAGCAACGCCAAGTTTAAGCGCAAGCTCCCGGCCACTCAGGCCGTTTGGCTCAAGATAAACTTGAGTGATGAATTCACCCGGGTGCGGGGGATTGTGCATAGCCATCAGTGATAATCCTCGTAGTCCAGAACGAAAGCATCTCCATCCCGAAATTCAAAAGTCAGCCGCCAACTTCCATTGACCCAGATGGACCACCGGCCCTTTTCGCGCCCCTTCAATGGGTGAAGGCGAAAGCCGGGGATGTTCATATCCTCGATCCTTTGCGCGGTATCCAAGGCGGCAAGTTGCATTCGCAGGCGAGGAGCATGATGCGGCTGAATACCGGCCACGCTTCCCGACTCAAAGAACCTCCGCAGCCCTTTGTGTCGGAAAGTTTTGACCATTCATTACTATACCGTGTTGCGCATCACGCAACAATCGCTATTTTTACGCGGCATAACGTAGAGCTAACCGGTGCGCGCCGTCTTTGCGCGCGTCCGCGTTGTGCGCCGGGTTATGCGTGATGTTTTCTCGGCCAAAACGAGTAGGCTACCGAGGGCTTCATTCACTGCTTTGGAAGTGGGAAAAGCTTTGG
>JANXSE010000081.1 GCA_025356695.1 Betaproteobacteria bacterium
CACCCATCCGGCGGCTGATGCGCTGTTGGCGCTGATGCAGGAACATAAACTCCAACCCGATGACATCGTCGCACTGACCGCGCACGTGCATCAGGGCGCACTCGATGTGCTGGGCCCGGTCACCGATCCGCAGACCATCCACCAGTCGAAGTTCTCGATGGGCTTCGTGCTGGCGCTGATCGCCAACCTCGGTCGAGCCGGCCTTGCCGATTTCACGGATGCCGCGCTGCGCGAGAAACAGGTGAGGGCGTTCCACGACAAAGTTTCAATGGTGCTCGACCCGGAAGTGGATGGTGCCTATCCGAAACGCTGGTTGGGGCGCGTCAGCGTCACGCTGAAAGACGGCCGCACGCTGGAGAAAAAGATCACCTCGCCGAAGGGCGATCCCGACAACGTGCTGTCACGTGCGGAGCTTGAAGACAAGGCGATCCGGCTGGCGGGGCATGCCGGCGGTGCCACTGCGGAGGAAATGCGCAAGGTGATTGCTCGCGTATGGAGGCTACACGACGCCGTTGGGGTGCAGAAATTTCTTGTTTAGGTCGTCTGCTGATAGGCAATCAGTTCTGACCGGTTCGAGTCTATCCACTGGCCGCCGCGTGAGCGCTGAACTAGCTCAAATACGAGAAACGTTCGCACCTGTTCCGGCGCAACCCAGTAGGTAATACGCGATTGGCTGCCGGCACCGCGCAGATATCCATCGCCTTCGATTTTGAAGGCGAAAAACGTGCCTGCCGGCAAGCTGATATTTTCCCGTGAGACCACCTGAAAGTTCTGTACAAATTCATCGGGTTTCAGGTCGTAACGCAGCCCGCGATAGATCGTTGTCCATTTCCTGCCAATGCTGTACTCGCCAACGAAAATCTGCCGGCCGACGAAGGTTTGCCCGCGCGGATTTTTCACGATATTGCCGAGAAAATCCGTGACGAGCCGGCCGTCGTTATAGGTAACTTCGTCGTCGCCGATCGCGGTGACGGTCAGTGTGCGTTTCCCTGTTTCCAGTTTGGTCAGCAGGTCGATTTCGCGATAGGAATATTTGTCGCCGATCTTGTAGCCGAAGTCAGTCTTTGCGGTTCCTTTGCTGAACGGGTTGGGGGCGATTGAGCCGATCGGCGTTGAAACGGGTATTGGGGCGGCCCGCCTGCTTTCTTCAAGTTTTGCCAGTCGTTCTTCCTCGCTCCGGCGTCTTTCGTCGCTGAGGCGCTTTTCCTCTGCAATGCGCTTTTCTTCCGCTGCACGCCGCTCGTCAACCAACCGCTTCTCCTCAGCCAGGCGCCGCGTCTCGCCGGCCTTGAATTCGGCGGCAAGTCGCGCTTCCTCGACACGTCTTCGCTCCGCAGAAAGTTTGGCAATGTTCTGCTCTTCGAGCAGACGCTTCTGCTCGGTGAGACGGCGCTCCTCGGCCAATCGTTTTTCCTCGGCTACGCGCTTTTGCTCCGCCAGCCTGCGTTCCTCGGCGATGCGTTTTTCTTCTGCGAGGCGTTTTTCCTCGGCCTGCCGCTGCACTTCCGCCGCGAGCGCAAGACGCTGCCGTTCCTCGGCGGCCTGTTTTGCCAGCAGTTTGGAATTGAGCCGGCTTTTTTCTTTTTCCGCCAGCAGACGATCGAGTCTGAACTGGGCGAGCTCCGAAAATTTCCCGCTCGGGAACTGACGGAGATAAGTCTCAAGCGGTTCACTTTCCTTGGAAGATTTGATCTTCTCCCAGATGCCGAGTTCAAGTTCGAACTGTTTCTCGATCTCGTCTGCGGAGAGTTTTTTCAGTTCCTTCGGTGGTACGAAATAGAAATCGTCCTCCAGGGAGGTGCTTTCCCAGGGGATCTGCTGGCCTTCCGAGCGGCGGCGAACTGCGAGCCGGACGCGCTTGAAGACATCCTCGATCTTTGCATCGGGCATGCGTATTTCGCGCAACAGATTTTCTGTATAAAGACCATTGGCGCCATCGCCGTCGCTGGCCGTGTTGCCAGGTGACGTCGCATACGCGAGCAGCGAACCCGGGGGGGCATCGAATTGCGATAGACCTTTTGCTTCGGTCGGCACCTTGGTGCCGAACGGATTGTCACGGCAGGCATCCAGGATGATGACGTTCATCGGATTTTTTGCGGCGATCAAGCCCTGCAAAAGGGTATTGAGCTCCACCGTCTTGTCACGCATGTCATCAAGCTTTTCAATGACCGCATCGACCGGAATCAGATAATTGCGCCAGGCGAGCTGGGCCCCGTGGCCGGCGTAATAGAAAAGCCCGACTCCTTTTGTTTTGGCCAGACTGCTGCCAAAGGCGGTGATCGCCCCCGCGAGTTGCGCGCGTCCGGCGTCGAGCACAAGATTGACGTTGAAACCGACTTTTTGCAGCTCCCCGGCGATCGCTTTGGCGTCATTGGCCGGGTTTTTCAGCGGCGCTTCGGCGTATTTCGTATTGCCGATGATCAATGCAACGCGCGGTAACGTATTAAGTGCGACTGCGGATTGTGCGAAGGTGCGCTGTGCCCACAGGGGCAGTGCCGAGGAGGAGGTAAGTGCGCCGGCTTTTTTGAGCCAGATACGACGCGCGTCGCGAAACTGTGTTTTCGAAGATGTCATGGAGCGAGAGCTGCCATACCGGGTTTGGCCAGGCGAAGTTCTCGCCGGCAATTGAACCGGGTTGGCGCTTGGAACCGGCGGACCATACTGTTTGCCATCACTAGGTGTTTTGCCTGAATGAGGTCAGTTCGTAACGGTCGGCGATGGCCAGGCCGCCGCGCCGGCCGCTATTGGTATATTCCATGGCAATGAAGCGCCGCACTTTTTCGGGGGCGATCCAGTAAACGTAACGCCAATTCGCACCGGCATTGCGCACGAACCCCTGGCCCTCCACTTTGAAGGCGTCGAACGTGCCGGCCGCTACGGTGATCTTCTCGCGTCCGAGCACCCGGAAGTCCAGTTCCACTTCATCGGTATCCTCCTTGACGCGCGTGATGCTGCGTTTTCCCTGCGGCCGGCCACCGCCACCACCACCGCCCCGGGTCAACAAGACACGGGTGTGCCAGCGTCTGCCCACGCTGTATTCGGAAACGAAATACTGCGATTCGGTCAACTGGCGTCCGCGGTCGTCGACGACGTAATTGCCGAGCAGGTCCGTCACCATGCGACCACCGTTGTAGACGACTTCGCTGTCGCTGACCTCGGTCACGGTTTCGGTGCGCCGCCGCGTTTCCATCTTCGTCAGCAGATCCGAGACGGTATATCTGTAACTGTCGCCGACGCTGAAACGGCCGTCGGCAATCGCGGTGCCGCCGCTGAACGGATTCGGCGCGATCGAAGTGTTGGCGGAAAGTGCCGTTGCCGACGCCTGCGCGATGCGTTGCCTGAACGCCGGGAGAATCTCGTTTTTGATGGTGTCGTCGATCTGTTCCCGGCTCATTACATCCGGAAACTCAATGCGGCCGATCCCTTCGACATTAATGACTGGCATGGTGGCGTCAATTCAAACGGGTGGACGGTCTGACATATTTGAAATCGGCATTCGATCCGGACGCCGGTTGCAATACATTGCTTGCAATAGCGGCCTGCACGGTCGTTTCGCGCTGCGCCAGCAGACGATTGAGGCGGAACTGGGCCAGCTCGCAGAACTTGCCGCTCGGATATTTGCGCAGGTATTCCTCGATCGGCGCGGATTCCTTCACGTTCTTGATGCTTTCCCACAATTCGAGTTCTTCCTCGAACTGTTTCTCCAGTTCGTCTTCGGAAAGTTTTTTCAGCTGCTTCGGCGGGCGGAAGTAAAAATCTTCTTCGAGCGAGGTGCTCTCCCAGGGGATCTGCTGCCCCTGCGAGCGGCGTCGCACCGCCAGCCGCACGCGCTTGAACACGTCTTCGATCTTGGCATCCGGTGCCTTGATTTCGCGCAGCAGGTTTTCGGTGTAGAGCCCGTTGGCGCCTTCGCCGTCACCGGCGGTGTTGCCGGGTGAGGTCGCATAGGCAAGCAGGGAACCCGGTGGCGCGTCGAACTGCGACAGGCCTTTGTGTTCGGCCGGCAGCTTGGTGCCGAACGGGTTGTCGCGGCAGGCGTCGAGAATGATGACATTCATCGGGTTGGCGGCCTTGACTAGCCCCTGCAGCAGCGCATTGAGTTCGACCGTCTTGTCGCGCAGGTCTTCGAGTTTCTCGATGGAAGCATCGACCGGGATCAGATAGTTGCGCCACGCCAGCTGCGCACCGTGGCCGGCATAATAAAAGAGGCCGACCCCTTTGGATTTCGCGAGATCGTCGCTGAAGGACTGGATCGCGCCGGCCATCTGTACACGGCTGGCGTCGAGTCGCAGGTTGACTTTGAAACCGGACTGCTGGAGTTCGCCGGCGATGGCTGTGGCGTCATTGCCCGGGTTCTTCAGCGGCGCGTCGCGATAGTGTGTGTTGCCGATGATCAGCGCAATGCGCGGCAGGGCGTTTAATGTGGACTGCGCAAAGGAAAGTGCCGCCGGGCCGAGCAGGGGCAGGGAAGCCGCGCCGGCCAGCGCGCCGGCCTGTTTCAGCCAGGTACGACGGGCGTTCTGAACTTGTGGAGGGTGGGAAAATTTCATCGGGATGGTTGGGGCCGGCGCGCGACCTTGATTGAAAGTTTGTTCGCCCTTGCAGGCAAAGTCAATGCGCCGAACAGCGTGTTGTTGCTAACTGCAGGCGTTGATGAATTTTGTGGCGCAGACGCCCTGCCTGCGCCACAGGACTGCTACTTCGCGAGCCCGAGTTCGCCAAGAATGATTTTGAGTTCCTCGTGCTGGCGCTCAAGGAATTTGCGGCTTTCCGCACTGTTCATGTAATCGTTTTCCCAGCCGTACTGCGCGATTTCCTTTGTCCACTCGTCAGTGCGCACGATTCTGCCGAGCAGGTCGTCCCAGTACGCGATCTGCGCCGGACTCATGCCCTTGGGGCCAATGACGCCGCGCCAGTTCGAAAAATTGGCCGCGACACCCTGTTCGCGCCAGGTTGGCACCGTCGGGTTCGAGCGCATGCGCTTGGATGCGGCAACTGCAATCATTCGAAGTGCCCCGGATTCCACCTGAGGTGCGATGGTTGAGGCACTGGAGGCGACAACGTCGACGTGGCCGCCGAGCAGCGCGGTGACAGCTTCGCTGGCGCCCTTGAAGGCGACGAATTTCATTTTTTTTACGTCAAAGCCGGCGGTCTTCATAACGAGGCCGGCACCGATGTGATTGGCGCTGCCGATGTTGCTGAAGGCGATGCTGACGGCGGTCGGATTCGCTTTGAGTTTTGCGATTAATTCGGTTCCGCTCTTGATTGTCGAATCGGCCTTCACCGAAAAGACGATGGTTTCGCTGTTCAACTGCGCCAGCGGTGTGATGTCGGCGAAGCTCAGATCGTGACTGCCGGTGATACGGTTGGTGACGATGTTGGGCAGCGTCATCGCAATGAAATGCGCATCACCCTGATGCTGGTTCAGATAGAGCCAGGCCAGCGCATTGTTGGCGCCGGCTTTGTTGCTGACGCTGACCGGCACGCCGACCATGCGTTTGTCCTGCAGGATTTTCTGCATCATGCGCGCCGAGGTGTCGGCGGGGCCGCCTGGGGTGACGCCGACGATAATTTCGATCGCCTTTTCCGGTTTCCATTCGGGCGCGCCGGCAGACCAGGCGTTGGCGATCAGGGCGACGGCTAGGAGGGCAAACGCGCTTCGGATCATGATGAGTTTTGCGGGGTTGGACGCGGGAGCCGGATGCTAGCACATGCTAGAATTCCACTGTCACGGTGCAGCGCATTCGCGCGTGCCGCATTTCCGAAAAGCACAGAAATCCATGGACCAACGCATCCGCGAATTGAGCGAGTACGCCGCAGGGCTTTCCTATGCCGAATTGCCCTCGGCGGTCGTGCATGAATGCAAACGCAAGCTGATCGACACGCT
>JANXSE010000085.1 GCA_025356695.1 Betaproteobacteria bacterium
AGCATGAACTCGATGAAGTCGACGATGTTGAGGTCCGACGAATTGCCACAGCTCACTTGATAGCTGACACCGACGCCGGCTTCCTGTGAGCGCCACATCACGTTGACCTGCCCCGCGCCGCCGCTTTGCGACACCACGCCGACGTTGCCCGCCGGACGCCGCGGCCCGGCAATGGTCGCCGAAGTCGTCATTGCAAAGCCATCGACGAAGCTGATCATGCCGTTGCAGTTCGGCCCCATGATGCGCATGCCGGAACGGCGCGCCAGCGCAACCACTTCAGCCTGCAATGCCTTGCCTTCGGGCGTGCCGCTTTCGGCGAAACCGCCGGTGTAGACGGTAACGAACTTCGCGCCGCGTGCCGCGCAATCTTCAAGAATGTCCATTACATGCTGTGCGGGGACGACGACGCCGACATGATCGGGCGACTCGGGCAGATCGCGCACACTGGCATAACATTCGTGGCCGCGGATCTGCTGGCCCTTGAAGCGCGGATTGACCGGATAGATTTTCCCCCGGTAACCGAAGTCGGTCATGCGCATCAGCACCTTGCCGGCAAAACGCGACAGGTCATCGGTGGCGCCGACCAGCGCCACGCTGGCAGGATTGAAGAATTTTTTCAGATTGGGCTTCGGTGCGGTACTCATAAGGCTTTTTTCTCCTGCGCTTTTCTGTTCAATCCCAGCGCCTGCTGGATGTTGCATGCGATTTCTTCGATGTCGTCGAGCAGCGTCTGCCGCGGCCCGCCGGCGAAATGCGGCGTCATCAGAAAATTGTCGAAGGCCAGCAGCGGCTCGTCTTCGGCCACCGGCTCCTGATAATGCACGTCGGCCGCCGCCGCGCCGAGGCGTCCCGATTTCAATACCGCCAACAGTGCATCGTGATCGACGATATCGGCGCGCGAGGTGTTGATCAACCACGCGCCGCGTTTCATTTGATTCAGGGCGGCGGCGCCGACCAGACCGCGCGTCGCCGCTTCGAGCGGCACATGCACGCTCAGGATATCGGAACCCGTGAACAGATCGTCCCAGCCGCAATAGGCGATGCCGAGTGCAGCCTCTTCCGCCGGTGGCAGGCGGTTACGGCGGTGATACCGAATATTGAGGCCGAAAGCGCGCGCCATTGGCACCAGTTCGCGCGCGATCTCGCCCATGCCAAGCAGGCCCAGCGTCATGCCGTGAATCACGCGCAGGCCGCCGACGCGACCGTAGTTGTTGGCGCCGGTGTGGCGCGTGTCGTACTTGCGGTATTCGTAGCCGAGTGGCTGCAGGCGTTCAACGGTAACTTTGCCGGCGAGACGGTGCAGTTGTTTCGCCAGACCAAGGATCAGCGCCATCGTGTGTTCAGCCACCGCGATATTGGTACGGCGACGCTGCGTTTTCACCGTCACACCGCGCGCCACGCAGGCGGCGAGATCGATGTTATCGGCGCGCATGCCGAACTTGTGGATGAACTTGAGGCGCGGTGCCAGCACCAGTTCAGCAGCACCCACGGCCATGCTTTCGACTACCAGCGCCTCGGCCTGCGGCAAAACCGCATGCAGTTCTTCAGTGGTTTTGATCAGTTTGACGCTGGACGGAAAAATACCCGGCACGCGCGCGTGCACATCCGCAAGCCAGGTCTGCTGGTCGATATCGTGGGCAACGTAGTCGGCGAACACGTTCATGCGCTCGGCGGGGGTCGCCGGGTCAAGCAACACCTGCAAAAAGCGCAGCACTTTGTCGTCTTCAACTGCAATAACGGTCACGGCGGTCTCGGCGGTCACGGCGGTCACGGCGGTCACGGCATCGATCTTTCAACAACCCTCAGCATTTCCAATCCGCCGGCATCGTCATCCGGTGCGATTTACCGCGGGCGATGATATCACGCGGTCGACCACGTCCTTTTTGCCGTCGAATTCCGCGCAGCGACACACGCTTACGGCACTGTCACGGCTTTGTCATGCGGTGCCTTTACTCTTCGCGCAGACAACCGATGGCGCCGCGATGGAAAGCCCGTACAAAGGCAGGACCGGTCTCAAACGCGTGTGGAACGCGTTGTTCTACTCGTTCGACGGACTGGCCGCCGCATTCCGTCATGAGGACGCTTTCCGCCAGGAAACAGGACTCGCCTGCATATTGATACCGACGGCACTGTATCTGCCGCTCGACATCCCCATGAAATGCGCGATGATCGCCAGCGTCGTCGCCGTGCTGGTGGTGGAACTGCTCAATTCCGGCATCGAGGCCGTCACCGACCGCGTGTCGCTCGAAGACCATGCGCTGGCCAAACGCGCCAAGGATCTGGGCAGCGCGGCGGTACTGTTATCGGTGGCCAACGTGATCATCGTCTGGTTGCTGGCCCTGCTTTAGCAGCAGACGCGGTTTTCACAAAACCGTCACGCCAGCGTCATCAAATTTTCTTGCTGGCCGGCCAGAATCGCGGCAATGCAAGACGCACCGATCATCTTTGAACACCTGCCGGAAACGCGCCGCACCTTGCGCGTCGCCGTTGTTACCGAAACCTATCCGCCGGAAATCAATGGTGTTGCTATCACGATCCAGCACATGATCGAGGGCCTGCGCGCGCGCAATCACGAAGTTCAGCTGATCCGCCCGCGGCAAAACCGCACTGACAGCGCCACCGTCGAACCGCGTTTTGAGGAAGTCCTCGGGCGCGGCGTTTCGATCCCGCGTTATAACAATCTGAAGATGGGGTTGCCGGCCAAACAGGCGCTGGCGCGGCTGTGGTCGCTGCACCGCCCGGACATCGTGCACATCGTTACCGAGGGCCCGCTCGGCGCGTCAGCACTCGCCGTCGCCCTCAAACTGCGCATTCCCTGCTGCAGCGATTTCCACACCAACTTCCACAGCTATAGCCGCCATTACGGCGTCGGCTGGCTGCGCAAACCCATCGCCGGGTACCTGCGCCGCTTTCACAACAAGGCGCACTGCACGATGGTGCCGACGCATTCGCTGCGTAACGAACTGGAGGGCCACGGCTATCTGAATCTGCGCGTGGTGCCGCGCGGCGTCGATACGCAGCAGTTCACACCGCGGCGGCGTAGCGAGAGCCTGCGCAAACGCTGGGGCATTGCCGATGGCCAGACCGTCGCCCTCTATGTGGGCAGGCTTGCGCCGGAAAAAAATCTGGCGGCGGTCCTCAAGGCCTACACCACGATGCGCGCGGCGGCGCCGGGCGTGCGCCTGGTCATGGTCGGCGACGGGCCCGAACGCAAAGCACTGCAGGCACAGGACGCGAGCATCATCTTCGCCGGCATGCAAGCGGGCGATGCGCTGGCCGAACACTACGCCTCCGGCGACATTTTTCTCTTCCCCAGCACCACCGAAACCTTCGGCAACGTGACGGTCGAGGCGCTCGCCAGCGGACTCGCCGTCGTCGCTTACGATTACGCCGCCGCCGCGGAATACATCAGGCACGGCGAAAACGGCCTGCTCGCCCCCGTCGACAACACCCGCGAGTTCGTCAACCTCGCAGTACGGCTCGCCTGCCATCAACCGCGCACCGCTGCGCTGGGCCGCGCAGCGCGTGCCTCAATCGAGCCGTTTGAATGGAACACGGTCGGCGCCGCCTTTGAAACCGCGCTACGCGAAGTCATCGCCGCACAACAACGCCCGGAGGCAATCGACGACCGCTTGTCGGCCTGAGAACGACTTCATCCATGGACACCGCCACACACAACCGTACAACTACCCCTGAAAAAACCGCACAAAAAGTACGCTCGCTGTTTCTCTCCGACATCCACCTCGGTTCGCGTGCCTGCCGCGCCGAGGAACTGCTCGAATTCCTGAAAGACTACGAAGCGTCGAACATTTTCCTGCTCGGCGACATCGTGGACTTCTGGGCGATGAGCCGCAGCCTTTACTGGCCGGCGCAGCACAACACAGTGGTACAGAAATTCCTGAAAAAAGCGCGCCATCATGTGCATGTCTACCTCATACCGGGCAACCACGACGAGGCACTGCGCGAATACGTCGGCAGTTCGTTCGGCGACATCACACTCGTGCGCGACCACGTGCACATCGCCGCCGACGGCCGCCGCTACGCACTGCTGCACGGCGACGAATACGACCAAGTGACCACCTACCACCGCTGGGTATCGGTGCTGGGGGACGTGTCGTACACGCTGCTCGTGCATCTGAACCGGCTGTTATCGCTGCTGCGGCGCAAAATCGGCGTCAGCGGCCACTGGTCGCTGGCCGACTATGCCAAGCGCAACGTGCTGCGCGCGGTCAGCTTCATCGGCGACTTTGAAAACTCGGTGGTGCGCAACGTCAAGAAACGCGGTCTCGATGGCGTCATTTGCGGCCACATCCACACGCCGGTGATCAAACGCATCGACGGACTGACCTATATCAACTGCGGCGACTGGGTCGACAGCTGCACCGCCATCGTTGAGCATTTCGACGGCCGCATGCAATTGGTGCGCTGGACGCGCCCGCTGGCGGACGCGGCGCCGCGAGTGGTCGCAATCGCCGAAGCGCCCCTGCGTTGATGCATATCAGCAAGCGGCCAATCAACCCGCCCCCGCCTGCCGGCAGGCTGTAACATATTTGTAATGCATATTTGTTAAGCTGTGGTTCGTCTTGAATTGCGGCTGCCGGCCCCAATCCGACATTACAGGGCAGAACCGCGTACCCGATGGCAAAACCAGCGCTCGCCGCAGAGTTGTATCTGAACCGTGAACTCGGCCTGCTCGCGTTCAACCGCCGTGTGCTGGCGCTGGCCGAAGACCGCCGGGTGCCTGCGCTCGAACGCCTGCGCTACCTCTGTATCGTCGACAGCAATCTCGACGAATTCTTCGAAATCCGCGTCGCCGGCCTGAAAGAGGAAATTGCCGCCGGCGCGCCGCCCGGCCCCGACGGCGTGCCGCTCGACCTGGTGTTCCGCAATATCGCGCGGGCGACCAAGACGCTGGTGGCACACCAGTACGAAATCCTCAACAACGACGTGCTGCCGCAGCTGTCGGCAGAGGGCATCCGCATCCTGCGCCGGACGAAGTGGAACGCCGCGCAAAAAGCGTGGGTGCGCGATTATTTTTTCCGCGAACTGATGCCGGTGCTGACGCCGATCGGCCTCGACCCCTCGCATCCGTTTCCACGCCTCCTGAATAAGAGCCTCAACTTCGTGGTCGAACTCGAAGGCAAGGACGCCTTCGGCCGCAAGTCGAGCATGGCGATTGTGCAGGCGCCGCGCGTGCTGCCGCGCGTGATCGCGCTGCCGCGCTCAATCGCCGGCTGCGAATACGGCTTCACCTTCCTGTCGTCGATCCTGCATGCGCATGTCGGCGAACTGTTCCCGGGCATGGCGGTGGTCGGCTGTTACCAATTCCAGCTCACGCGCAACAGCGACCTCTACATCGACGAGGAGGAACTGCGCGAACTGAAAAGCCTGCGCAAGGCCTTGCAGGGCGAACTCTCGCAGCGCCAGTTCGGCGACAGCGTGCGGCTGGAAGTGGCCGACGAATGCCCGCGCCGGCTCGCCGACGCGCTGCTGCAGCAGTTCGGCCTCGGCGAAATCGACCTCTACCAGATCAACGGGCCGGTCAATCTGGTGCGCCTGCTGCAGATTGCCGACCGCGTCGACCGCCCGGCGCTGAAGTTCCCGGCCTTCGTGCCGGGCATGCCGCGCGACCTGCTGCGTTACTCCAGCGTCTTCGACTGCATACGCCGCAGCGACATTCTGCTGCACCATCCTTTCCAGTCGTTTCTGCCGGTGATCAATTTCATCGAACAAGCCGCGCACGATCCGCAGGTCGTCGCCATCAAGCAGACCGTTTACCGCACCGGCGCGCAGTCGGCGATGATGGAACTGCTGATGCAGGCCGCGCGCAACGGCAAGGCGGTCACCGTCGTCGTCGAGCTGATGGCACGCTTCGACGAAGAGGCCAACATCAACTGGGCGCAGCGGCTGGAAGAAGCCGGCGCCCACGTCATCTACGGCGTGGTCGGCCATAAAACACATGCGAAGATGGCGCTGGTGGTACGGCGCGAGGGAACAACCCTGCGCCGCTACGTGCATCTGGCGACCGGCAACTACCATTCGCGTACCGCCACGCTCTACACCGACTTCGGCCTCTTCACCTGCAACGAGGAGATCGCGCAGGACGTCAACGAGGTGTTCATGCAGCTCACTGGTCTGGGCAAGGCGAGCAAGCTCAGGCACCTGTGGGAGGCCCCCTTCACGCTGCATCAACGCGCCATCAAGGCGATCCAGGCCGAAACGCGTAATGCCGCCGCCGGCCGCAAGGGCCGCATCGTCGCGCGCATGAACGCGCTACTGGAGCCGGAAATCATCACCGCGCTCTACGCGGCGTCGCAAGCCGGCGTCAGCATCGACCTCATCGTGCGCGGCGTCTGCGCGCTGCGCCCCGGAATGCCGGGCGTTTCGGAAAACATCCGCGTGCGCTCGGTGCTCGGCCGCTTTCTCGAACACAGTCGCGTCTTCTACTTCTACAACGGCGGCGCCGAGGACGTTTATCTGTCGAGCGCCGACTGGATGGACCGCAATTTCTTCCGTCGCATTGAAATCTGCTTCCCGGTGCTTGAACCGCGCCTGAAACGGCGCGTTATCCGCGAAGGGCTCACCGCCTGCCTCGCCCGCGACGTCGAGGCCTGGGAAATGGATGCCAACGGCGAATATCACTTCCGCAAGGGCAAACGCGGCCGCGGCGGCCATTCGCAGAACGTCCTACTCGACCTGCTTGCCGCCAAGACCGGCACCTGAGATTCGCACCGGGCGTCACGCGGTTGCAACACGCCCGCGCTAACCTCTCTTCAGCTGTTGCGACACACACCCGTTCCGGGCACCGCGCATTCAACAGCCGGAGATACCGCATGGACGCCGCATTGCTGGCCATCAAGCCGCTCGATATTCCCGCGCCGCGCTACCGCGCGCGCAATCTCGCCGAATCACAGGCCGTGCAGCATGAATTGCAGATCATCGTGCGCAACATCATTGAACAGCGCCTCTTGCACGCGGTGTTGCAGCCGATCGTCGCCACCCGCAGCGGCGAAATCATCGGTTACGAGGGCCTGATCCGCGGCCCGGTCGACAGCCCGCTGCACATGCCGGCGTGGCTGTTTTCGGTCGCCGAGCGCTTCGGTCTGCAATCGGCGGTCGAATTGCTGAGCCGCGAGATCGTCATTGAAACATTCGCCGGCATGTCACTGCCGGGCAAACTGTTTCTCAATGTCAGCCCCGAACTGCTGACGCAATCGTCCGCCTCCAGCGGCAATCTGGTGGCCTTCCTGCAGAACGTCGGACTGCCGCCCGAGCGCGTCATCATTGAACTCACGGAAAACCAGCCGACTCCGGATCTGGCGAAAATGCGCGAGGCGCTGCTGCACTACCGCGGGCTCGGCTTCGAAGTGGCGATCGACGATCTGGGCGAAGGCTTCTCTTCGCTGCGCCTGTGGTCGGAACTGCGCCCCGAGTTCGTCAAGATCGACAAGCACTTCATCCACGGCGTGTGCGAAGACAACCTCAAGCTGGAGTTCGTCCGCGCCATCCAGCAGATCGCCTCGTGCTGCGGTTCGCACGTGATCGCCGAAGGCATCGAAACACGCCAGGACTTCCGCGTCATCCGCGATCTGGGCATCGCCTACAGCCAGGGTTACTTCATCGCCAAGCCCGATGCGATCCCGGCGCGCGAGGCCACCGCCGAAGCGCGCAAGGCCGTGCAGGATTGCGGCATCGCCGTCTACCCGGGCATCGAGCGCGTGTCGAACCGCGCGGTGAAGGCGCGCAAGCTGATGATCGCGGTCGAACCGGTCGCCCCCGAAACCGAAAACGACCGCGTCTGCGAACTGTTCGAAAACGATCCGGATTTGATTTCACTGCCGGTGGTAAAAGACCGCGTGCCGGTCGGCCTGATTCACCGTTATGCGCTGATCGACCGCTTCGCACGGCCGTTCCGCAAGGAGATTTACGGCCGCCGCCCCTGCACCATCTTCATGCAGACGGCGCCGCTGGTGGTCGAGCACGATCTGAGCATCGAGGAACTGAGCGCGGTCGTCTCCGAAAGCGACCCGCGCAACCTCGCCGACGGCTTCATCATCACCGACGGCGGCTTTTATCTCGGCATCGGCACCGCGCGCGATCTCATCCGCGAAATCACGCAGATGCAGATCAACGCCGCGCGTTATGCCAATCCGCTGACGCTGCTGCCGGGCAACGTGCCGATCTCGGAACACATCGAACGCCTGCTCAACGCCGGCGCGCGCTTCAGCGCCTGCTATTGCGACATCGACAATTTCAAGCCCTTCAACGATGTCTTCGGCTATCAGATGGGCGACGAAGTGATCCGTCTGGCGGCGCGCGTGCTGGCGGAAAACTGCGATCCCGAACGCGATTTCATCGGCCACATCGGCGGCGACGACTTCATCGTCATGTTCCAAAGCACGGATTGGGAGGGCCGCTGCAGGGCGGCGCTAAAGCAGTTCGCGGAATTGATGCCGTCCTTGCTGAACGAGGACAACCGCGCGCGCGGGCATTACGTCAGCGAGGACCGGCGCGGGGTGGAAACCACCTACCCGTTCCCGACCGTTTCGATCGGCGCCGTCGAAGTGCCGGCCAACACCATCACTACGCATCTGGAGGTGTCGAGCGCGGCGACTCATGCCAAGAAGCAGGCCAAGCGCGAAACGGGCAACAGCTTTTTCGTAGAGCGACGCAACCTCTTTGCGTAAACGCGGCGCCCGCTCAGGCGGCCTGCTGACTGTCGCCGCCGGGTTCGGCCTCACGCAGCGTGCGCACATCGAGCTTGTAGCCGGTGACCTCCCACTCGGCCATCTCCTCCTCGAGTGCCATCACCGTCAGTGGATTGTCGGCCAGCCATTCACGGTCGATATCGAGGCGCACTGTGCGATTACCGATTTTTGCACTGATCGACGGGCACAGAAAATCGGCGCGGCTGCGATAGATCAAAGCCGCAAGCCGCAGCGCCATCACCATGCGCCAGTCCGGCGTCTCATCACCGCGCACCATCAGTTTTTTCAATGAGCGCCGGTGCGCCAGCACCAGTGCGGCAAGCCGCGCCTGCTCCATTTTCGAGAAGCCCGGCATGTCGGCATTTTCCACGATATAGGCCGAATGCCTGTGATAGCCGCTGTAGGCGACGGAAATGCCGATTTCATGCAGTTTCGCCGCCCACACCAGAAATTGCGGCGCCGCCTCGTCGCTGTCTTCTGCGCCACTGGTAAAACTCTCGTACAACTCAAGCGCCAGCACCGCGACGCGACGCGCCTGGCCCGAATCGACGTGATAGCGCTTGATGAACTGTGACACTGTGATGTCGCGCATGTCGTGATGGTGGGTGCGGCCGAGCAGATCATAGAGTATGCCCTGGCGCATCGCGCCGGTCGCCACGCTCATCGACTCGATGCCGAGTTCCGACAGCACGGCGCTCATGATCGCAAGGCCGCCGGCGATCACCGGTCTGCGGTCATTCTTGATGCCGGTGAGGTCAAGGTGATCCAGATCGCCGGCTTTGAGCATCGCCGCGCGCAACCCGTCCAGACCGTCGATCGTGAGGTGGCCGTCACCGAATCCATTGAGTTGCAGAATCTCGGCAAGTGCGCGTGCGGTACCGGAGGAACCATAGGCCTCCTGCCAGCTGCCTTTCGAAAAGCGCGACAACAGGTGCTGCAGTTCGCTACGCGCCGCCAGTTCGGCGCGTTTCATCGCGCCCTTGGTGATCTTGCCGTCGTCGAAATATTTGCGGCTGTAGCTGACGCAGCCCATGTAGGTGCTGTCCAGACGCAGCGGCTTGTGTCCGCGGCCGATGATGAATTCTGTGGAACCGCCGCCAATATCGACCACCAGCCGTTTTTGCTCCGATGCCGGCAGTTCGTGCGACACGCCCAGATAAATCAAACGCGCTTCTTCGCGCCCCGCCACCACGTCGATCGGAAAACCCAGCGCCGCTTCGGCCTGCTTCAGAAACTGCGCGGCATTCTTGGCCACGCGCAGGGTATTGGTGCCGACGGCACGCACCGCGTGCCGGTCGAAGCCGCGCAGGCGCTCGCCGAAACGCTTCATGCATTCAAGCGCGCGCAGCTGCGATTCTTCGTCGAGACGTTTTTCGCGGTTAAGCCCGGCGCCGAGACGGATCGGCTCGCGCAGCGAATCGAGCGGATAAATCTGGTCGCCAACGGCGCGTGCCACCTGCAGGTGAAACGAATTGGAACCGAGGTCAACCGCGGCGAGAGTGGAGTAGACCGCCATTTCGGCTAGTGAATCCCGGCACGGCGCCGGTCGCGCACGCGGGGAAGAAGGTGTGGATTGCTGTGCATCACGGTAGCGAAAGTATAGGCATTTCGCAACACGGATGCCACGGTTTTCTGTGCCCGGCAACGACGGGAAATTCACACCGGCCCAAGCATTCGTCATCATTTCGCAAGAAATGTTTCACCGCCGTGTAACCCCGCCTGTTTAACGTAGGCGCACATTCACAAACGGAGATCATGCATGCTGCAAAGTCTGGCACGGCCCCGCGTGCAACCGGCGCCTTCCCTTGACGTTTCCATCGCCCGCAACGAACACGAGGTGTTTGAAGCGCAACGCCTGCGCTACAAGGTGTTCGCCGAGGAAATGGGCGCCCGCGTCAATCCGACCGACGCCGGCATCGACTGCGACATGTTCGACGCGCATTGCGAGCACCTGATCGTGCGCGACACCGTGACCGGCCAGGTGGTCGGCACCTACCGCATCCTCACCCCGTCGGCGGCGCGCCGCATCGGCGGCTACTATGCCGAGGAGGAATTCGACCTCACGCGCCTCAACCACCTGCGCGGCCAGATCGTCGAAATCGGCCGTTCCTGCGTGCATATGAACTATCGTTCCGGCGGCACCATCGCCCTGCTGTGGTCGGGCATTCTGCGTTACGTGCAGACCCACGGTTACCAATACATCATCGGTTGCGCGAGTGTGGGCATGGCCGACGGCGGCCAGGGCGCCGCCTCGATCTACCGCCGCCTGCAGGCGACCAGCCTGTGTCCGATCGAATATCGCGCCTTCCCGCGCTGCGAGCTGCCGCTCGACGCCTACGAGAACACCATCACTGCGATCAAACTGCCGCCGCTGATCAAGGGCTATCTGAAAGTCGGCGCCCAGGTCTGCAGCGCGCCGGCATGGGACCCGGATTTCAACACCGCGGACCTGCTGATGATGCTGCCGATCGCGCGCATGGATCCGCGTTACCCGCGCCACTTCCTGCGCGCCTGATACCCCCGCGGCGATTACGAACCGATCACCCCGCCGTCGTCCTTGCGGATGACGACGGTGGCCGAACGCGGCCGTCCGCCGGTGGGGCCATCGGGCCAGTGGCTGACAGCCTGCGGTTGCGCCGGATCGCTGCGCTCGCTCGACGTTTCACCGGGGTGCTGGATGTTGACGAACATCGTCCTGCCGTCCGGCGTTTCAGTAATGCCGGTGATCTCGCAGCCCTTGGGCCCGGTGAGGAAACGCGCAATGCGGCCGCTGGCAATGTCGGCACACAGCATCTGGTTGTTGCCGATGCCCGCGTAGTCACCGCGATACAACGCGCTGGTCGAGACGTCGGTCTGTATCCACAGGCGGCCGGCCGCATCGAACCACAAGCCGTCGGGACTACCGAACACATCGCCGCGGATGTTACCGCGTTTGTTCGCATCTTCGATCAGCGGATCGCCGGCCATGACAAAAATATTCCAGCGAAACGCGGTCGCTGAAAAATCGTCGCCATCTTCCTGCCAGCGGATGATATGGCCGAAGGTATTGTTGACGCGCGGGTTGGTCGCATCGACGCCGGGTTGGTCTTTCGCGCCGCGCGCACTGTTGTTGGTCAGCGTGCAATACACCGAGTTGTCCTTCATATTGACCGCGGTCCATTCGGGGCGGTCCATTTTCGTCGCACCGGCAACGTCGGCGGCCTGGCGTGTTTTGATCAGCACGTCGGCCTGCGTCACAAAACCGTTTGCCGCGGTCAGTCCGTTTTTGCCCTGCGTCAGCTCCAGCCATTGCCCGGCGCCGTCGGCATTGAACTTCGCCGCATAGAGCGTACCGTGATCGAGAAAATCGCGGTTGGCAGCGCGGTCGTTGCGGTTCCACGCGTCGCGCGAGACCCATTTGTAGATGTATTCGAATTGTTGATCATCGCCCATGTAGAACACGACGCGGTCGTCTTTGGTGATGGCCCGCGCTGCGCCTTCGTGCTTGATGCGGCCGAGCGAGGTGCGCTTGACCGGTTGGTACGACGGATCGTACGGATCGATTTCGACGATCCAGCCGAAGCGGTTCGGTTCATTGGGATGGGCCGCCGCATCGAAACGCGTGTCGAATTCGTGCCAGCGGTAGCCGGCGCCCTGCGCCGTCATACCATAGCGCCGCTGCTCGGGTGGAATCGCGCCGCCGTTGGCGAAATAACCGTTCCAGTTTTCCTCGCAGGTCAGATAAGTGCCCCACGGCGTGTAGCCGTTGGCGCAATTGTTGATGGTGCCCAGCACTTCAATCCCTGCCGGATCGGCCGCGGTGCGCAAGGTTGCATGACCCGCCGCCGGGCCGGCGATACGCATCGGCGTCATTGCCGAAATACGCCGCGCGTAGGGCGACGGACGCACCACCGTCCAACTGCCGTCGCGCATTTCAATTTCGATCACCGAAACGCCGTGCGCCGCCTGCGACTTGCGCACCTTGGCCGCATTCCAGCTGTTCATGCCGCCGGCGTGCAGCAGACCGTCATCGGTATATTCGTGATTGATGGCGAGAAGCCCGCGCGTCGAACCGGCAGAACCGAAAGGCAGCGAAAAGTACTGCATGCCGTCGTGATGCATGCCGGCCTGCAGCAACTGCTCATCCGCTGAATTGCCGGCGTCGGCGCGAAACGCCGGCATGCCCAGCTTGCTGCCGATGGCATCCCCCCAGCGATACAGCGGTGTCGCCGTATAACCGGCCGGCACACGCACGCTGTCGTCCTTCGACATGCTGACGGGCGCGAACCCCACCACACCACTGTCGATGCGGGTGCCCGGCGTCGCGCAGCCGGTGCCGAAACCGAGCACAGGCAATGCCGCGACGGCTTTCAACAGCTGCCGGCGCGTCAGCCAGGTGTCACACACCGTCGAGAATGATTCTGTTGCTGATGAATTGTCGATGCCCGAGGGATCGCTGTAGCTGCTGCTCATGATCGGAATGCTCCTGTCGGTGGAAGTTGACGGCAATCAACAGGAAAGCCTAGCGGCGGCACGTGACAAAACGATGACAACCGCGATACGAAAAACCGGAACAGCCAACCTGACTGCAACAATCAGCCGTTATCCTGCGGCGCGATCACCCGTATTTGCCCGTCGTTTAAAAGGAGTCTCCCCATGAAACCTTACGTCATGATCACGCGGCACGTGGCACCCGCCGCCGTCGAACTGCTGACCAGTGTCTGCGACATCCTGCCGCGCGTTGCCATCGCCGCGTCGCAACGCGGCGATTTTTCGCTGGTCGCCGCCAGCGCCGACGCGCTGCTGATGGCGACGCCGGAACGCATCGATGCCACGCTACTGCACCGCTTTCCGCGCCTGCGCGTAATCGCCTGCACCTACCGCCTGCCCGAACACATCGACGTCAGCGCCTGCACGCGCCGCGGTGTCTGGATCACCAACATCGCTACGCGCCGGGATGGCGACGACGCCGAAATCGAGGCGGCACGCAATATTCTTGACGTCCTGGGCGGCGACATTCCACGCGGCGCAATGAACGACGTTCTCCAGCCGGCGGCCTGACGGCCCGGCAACACCGCCTCCAAACCGTAACACCGGACTGTTACAGTCGCGCATCACGTTCCGGTTGCAGCCCTTTGCGCATCCTCTACATCTCAGACGTCTACTTTCCGCGCATCAACGGGGTCTCGACGTCGATGCAGACCTTTCGCCGCGAATTGCAGGCACTCGGTCACGAGATCGTCGTCGTCGCACCCGACTACGCACCGACGCCGCAAACTGCCGACGACGGCATCATCCGCATACCGGCACGCCCGGTGCCGCGCGATCCCGAAGACCGGCTGATGCGGCGGGCGGGCCTGCAAACCCTGCGCCGGCATCCGGCGCTGCACGGCATCGACCTCGTGCATATTCAAACCCCGTTCGCCGCGCACTACGCCGGTCTGCGCATCGCGCGCCAACTCGGCGTGCCCTGTGTCGCCACCTACCACACGTTTTTTGAAGAATATCTTTACCACTATGTGCCGTTTGCACCGCGCGCGCTGATGCGCGCCTGCGCGCGGATATTCTCGCGGCGCCAGGGCAATCAGGTCAATGCGCTGGTGGTGCCGTCGCGCGCCATGCTCAAAGCACTGACTGCCTATGGTGTGAGAACTGCCATGACCATACTGCCGACCGGCGTCCGCATGCAGGAACTTCGCGGCGGCAATGGCGCCGCCTTCCGGCAGTCACATGGAATCGCGCCGGAACGACCGTTGCTGGTGCACGTTGGCCGCGTCGCCTTTGAGAAGAACATCGATTTTCTGCTGCACATGCTGGTGCAGGTGCGCACCCGCCATCCGGACATTCTGTTGTTGATCGCCGGCGAGGGGCCGGCGCTAGCGCAATTGAAAGCGCTGTCGCACAGCCTGCTGCTCGACGGCAACGTGCGGTTCATCGGCTATCTCGACCGCGCCACCACGCTCCTCGATTGCTATTCTGCGGGCAACGCCTTCGTCTTTGCATCGCGTACAGAAACACAAGGCCTCGTGCTGCTTGAAGCGATGGCACTCGGCGTGCCGGTCGTTTCGGTCGCCGCCATGGGCACGCTCGACATTCTCGACGCTGGCCGCGGCGCACTGGTAGCGCCCGGCGAAGAGCGCGCGTTTGCGGACACCGTCTGCCGGTTGCTCACCTCCCCCGAATTGCAACAAAAATTATCCACCGAAGGATGCGCCTACGCTGCGGAGTGGAGCGCGACGGTGCAGGCCGCGCGGCTGGCCGATTTATATGCAGCGCTTATCGCGCAACACAGAATCATTTCATGAGGTAACAGCGGCGACGGCGGCAGTGCCCGCCCCTGCCGGCACTGCACACGGTGCGTCTGCCACCGCCAGCAGCAAATGTTCGAATTGTTCGACCACCCGCGCCCACGCCATCTGCTCGGCGCTGACCCGCGCGGCGGCGCCAAGCGCGGCAATGCGGTTGCGCGTGCTCGCCAGCGCCGCCGCAAGATGCACAAATTCATGACCGTCATCGAAACCAACCAGCAGGCCGTTGCGGCCGTGTTCGATGTACTGGGCGGCCGCCGCGTAATCGTAGGCGACGACTGCCAGACCGCTGGCCATTGCCTCGATGGTCACGTTGCCGAAGGTTTCAGTCAGGCTGGGAAACAAAAACACGTCGCCCGAGGCATAGTGCGCGGCAAGGTCGGCCCCCTGTCGCGTGCCGGCGTAGATCGCCGCCGGGCAGCGCGTCTGCAATTGTGCGCGTGCCGGGCCGTCGCCGACAAAAACCAGCTTCGCGCGCGGCTGCGTCTGCCTGATGCGTTCGAATGCGCGCACCACTGGTTCAAGGTTCTTCTCCGGCGCCAGACGCCCGACGTGCAGCAGAACAACGTCATCCGGCGTCGCGCCCCAGCTCGCGCGCAACGTTTCGCTGCGATGTGCCGGCGCAAAGCGAATGGTATCGACGCCCCGCGCAACGACGCGCAGATTGCGAAACCCGCGCGCGGCAAGTTCCTGCCGCAGCGCCTCCGTGGGCACCAGCGTCAGCAACGCGCGGTTGTGAAACCTGCGCAGATAGGCGGCGATCGGTTGCCGCAACCAGCCGATGCCGTAGTGCCGGCTGTAGGCGTGAAAGTTGGTGCGAAAGTCAGAGCTCACGGGGATCCTGAGTTTGTGCGCCGCCTGCAGCGCCGACCAGCCGAGCGGCCCCTCGGTGACGATATGCACGACATCCGGCCGCGCACGCGACCACAGGCGGACCAGCGCCTGCCTCGCCGGCAAACCCATCTTCAGTCCCGGATAACGCGGAATCGGCAAACCGCGGCACAACACCTCATGAAAGCCATGGCTCTCAGCCGCGGTATCGGTGCGACTTTGCCGCGGACGCAAGAGCTGGATCTCATGGTTGCGTGCGCGCAGTCCTTCGACAAACTGCGCCGCGGTGTTGGCAACGCCGTTCACTTCCGGCGGATAGGTTTCGCTGACAAAGGCAATACGCAGTGATTTTCTCATGGCAGGAATTTGCTCGAGGATGATGAAATCGCTTTCCATCGCGCCATGATGCCGGCCCCGCGAGAAACTTTAATGACAGCCGGCAGGTCGCCGGCGGCTGTCACGAATGTGCAAACCCGCGGTAAACAAACCGCAGCATTGTGGCGTCAACATGCGTGCTGCAACATTTTTTCCGACGCCCGGTAAAGGAGATGCAATGAAGGAATTTCTCGAAGCGCTCAGAATTCAGCGCTGGGACGACCACCGCTACTACCATCACAGCCGCATCAACCAGTCGCTGCATTTCGTCAGCGCCCTGAGCTTTCTCGCCGCCTATGCGCTGATTTTCACCGACCCGGTGGCAGCCGCGCTGATCGGCTGGCTCGCCGCCATGGTCAGCCGCCAGATCGGCCACTTCTTCTTCGAGCCGAAAGGCTATGACGAGGTCAACCAGGCCAGCCACGAACACAAGGAATCGATCAAGGTCGGTTACAACCTGAAACGCAAAATCGTGCTGCTGACGATCTGGGCGCTGGCGCCAGTGGTGCTCTACTTCGACCCGCTGCTATTCGGTATTTTTCCGACCGGTGACGGCACGACCTTCGTGCAGAAAACCGGCGTGATCTGGCTGTCGATTGGCATTGGCGGCCTGCTGTTCCGCACCGTCCATCTGTTCTATCTGAAGGACGTGCGGACCGGACTCGTCTGGCTGGCCAAGATCCTGACCGACCCGTTCCACGATCTGCTGCTTTATTACAAGTCGCCCTTTTATCTCCTGCGCGGCGAGCTGCTCGATCCGGCACTGCACAAGCAGCACGCCTGAGCGAACCACGGCCCGCCGTGTCCACGCCCCGTGCTTCTGCGGGGCGTCTTTTTACAAAGTGCCGAAACGTTGAGCGATCATTTCACGCAGTATGCCGCGCCGTATCGCCTTGTTGGTGAGCGCCGCATCGCACCACCACCAGCCGTCGCGATGCATCGCCTGCGCCGCGCTGACGAAGCGACTGGCCACCGCCGCAAAATCAGTTTCGGTGTAATTCAGACTGAAGATCAAACGCCCGCTGCCCACCCAGCTCAGTGCCAGCCCCTCAGCGCGCAGGTAATGCTGCAACATCCAGTTGTAACGCGACGGCCGCAGGTAATAGACCGTCCAGATCGACGACAGGTTGGCCACCTGCACTGGCAGTCCGGCTTCGAGCAAACGCAGATTGAGCTGTTCGGCGCGCCGGTTCCACAACACATCGAGATTTTCATAAAGCGCGTGCACCTGCCGGGTTTCCATGCGTTCGAGAAAGACCTGCATCGCGCCCATCACGTACGGATGCGCATTGAAGGTGCCGCGCGCGAAACAGATGTCGATGGGCCGTTCGTCGCGATAGCGCTTCATCAGCGCGGCGCGCCCGCACACCACACCCACCGGCAGTCCGCCGCCGAGCGTTTTGCCGTAGGTCACCAGGTCGGCCTTCACGCCGAAATATTCCTGCGCACCGCCTGGCGCCAGTCTGAAACCGGTGAAGACCTCGTCGAAGATCAGCACGATGTTACGTTCGCTGCACAGCGCGCGCAGTTCGCACAGCCATGCCGTATATCGCGCGCGGTCGAACTGCGCGCGCCGCGAACTGTCGATCAGCGCGGAATCGCCCGGCGCACTGCCGTTCGGGTGCAGCGCCTGCAGCGGGTTGACCAGCACGCAGGCAATGTCGCGGCGGCGATGCAGCACCCGCAGCGTATCGGCGTCCATCTCTTTAAGCGTGTAGGTTTCATGCGCCGGCAGCGGATTGCCGACGCCCGGCTGCACGTCGCCCCACCAGCCGTGATACGCGCCGCAAAAGCGCACCAGATGCGAGCGCCGCGTGTGATAACGCGCCAGCCGCACGGCCTGCATCACCGCCTCGGTGCCCGACATGTGAAACGACACCTCGTCGAGCCCGGATATTTCGCGCAGACGCCGCACGTTGCCGGCAACCACTGGGTGATAACTGCCCAGCACCGGGCCGAGAGCACGCACCCGCGCCGCGCCATCCTCGATGCAGGATTTGTAGAAATCGTTGCCGAACACGTTCACACCGTACGATCCTGTGAGATCGTAAAACTGGTTGCCGTCGAGGTCGGTCACCATCACACCCCACGACGACTGCAGATAGGAACCTCCCTGCAGATGCTCGCGCACATGGCGGCTGAATTGAAACGGCACGCGGTAGGCGCCGGTGAACTGCAGATCAGAAACGCCCTCGGCGGTTTTTGCAGTCAGCGCAGCGGATTTTCCAAAACGCTCGCGGTACAGCGCGGCAAGCCGCAGGAAACCGGCGCGGCGCTGCACCACAACATTGGGCGGCGCACCGTCGCAGCAGAAAAAGCGCGACTCATCGTATTCGTAATGCGGCACCAGCGCGGCGATGCGGCGTGCCATCCGCGCATGCCCGGCCAACGACGGATGTTTCGCCTTCGACAGTTCAAGGCGCGTTTTGAGCTTCGGCAGCGCCAGTGCCAAAGCCAGCGCACCCAACGCGTACATGATTGTGGTTTCGTCCATCTGCAACCTCCAGCTTTCATGTACCTCACACAGTTTACAAACTGATGAAAATACGTTTCGCACTGGAAAGATTCATTCTGCAGGAGGACATCAACTTCCTGCTCACCAACCGCATCCCACGCCGGCTGCTGACGCTCTTCATGGGCTGGTTCAGCAAAATCGAGCAGCCGCTGGTGCGGAATATCTCAATCGCCTTGTGGAAGCGGTGCGCCAACCTTGCTCTAGAAGAAGCGAAAAAATCGCGCTTCACCAGTCTGCACGACTGCTTCATCCGCGAATTGAAAGACGGCGCGCGACCGGTCGATGTCGACCCCGCAGTGCTGACAAGCCCGTGCGACGCCATCGTCGGGGCCTGCGGGCCGATCGAAGGTACCCGTGTGCTCCAGGCCAAGGGGTTTCCCTATACCCTGGAAGACCTGCTCGGCGAAGCCGCCACAATCGACCTCGTGCGCGACGGCTGCTACGTCACGCTGCGCATCACGGCCAGCATGTACCACCGCTTTCATGCACCGCATGACTGCCGCGTCGAACGCGTGACGTATTTCTCCGGCGACACCTGGAACGTCAACCCGGTCGCGCTCAAACGCATCGAACAGTTGTTCTGCAAAAACGAGCGCGCGGCGATCTTGGCACGGTTGACTGCGGATGGCACACCGTTCGTGCTGGTGCCGGTAGCGGCAGTGCTGGTCGCCAGCATACGGCTGCACTGTCTCGACGCACTGCTGCACCTGCGCTATCGCGGCCCCAATGTCATTGCCTGCGATGCGGTCTATCGCAAGGGCGCAGAAATGGGCTGGTTCCAGCACGGCTCGACCATCATCGTCTTTGCCCCGCGCGGCTTCCGGCTCTGCAGCGGTCTGCATGAAGGCGTGCGCATCCGCGCCGGCGAACGCCTGCTGGAGGCCGCCGTCACGAAACCGTAACGTCAGTGCAGTACATTTGTCATTGTAGCGGGCCGGGGCGCCCGCCCATCCGGAGAGCAACAGTGGTACACATTGACCTGTTCAGAAACGAGACCGAATTCGACCGCTTCAGCGCAGGCAGCACCGTATTCAGCGAAGGCGAAGCGGGACACCTCATGTACGTCGTGCTCGACGGCGAGGTGCGTCTGAGCGTCAAAGGCATGGAAGTCGATCTGCTGGGGCCCGGCGGTGTGCTGGGGGAAATGTCGCTGATCGATGCAGGCCCGCGCAGCGCCACTGCCACCGCAGTCACCGATTGCAAACTGGTGCCGATCACTGAGCAGCGCTTCATGTTCATGGTGCAGCAAACACCGAAATTCGCGCTGCAGATCATGCGTGTCATTGCCGACCGCCTGCGGACCATGGATACGCGGCTTTAGACAATAGATCGTCCGGGAGAGGCCGAAACGCCTTTCACGTCATGTCCCCTCCGGCCGGTCCAGTGGTCAGGAATCAAATCCCCCATCGTTATTTGATCGAAATCAAATTGCCTTCGGGGAAAAGCGGTCTAATTGACGTGCTGACACGTCAAAGGAAGTGACCGCATGAACGCACAAGCCAACGAAACCAGCAATGACACAGAACCCGGCAACGGTCTGTATCAACTGCTGACCCGCTATTCAGTCGGGCCCAAGTATCTGGTCAGTCCTGCACCGACCGTGGACCAGATCCTGATCGCGGCAAGCGCAGCGCTGCGGGCACCGGACCGCCACAATCTGCAACCCTTCCGATTCATCCTGATTCCGGATGAGCGACGACAGAAGCTCGCCGATCTCTTTGCCGACTGCGCGCGCCGGAATGGCAAATCGGCCGACGAAATTGCGATTGAGCGGGAACGCGCGCTGCTGGGGCCCGCACTGCTCGCGTTTGTCACGCACATCGAAGCGGAAGAACAGCGGGTCGTCGCACGTGAACAATGGATAGCAGCAGGTGGTGCACTCGCCAATTTTCTGACGGCCCTGCACATGATGGGCTTCGGCGCCAAGGTGCTGAGCGGCAACAAGGCGGCGGACCCGGTCATCAGTAGCGCTTTTTGCGAAGAAGGTGAAACGCTCGTCGGCTGGATCGCCGCCGGCACTGCAACCAAAGCACCGCACCCGCGTGAGAGTGACAACCCGAGCTCGATACTGCGCAGCTGGAATCCGGACTAGGTTTTGTTTGCGGCGGCAGCCGCCACCGCATCAACCGCCGGATTTCATTTCATACCAGTTGCGCGACGTATTGACGATACGCACCACCGACAGCATCACCGGCACTTCGATCAGCACGCCGACCACGGTGGCCAGCGCCGCGCCCGACTCGAAACCGAACAGGCTGATCGCCGCAGCGACGGCGAGTTCGAAAAAATTGCTGGCACCAATCAGCGCCGATGGACAGGCCACGTTGTGTGCCACGCCACAGCGGCGGTTCAGCCAGTAGGCGAGCGCCGAATTGAAATAGACCTGGATCAGGATCGGCACCGCCAGCATGGCGATCACCAGCGGCTGCTTGATGATGGCCTCACCCTGAAAACCGAACAACAGCACCAGCGTGGCGAGCAGTGACAGCAGCGACAGCGGATGCAGCGCGGTGAGTGCGCGCTCAAGCGCCACCGTGCCGCCCTGCGCCAGCAAGACGCGCCGCCAGATCTGCGAGAGGATCACCGGCACGACGATGTAGAGCGCGACCGAAATCAGCAGCGTGTCCCACGGCACCGTGATCGAGGCCAGCCCTAGCAGCAGCGCGACGATCGGCCCGAAGGCAAACACCATGATGACGTCGTTCAAGGCGACCTGGCTCAGGGTGAAATACGGATCACCCTTGGTCAGCCGGCTCCACACGAACACCATCGCTGTGCACGGCGCGGCAGCCAACAGGATCAGGCCGGCGAAATAGCTGTCGATCTGCGCCGCCGGCAGATACGGCGCAAACAGATGGCGGATAAAAATCCAGCCGAGCAGCGCCATCGAAAACGGCTTCACCGCCCAGTTGATGAATACCGTCACGGCGATGCCGCGCCACTGGCTGCGCACCTGTGCGATCGAAGCGAAATCGATTTTCAGCAGCATCGGGATGATCATCACCCAGATCAGCGCGCCGACCGGCAGATTGACGCGTGCGACTTCCATGTCGCCAATCGCGTGGAAAACTGACGGCAACCACTGCCCAAGCACGACACCAGCGATGATGCAGAGAAACACCCACAGCGTGAGAAAACGTTCGAACACGCCCATTGCCGGCGGCGCGGCGCTTGCGGCACCGGCGCTCATGATGTGCCGATCTCGTTGAGTTTCGTCTGCAGGCTCATGCGGTCGAGTTTGTCCACCGACAGATTGGCGAACAAACCGATGCGCAGCGCCAGCTGACGATAAGTCTCGGCAAAGGCACGGCGCTTCTGTTCATCAGCGCCCTCGGTATTCGATGGATCAGGCACCCCCCAGTGCGCGGTCATCGGGTGGCCGGGCCACACCGGGCAGACTTCGTTTGCCGCGTTATCGCACACCGTAAACACAAAATCTATCGCCGGTGCGCCGGGCAGTGTGAATTCGTTCCAGTCCTTGCTACGTATGCCATCGACCGGCAAGCCCGCTTTTTGAATCTGTTCCAGCGCGAAGGGATTGGGGCGACCGGAAGGATGACTGCCGGCGCTGTAGCCCTTGAACAGACCGCGGTTCACTGCGGGGTTGTTCATGATCGCTTCGGCCAGCAGGCTACGCGCGGAGTTGTGCGTGCAGAGAAATAAAACGTTGTATTGCCTCGCCTGAACCATCCTTCAGTTTTCCTTCTTAGACTTTTGCCTTGACCGCGCACTTCGGTGGCAAACACACCGTGACCGGCGTGCAGGGATTGCCGCCGCAACAATTCGATGTCAAAAACGCCACCAGTTCGTTCATGCGGTCGAAGCACGTCGAATAGATGACGAAGCGCCCTTCACTACGCGATTCGAGCAGGCCGGCTGCGCTCAATTCCTTGAGGTGAAAAGTCAGCGTCGCCGGCAGGATGTCGAGCGCTTCGGCGATCTTCCCAGCCGTCATGCCGTTCGGCCCCTTCTCGACCAGCAGGCGGAATACCGCCAGACGGGTTTCCTGCGCCAGCGCGCCGAGCGCCGAGCGCCTTCACTGCTTCGGTTGATTTCATATTTCGAATAATATCAAAATAACGTTGCGGTTTCGTTACAACATGAATCGCCATTGAATCCGGCGTCAGCCGGCGACTTGGGAAGCGGCCGTGCGCTGTAACAGCTTCAGCAGGGCGTCGGCCTTGTCGAAGGTTTCCTGGTATTCCTCGTCGAGCTGCGAATCGGCGACGATGCCGCCGCCGGCCCAGAAACGCACGCTGCCGCCGGAACAGACCAGCGTGCGGATGGCGATATTCAAATCCATGTTGCCGTCGCAGCCGAGGTAGCCGATGGCGCCGCAATACACACCGCGGCGCTGCGGTTCGAGCTCTTCGATGATCTGCATCGCGCGCATTTTCGGCGCGCCGGTGATCGAGCCGCCGGGAAAACAGCCGCGCAGCAGATCGAGCGCATCGCGGCCGGCGCGCAGTTTGCCGGTGACCGTGCTGACGAGGTGGTGCACGGTGGCAAAGCTTTCCACTTCGAACAAGCGCGGCACCTTGACCGAACCGGTCTCGCAACTCTTCGACAAATCGTTGCGCAGCAAATCGACGATCATGACATTTTCGGCGCGGTCTTTGGCGCTCGCCTGCAATTCCGCAATGCGCTCGGCGTCCAGACGTGGATGACCGGCGCGCGGCCGCGTGCCCTTGATCGGCTTGGTTTCAACGACACCATCGCGCACCTGCAAAAATCTTTCCGGCGACGACGACAACACGCTGCCGTAGGGCGTGCGCAGATAGGCCGAGTACGGCGCCGGATTGACGATGCGCAGTGCCTGGTAGGCGCTCCACGGGTCGCCCACCGCCGGCGCGGAAAAGCGCTGCGCGAGATTGATCTGGTAACAATCGCCGGCGTGAATGAAGTCGATAACGCGGCGGAAGCGCCGCGCGTACGAATCGCGCGTCAGGTTCGAGGCCAGCGGCCCGGTAATGCGGAAGGGCTGGCGGGCGCGCTCGGCGGGCGGCGCGTTGAATTGTGCGACGAGGCGGTCCCACTTCCAGTCGGTCTCGGGGTCACGCCCCTGCCCGACCAGCCAGCTGCGGCGCTCATGATGATCGACGACGACGGCCCAGTCGTAAATGCCGACCGCCATTTCCGGCATCTTCTCCTCGCTGCGCGCGTGCACCGGCAGTTTTTCAAAGCGGCGCGCCAGATCGTAGGAGAAATAACCGAGCGCACCGCCGCAGAACGGCAGCTCACAGCCCGCCGCGGGATCAATGGCGAGATGGCGGCGCAAGAGTTCGAAGGGATCTTCGCGTGACAGCGTGGCTTCCTCGCCGCGCACCTCGGTCAGATTGCCGCGCGTCACCAGCGTGATGTACGGTTCGGCGGCAATGATGTCGTAACGCGACTGCGTCAGGTCGTGTTTGCCGCTATCGAGAAACACCGCCCACGGCCGGTCCGCCACCGCCTCGAACAAGGCGGCGCTGTTTTCGCAATAAGGCAGCTCGCTGCGTAAAAGACCTGACATAGGACCGGTATTTTGCAATACCGCGCCTCGATACGCCACACGCCGTCACACAATTGGAACAATTGCAGCGCAAGATGACGTTTTTGTCATCTGGGCCGATTTATGCATGCCACTTTGCTTTCGCCACTGCTTTCCCTGATATCCGCCGGCGCGCTTGCTGCGACGCTGACCGCCACGCCGGCCCTCGCCGAACGCTACACCTTCATGACGCTGGGCGACACGCCTTACACGCTGCCGCGTGACGACTCGGCATTCCAGCGCCTGATCGCGCGCACCAACCGGTTAAAGCCGGCGTTTACCGTGCATCTCGGCGACATCAAAAGCGGTACCAGTCATTGCACTGACGAG
This sequence comes from Betaproteobacteria bacterium, assembly GCA_025356695.1. The sequence continues at coordinate 24,577 of JANXSE010000085.1, forward strand.
GTCTTCAAACGCGCACTCGAACTCTTCGCCAGCTTCGAGCAACCGCTGGTTTATACACCGGGCGACAACGAATGGACCGATTGCCACCGCGCCAACAACGGCGGTTTCGATCCGCTCGAACGCCTCGCCACGCTGCGGCGGCTGATGTATACGGCGCCAGGCAGTCTCGGCCGCAGCAGGATGCCCCTGCTGCATCAGTCAACCGATGCGAAATACGCGAAGTTTGTCGAAAATGCACGCTGGGAAAAAGCCGGCGTGGTGTTTGCAAGCGTGCACATCATCGGCAGCAACAACAACCTGCAGCGCGACCAGGCGACGGTCAACGAATACATCGAGCGCAACGCCGCCAATCTGGCATGGATCAACGCGGCCTACGCGCGTGCCCGGGAAATCAACGCCAAAGGCATCGTCTTCTTTTTCCAGGCCGATCTGATGTACGAACGCGAAGCGGAACCGGACACACGCTCGGGTTTCAACGACACGCTCGATTTGTTCAAACGTCAGTCGATCGCCTTCGGCAAACCGGTACTGCTGGTCGGCGGCGACCGCCACCGCCTGATCATCGACCAGCCGCTGTTCGGCCCCGGCCGCCAGCGCATCATGAATGTGACGCGCATCATGGTGCACGGCGACACCGAGGTGCACGGCACGCTGGTGCATATCGACACCGACAATCCGGATCTGTTCAGCTATCAACCGGTCTACATTCCGGAGAACGTGCCGGCGTGGAAACCAGCGGCACCGTCGAAGTAGACCTAGAACACCACCACGCTGCGGATCGACTCGCCGGAGTGCATGAGGTCGAAGCCTTTGTTGATGTCGGCGAGTGCGAGCTTGTGCGTGATCAGATCGTCAATGTTGATCTTGCCGTCCATATACCAGTCGACGATCTTCGGCACGTCGCGACGGCCCTTGGCGCCGCCGAACGCGGTGCCCTTCCAGACGCGCCCCGTCACCAGCTGAAATGGCCGCGTCTTGATTTCCTGTCCGGCGCCGGCGACACCGATGATCACCGACACGCCCCAGCCCTTGTGGCAGCATTCGAGCGCCTGCCGCATCACTTCGACGTTGCCGATGCATTCGAAGCTGTAATCGGCGCCGCCTTTGGTCAGGTTGACCAGATAGGCGACGAGATCGCTGCCGGCTTCTTTCGGAT
>JANXSE010000092.1 GCA_025356695.1 Betaproteobacteria bacterium
GGCATTCTCGCTATAATTACGACCTTTCGAACGCAGCAACGCGGGAATCCTCATGAGCGAAAACCATTCCGAAGAACATTCGTCGCCGATCAAGACGCCGAAACAGCTGATCACCGTCATCCTGTTGTCGTTTCTGGTGCCGATCGGCCTGATCGTGCTGCTGTCGCAGCTGCTCACCACCGGCCTCAAGACCGGCGACAAAAAATCCTCGATGAGCGACGAAGCCGTCGCCGCCCGCCTCAAACCGGTCGGCCAGGTCGAGGTGGTCGACGCGAACGCGCCGAAAGTCGAAAAAACCGGCAAGGAAATCGTCGAGACCGTCTGCGGCGCCTGCCACATGAGTGGCGTGCTCGGCGCGCCCAAGATCGGCGACAAGGCGGCCTGGAGCACGCACATTCCGCACGGCCTTGATCACCTGACGCAGAACGCGATCAAGGGTGTTAAAGCCATGCCGGCGCGCGGCGGCAATCCGGATTTGAGCGATACCGAAATTGCCCGCGCCATCGTCTTCATGGCGAACCAGTCGGGTGCAAATTTCCAGGAGCCGGCAGCCAAGGCCGCCGCGCCGGCGAAGAAAAAGTAGTCCTTCGCATGCAGAACAAAAAGGCGCAGCGCGATCTGCGCCTTTTTTTCGTCTTGCCCTTGCTCAATCCTGAATCCTGATCATGGCTATTTACGCAATCGGTGATGTGCAAGGCTGTTATGCGGCGTTGCGACGGCTGCTCGACAAATGCCGTTTTGATCCGGCGCGCGATCGCTTGTGGCTGGTCGGTGATCTGGTGAATCGCGGCCCGCATTCGCTGGCAGTACTGCGTTTCGTCAAAAGTCTCGGCAAACGCGCCGTCACGGTGCTCGGCAATCACGATCTGAGTTTGCTGGTGATCGCTGCCGGTTACGGCAAACCGCACCATGGCGACACCATGGATGCGATTCTGCGCGCGCCAGACCGCGACGAGTTATTGCACTGGCTGCGCCATCAGAAAATGATGCACGCGGGCAACGGCTATGCGATGGTGCACGCCGGCCTGCTGCCGCAGTGGACGATCAAGCAGGCGCTGGCGCTGGCCGGCGAAGTCGAGGCGGCGTTGCGAGGCGATGAGCACGACGAATTTCTGCGCCGGATGTACGGCAACAAACCCGAACGCTGGCGTAACAGCCTGCGCGGCTACGACCGTCTGCGCGTGATTACGAATGTGTTCGCGCGGATGCGCCTGTGCACGACCAAAGGCCGGCTTGAATTCGCGCACAAGGGCAACCCGGTCGAAATGCCGCGTGGCTATATGCCGTGGTTCAAGGTACCGCAGCGGCGCAGCCGCAGCACGCCGGTCATCTTCGGCCACTGGGCGGCACTCGGCCTTTACACCGATTGCAACGTGTTCAGCATCGATACCGGTTGCGTGTGGGGCCGCGAGTTGACGGCACTCAGGCTGTCGGATCGCGCGCTGTTCCAGCACGCCTATTCGGGGCGGCCAAGCCCAGCGTAGCGGCAATGCGGCGCGCCGCTGCGTCGGCGAGTTCGCGGCGGTGCCGGCCCGCGCATTCGATGGCCGGCAAAAACTGCAAATGCAGATATACCCGCGGCTGCGTCAACAACTGCAACAGCGATTGCAGCAGCGACTTTTCGCCCTCGTAATCGGCCTCGGTGCACAAGCTGCCGTCGCTGCGACTGTAGCGCAGAGCAACCGGAACAATCTGTGCGTCGCAGGTCAGCGCCGGCTGCAGCAGTGAGGCGTGAAACGGCAGCAGCATATCGCCGTGCGTAGTGGTTCCCTCGGGAAACACCGCGAAGGCGTCCCCCGCCTGCAGCGCCGCTGCCATTGCCGCGTTGATTTCGCGGGTGTGATGGCGACGCGCGCGGTCAATGAACAGCGTCTCGCCGCGCCGGCACAACCAGCCGATCAGCGGCCAGCGGCGGATTTCGGATTTGGCAACGAAACGTGTCGGTTGCACTGCATTGATGGCAAAAATATCGAGCCAGGAAACGTGATTGCCGACCATCAACACAGCGCCGCCGGGCGGCGCGCCGCTCACCCGCAGATGCACGCCGAGTAACCGCAGCAAATCCGCCGACCACTCTTTGAGGCGGCGGCGGCGCGCCGCGCGGTCAATGAACGGATAAATCAGCGCCGCCACTGCCAATGCGCGCGCCACATGCAGCAGCACGCGAATGAAGCGGTAGACGCGAACGCCGTAGCGGGTGGGCTGCGCTTGCATTGAATGCTCGGTTGCGCTGGCGCGAGACGCGTTCAATGCGTAACGCGTGGCCCCTGTTTATCGGCCAGCACGCG
>JANXSE010000097.1 GCA_025356695.1 Betaproteobacteria bacterium
AGAAGGCCGCCCTGGTGAGACGCCCCCTGCGGGGGTTCCCTGCGTTACTCAACGCGCCGGGCGGCTGCGGAACTCGCCCTTGCCGCTATGCGGCAAGGGCTCAGACAGTCCTCGCTGACCCCTCCCGGCGCGTTTGCGTTACTCGGCGTCTCACAAGGGAAGGCCAAAACCGCCGGTCTTCATCCGCTTCCGCATATATGTTGTTGTAGCCCGGAAGGAGCGCAGCGCATTCCGGGGTGGGCCTGTTTCATCGGTATGACGGCGTTGTTCACCGGTTTTGTGCCGGCGGACGAAGTCAACTAATATGTCAACTAACGTGGGGACGAGAAGATTTCGGAGGGAAAAAGTGTCAACTAATAAGTCAGCTAATATTTTTCAACCAATTCATGTTAGGGCAACTCAATGCGTTTGCAGCATAATTTCGCTTTTCTCGGACTATGGCTACTGTGCTTGTCAGCGCAGTCAGCGACCCCGAGCAAGTCGCTCTGCGCCGCCGATGAAGAGTTGTTCTTCAACTGTTCCGTTCGTGGGAAACTGGTTTCGTTGTGTGCGTCACCAATTCTTTCGAAAGACGCGGGCCATTTAATCTATCGATTCGGTGTGCCTGGAAAACAACCTGAACTTATATATCCAGAACAAGCAAAAAAGCCATCTGAAGCTTTTTCCCTATATTTTTCTAGCTACGCTAAGGGAAGTTCGACTCAGGTGACATTTCAGCGTGGACAATTCAGCTACACGCTTTATCACGAGAGCAATGTTTTTGACGTCAACGGTTCTGGCATCGCCATTGACAAGGCGGGCGAGCGTATCGCTCATCTCAAATGCTCTAGCAAAACTGTGATTGCTGGCGATCTTTATAAACTCGCGAATCTTGGCATGCCCGAGGTTAAGTTTCGTGATTTGCCCTAACCCGCCGCTCAACATCGACGCGCGCAAAAGCAGCGCGCGCGTGTTAGCGCAACGTTACACGACCTCAAAATTCCGCATCATCATGCCGTCTTCGTGCTCGAGGTTGTGGCAATGGAACATGTAGCGCTGCGCGCCGGCGAACGTGCCATCACGCGGCAGGGAAAAATCCACCGCCAGCCACAGCGTTTCGTTCGGCCACACGACTACCGTGTCCTTGATGCCGAGGTCGCTCGGCAGGCGGCCGTTGCCGGCGCTGGCGAGCGCGCGCGCCGGGCCGAACGTGCCCTGCCGCCGCAGCACGCGAAAAGCAAAACCGTGCAGGTGCATGGGGTGCGGCATCGACAGCGGGCTGTTGCGCACTTCCCAGACTTCGCGCGCGCCGCGCGCAATGCTGAAGGCGGTTTCGTCGGTGCGGTACGGCGTCTGGTCGATCAGGAAGCCCGTGCGCTCGTCGAAATCAAGGCGAAAACGCCGCGTCGGCGTATCGGCGCCGGCCGTTGCTTCCGCAAGTGCAGACAGGCGTGCCGGCAGCGGTGGCGCGCTGCGCCGCGAACCGCTCACGGTTAGTTTGAACAAGGGCAGTTCGCTGCCGTCGGGCAGGCTGTCCGCCGCGCCGCTGCTGGCGGGCGCGCAGACTGTCGCAGCGGCGAGCGCCGGATATTTCTGGCGCGACGCATGCACTTGCGCGAGCTTGCCGCCCTTGGCTTGATGGCGCGGATCGAAAGCAAGGCTTACTGCAGATATCGCACTGCGTTCACTTAAATCGATCGCGATGTCGACGCGTTCGGCTGGATAAAGAAAGACGCTTTCGAGTGCAACCGGCGCGCCCAGCAGGCCGCCGTCGCTGCCGATGAGGTGAAAGGGCGCCACGCCTTCGCGGTCGCGAAAGGCCAGCAACAGGCCGCGCGCATTGCAGGCATTGAGTAACTGCAGGCGCACCCAGCCCGGCGCCACATGCGCGGCAAAATCGAGCGTGCCATTGACGCGCATGCGGTTGCCGAAATAGCCGTGCAGGCATTCTTCCGGCGACGGCGCATATGGCCGCTGCACGCCATTGCTGACGCGCGCGTCAGCGAGTGCAAATGCAAATCGATTGCCCGGTGCAATTGCCAGCGCCTGATCGAGCGCGCGGTCGTCGTCATCGTTGACCACCAGCAGGCCGGCGAGGCCGGCGTGCACCTGTTCGGCAGTCAGGCCGTGCGGATGCGCGTGCAACCAGTAGAGGGCGCTGCGGTTCCTGATCTCAAACGCAAGGCGTTTTTGGCCGCCCGGCGGGATCGCGTCGAAGCCGGCGCCGTCCTGCGCTTCGGGCAGCGTGAGGCCGTGGAAATGCACGGTGGTCGGCTGCGGCAGGCGGTTCTCGATCACTGCGTCGATGCGTTCGCCGCTGCGCGCAATCAAAATCGGATCGGCGATCTGATGTGTGCCGGTGTCGGCGATGTAACGGCAGCGGCCCGTCAGCGGATCGACGCGTTCGACGATCAGCCGCCGCAGTGCGGTCAGCGGAACGTTGCTGCCGCCGGTGATCGCAGGCAACTGCGCAGCAGCACGCCCGCTGGTGGCCTGCCAAGCTGCG
>JANXSE010000104.1 GCA_025356695.1 Betaproteobacteria bacterium
TATCCGAAACTGCCCTACGACACGCTGCGCGATTTCATCGGAGTCACGCAGATCGGCAGCACGCCCATGGTCATCGGCACGGCACCCGCCGGCGGTATCAAGACCTTGCGCGAACTGATCGCGCTGGCGCAGCAAAAACCCGGGCAGATCAATTTTGCATCGTCGGGCATCGGCAGCGGCACGCACGTCGGTGGCGAACTCTTCAAACTGAGCGCTGGCATCAACATCGTGCATGTGCCGTACAAGGGCACGCCGGAGGCGCTCAACGACACGATCGCCGGCCGCATTCATTTCGTCGTTACCTCCATCGTGCCGGCGGTGCCGCTGGTGCGCAGCGGGCGCCTCACCGGTCTTGCAGTGACGACACGTGAACGCGCAGCGACGCTGCCTGATGTGCCGACCGTTGCCGAAGCGGCGTTGCCCGGTTTCAACTACGAAGGCTGGTACGGTCTGATTGCGCCGGCACGCACACCACCTGCAGTGATCAGAAAATTGTCCGATGATGTTGGCGCCATCCTGCGCTCGGCCGATATTGCCGAACGACTGGCGGCGCAGGGCGCCACTGCGAAGCCGACGACCCCGGCGGAATTCGACCGCATGGTGCGTGATGAAATCGTCATTCGCGGCAAGGTGCTCAAAGCCTCGGGCGCGACCGCGGAATAGACGATGATGACCCGTCTGTACAAGTTGATTGGGATCGGGATACTGGCCATCGTCTGCGTTGTGCCGGCGGCCACCGCACAGGATGGCCGGACTTTGCGCGTGGTAGTGCCGTTTCCACCGGGCGGGGCGGTCGATACGCTGGCGCGCGCATTGTCGGCGCCGCTCAATCGTTCACTCGGTCAAAGTATCGTCATCGACAACCGCCCCGGTGCCAATACGGTGATCGGCACGGAAGCAGTGGTGCGCGCCGCGGCCGACGGCAATACGCTGTTGCTGATGGCGACTAGTTTCACCGTCAATCCTTCGGCGCATGCAAAGCTGCCCTATGATTCGCTGGCCGATCTCGCGGGTGTCAGCCGCGTCGCTTACAACCCGCTGATTATCTGCGTGCATCCTTCGCTGCCGGCGCACACCGTGAAAGAACTCGTTGCGCTGGCACGTGCGCGCCCGCGCGAACTGACCTGGAGTGTCGCCAGCATCCTCGGCGGTGGCCGCATCGCCGGCGAACTGTTTCGCGAAGCGGCGAACATCGAATTGATCAACGTGCCCTATGGCGGTGGCGGCCCGGCCACCATCGCGCTGCTCGGTGGCCATACCAGCATGATGGTCGGCAACGTGCTCGAGTGTTCACCCTATCTGCCGTCGGGGCGCATGCGTGCGATCGCGGTCACGTCGGTCGCGCGTTCGACTGCGGTGCCGCAGGTGCCGACGGTGGCCGAATCCGGCTATCCCGGATTCGATGCAACCAACTGGTTCGGCGCCATGGTGCGCGCCGGTACGCCGAAGCCGGCGATTGATCGTCTGAGTGCGGAAATCGGCAGGGCCCTGCAGTTGTCGGAGGTCAACGAGGCGCTGGCGCGGGTCGGTCTCACCGGCGGCGCGATGACACCGGTGGAATTCGATGCGTTCATCCGCAGCGAAATGCAGAAGAACGGCCGCATCGTGCGCTCGCTGAAACTGAAGGTCGAATAGGACGGAAAAGACATGGCGTTGCGTTCTGTATGGTGTTGTTGCTGCGTATTGTTGTCCGCGATCTCGTGCAGCGCGTTCGCCGCAGATTTTCCGCAGCGCCCCGTGCGTATTGTCGTGCCAATCGGCCCGGGCAGCAGCATGGACATCATCGCGCGTGTGCTCGGGCAGAAGCTCAACGAGGCGTGGAACCAGCCGGTGATCGTCGACAACCGTGCCGGTGCCGGCGGCAATATCGGTGCCGAGACGGTGGCGAAGGCCGCGCCCGACGGCTATACGGTGTTGTTCGCGTCGAGTTCGTTTGCGATCAGCCCCTCGGTGTATCGCAAGATGCCCTACGACGTGCTGCGTGATTTCGAGCCGGTGACGCAGATTTCCTCGCGCGGCAACGTGCTGGTGGTGGTAGCGGGTTCGCCGCTGAATTCGGTGCGCGAGCTGGTGGCGCTGGCGAAAGCGCGGCCGGGCCAGTTGAGTTTTGGTTCGGGGGGCGGCACCGGCAGCTCCGACCACATGGCGGGTGAACTCTTCAATATGCTGGCCGGCGTGCAGATCGTGCACGTGCCCTACAAAAGCGGGCCGCAGGCACAGAACGACCTGATCGGCGGGCAGTTGTCGATTTATCTCGGCGGCATTCCTATCCAGTTGCCGATGATCAGGTCGGGCCGCGTCAAGCCGCTGGGTACCAGCGGTTTGAAACGTTCGACGATGCTGCCCGAGGTGCCGACCATCCACGAAGCCGGTGTGCCCGGTTACGAGGTCGACGTCTGGTACGGCTTGTTCTCGCCGCGTGGCACGCCGCCCGCAGTAGTGTCGCGCATCGCCGCCGACGTCACGCGCATCGTGCGCGACGCGGCCATGGCGGAACGCTGGCAGACGCTCGGTGTCGAGCCGGCGGGTAGCCTGCCGGCGGAATTTCGCGCGAAGTTCGGCGCCGAGATCGAGAAATGGCGCAAGGTCGTCAAAGCGGCGCGCATCGAGCTTGAATGAGCATTACACTGTGCATGTGGCTGTCGCGCGGAATGGCCGACCGCACTGTTCAACCTGAATCGGGATTGTTGCCATGAAAAAAATCTTTGCCCTTGCTATCGCTTTCTCGCTGACTGCCTGCGGCGTGGAAACTGCGACCACCGCCGCCACCGGCGCAGTCATCAAGAAAAACGAAATGGAAGAGGGCAAGAAAACCATGGAGCGCTCGCAGGCGAAAGTCGAGGACGCGGTGCAACAGATGCAGCAGCGCGCCGAAAAAGACGGTGACCGCTGAGGCGGTTCGTGTAGAGCAGGCTCTGCTCCGGACCTTGAGGCGGTCGCAGGCGGGCCAAAGATATGCGTCGACTCCAGGTTCATGACAATGCCTATTCTAAATCTCGCTGCTTACCGGTTCTGGCCCGTTGCAGACCCGCAATCGACGCGCAACACGCTCGATGCGGCCGGCAGGGCGCTGGGGGTGAAAGGCACCATTCTTGTGACCCCGGAAGGCTTGAACGCGTTTTTGGCCGGCGCAGAAAAGCCCTGCCGCGAAATGCTCGCCTGCCTGCGCGCAGTGCCGGGGTTTGAGGCGCTGCAGGCCAAGGAAAGCTGGTCGGCGCGTGTGCCGTTCAAGCGCTTCAAGGCCAAAGTCAAAAAAGAAATCATCCGCATGGATCATCCGACGATCCGCCCCGCGGACCAGCGGGCGCCGGTGGTCGACGCCAAAACGCTGGCGCGCTGGCTGGACCGCGGCTGCGACGACGCGGGCAGAGCGGTGGTCATGCTCGACACGCGCAACGCTTTTGAAGCCGATTGCGGAAAATTCGAACATGCCATCGACTGGCGAATACAAAAATTCACGGAATTTCCACGCGCGGTGCAGGCGCATCGCGATGCCCTGGAGGGAAAAACCGTTGTCAGTTATTGCACCGGCGGCATTCGCTGCGAGAAAGCCGCGCTCTATATGCATGAGCTTGGCTTGACCAATGTGCTGCAGCTTGACGGCGGCATTCTGAAATATTTTGAAGAGACCGGCGGCCGTCACTGGCAGGGCCATTGTTTTGTCTTCGACGAGCGCGCGATGCTGGCGCCCGATCTCGGCCCCGGCGTAGAGGACACATAACCGGCGCTGCGGCTGACGCCGTCCGCTGTGTACGGAAACGCCGGTTTATTCCGCGCGCACGTTGGCGGTGCGCGCCACCTTGCCCCAGCGCGCGGTGTCTTCGCGGATCTCGGCGGTGAACTGTTCGGATGTGCTGCCGATCGGTTCCAGCCCGGTGGATTGATAACGTTCGCGCAACTCGGGGACAGCAAGTGCTTTCGTGATCTCGCTGTGCAGTTTGCTCAGGATCTCGCGCGGTGTTCCCGTTGGTGCAAGCAGACCGTACCAGGAGCCAATGACCAGGGCGGGGCCGCCGGCTTCGGCCAGCGTCGGCACTTCCGGTGCCACCGGTGAACGTTTGCTTGCGGCAACGCCCATCGCGCGCAGACGGCCGGCGCGCACCTGCGGCATGGTCGCCATCATCGAATCGAAACCCATGATGACGTGGCCGCCGATCAGATCGGCGATCAACGGCTGGCTGCCTTTGTACGGCACATGGATCATCCGCGTGCTGGTCTGCTGTAGAAAATATTCCGCTGCCAGATGATTGGTGCCGCCGATGCCCGGCGAGCCGTAAGTAAGTTCGCCCGGGTGGCGTTTGGCGAGCGCGATGAACTCGCGCACGTTATGCACGTTCAGCGAAGGATGCACCACCATCACGAACGAGGTCGCGCCGACGTTGCTCACCGCGACAAGGTCGCGCGCGACGTCGAACGGCAGTTTTGGATAGACGGCCGGGTTGATGGTGATGGAACCGGTCGTTGCGCCGATCAGGGTGTAGCCGTCGGCGGGCGCTTTGGCGCCGATTTCGGTGCCGATGATGCCGTTGGCGCCTGCCCGCACGTCAATGACGAACTGTTGATGCGTGCTTTCGCTGATTTTCTGCAACAGCGGGCGCAGCACGATATCGAGTCCGCCGCCGGCGGCAAAGGGCACGATGACACGTACCGGTTTGTTCGGGTAATTTTGCGCCGTCGCGGGGATCGCCAGGGCGGCGCCGAGGCAACACGCTATCGCCAGTTTGAAAACTTTCACGAATTGCCTGCCTCCAAAAATTTGCAGCGGCGGGTCAGCCGCGCGGACCGCCCGGGCAATCGGTGGCGCGACCCTTGCATTTCTCCGCAATGTATTCGGGCAGGCCGCGACCGGCGATTTCGATACGCATGCCCTCCGGGTCCTGGATGGTCCAGCCGAGTTTTGAATCGGGCAGCGGTTTGTAGCCGCGGCTCTTGAGTTCGGCCTCGACGCGATCCTGGTCGTAGTTCTCGATTTCGAACGCGAAGTGCTCGACGTAGGGCTTGCCGCCCGGGCGCTTGATGTTGCGCAGGTAGAGCGTGTTGTTGCCGAAACGCAGCATCGCCTGCGCGTTGGGTTCCTCGGCCTTGTTGTAAATCGGCCGCATGCTGAACATCTGCTGGTACCAGTCGCGCGTTTTGACGATGTCGTCGACGCACAACACGATGTGGCTGAAAGCGGTGGCTTTGAAGCCGCGTCCGCTGGGTTTCGGTGCCGACGCGAGATTTTTCAGGCCGACCGCTTCGGCGCCTTTGCATTTATCGGAGGCGATGATCGCGCAGGGATCGCTGGCGCCGGGAAAGATGCCAGTCTCGGATATAAAATGAATCATGTAACCGGAACGGTCGTCCAGCGTCCAGCCCCATTCGGTATCGGCCTTGAATTTGATGTTAAGGCGCTGCAACTCGGCGGCGATTTTTTCCTTGTTGCCGGCGAAATTTTTGATTGACCAGCCGATGTGGCTGACCACGGATTTTTCGCCGGGTTTCACCGGCACGATGTAGATGCCCTCGGGTTTGGCCGGGTCGCCGAATTCGACTGAGCACATTTTCCCGTTGTCCCAGGCCACCTTCATGCCGAGCAGTTCGACGTAAAAATCGCGCGTGCGCGCGTAATCGGTGACGGCGTAGGAGAGATGGTTGACGGCGGTTGCGCGTGCCAGTCCGCTGGGCGCGTCGCCGGGCCATGCGGCGCAGCCGCCGAGCGCCGCGGTGACACCGGCACCGCCGAGGGCAGTGAGCAGACGCCGCCGTTGCGGGTCGACCCCGGTGAATGCGAACTGCGAACGGTCTGTAACCATGTGTTTCTCCTCCGCGGGGTGGCACCCGTCGTCGCGGGCGTGTTAGCGCATTGTAGGCGCAGCGGACGGCGCGCGCCAAGCGCAGCGGTCCGGCGCGCGCCGCCGGCAGGCTGCTAGAATCGACCCGGATATTTTTTGACTGACGGAGCCGGCTTGAAGCTTTTGCAAAAAATGCTGGGTTTACTCACGGGGGTTTTGATCATGACTGCGGCTACTCAGGCCGGCGCCCGGCCGTCCGACCGTTTTGCAAACGTGAACGGCCTGCGCTTGCACTACCTTGAATGGGGGGCGGCCGACCGGCAACCGTTGATCCTGCTGCACGGGATCGCGCGCGTGGCGCACAATTTCGACCATATCGCGCCGCGTTTTCTCGACGATTACCGCGTCATCGCCATCGATATGCGCGGTCACGGCGATTCGGCCTGGGATGCCGGCGGTGCCTATATGGTCGAGGATTATGTCGCCGACATCGAGGCGCTGATTGTCGAATTGAAACTGCAAAACATCGTGCTATGGGGCAACTCGACCGGCGGACGGGTGGCGCAGATGATCGCCGGGCGTCATCCGGAATGGGTCGCCGCGGTGATCTCCGAGGATGTCGGGCCGGAGCGTCCGGCGGCGATTTCGAACCGTCGTGCCGCGCGCATGGCGCGCGAAGCGGAAGGCTGGGCGACGCGCGACGACCTGCTGGCGCATGTGAAAACGGAGAACCCGCGGACCGCCGAGCCGCTGTTGCGCAATTTTGTCGAGCACGGTGCCAAGGCGCGCACCGACGGCCGCATTGTTTACAAGCGCGATCCGAAGATACTCGACGGCTTCGTGCCGACGGAGTTATGGGCGACCGTCAGCCGGATCAAGGCGCCCATTCTGTATCTGCTCGGCGGTGCCAGCGACATCGTACCGCCGGACACGCAGCGCCAGCTCACAACCAGCCTGCCGCGCGCGGAAATCGTCAGCATGCCCGGACTCGGCCATTATCCGAGCGACGAGAAGCCGGATGAGGCGACGGCGATCATAAAAACGTTTTTGCAGAAAGCGCGCTCGTCCGCCCGTTAAGGCGCCCTCAGAAACCCTGCATGGAGCGGCGACGCTGCTCTTCGTACTGTTGTTGTTGCTGGCGGCGCTGTGTTTCCTGCTGCGCCTGCTGTTGCTGGCGCAGGGACTCCTGTTCCTGCATCCGGCGCGCATTGATGCGCTCGTTCTCGATCGCCTGGATGGTCTGCGCGTCGCGTGCCGCCCGCTGGCGCGCGTCATTCTCGCTTTCCATCGCCTGGCGGCGCGCCTGCGTGTCCTCGGCGCGGCGTTGCGCTTCAAGGCGCTGGCGCTCGTATTCCTGCTGGCGCTCGAAGCGCGCGGCCTCGGCTTCATTGCGGTGCGTGACCTGTTCGGCCAGCGTGCGGTTGCGTTCGAGTTCGCGCGCCTGTTGTGTCGAGGCGGTTTCCTGCTGTCGTTCCAGCATGCGCGTGCGGGCACTGTCGTCGCGTGCATCCATTTCCGCTTTCAGACGCTCGACTTCGGCTTCCATTTTCGTCGCGCGTGCGCGTTCCTCCAGCATGCGCGCCTCGGCGGCGGCCTGGTTGGAGCGTATTTTCCAATAGCCGCCCATTGCGATGAGGCCCGCCAGCATGGCGACGAGAACTATTTTCGGATTCATGAAAGTTGGCTGCCCGTTCGATTACAAACCGTATTTTAATGCGCGGTTGTTAAATGTCGATGAAAGGCCTCGCACGGGGCGTATTGCAAATGCTTCCGTTTACGCCGGCGGTCCGCTATTCCGCCGTTCCGTGCTGATTATCGGCCCCGGTCTTTGTGTCGGGCAATAGGGCGCGAGGGCTATGCCCGGCGGGACGGTGTTGCGACGGCCGTAGCGGCGGCTTGTGTGCCGCAACGCCTGAAAACGGAGGCGCAACGGATCGGCTATGCTTGAAACCTTTCCGGGGGGCGTCCAACATGACATGGCAATACCGAAAAGGGCTGCATGACATTGGCAACGGCTGTTATGCGTGGCTGCAACCCGACGGTGGCTGGGGCTTCAGCAATTCAGGGCTGATCAGCGACGGTGGCGAAACCCTGCTGGTCGATACGCTGATGGATCTGGCACACACACGCGAAATGCTCGACGGCTACCGTGCCGCGGTGCCGGCGGCGGCGCGCATCGGCACGCTGGTCAACACGCATTCCAACGGCGACCATACCTACGGCAACCAGTTGCTGGCTGGTGCGCGCATGATCGCCAGCCGCGCCTGCGCCGAGGAGATGGCACAGCGCCGTCCGGAAGAGCGCAGTGCCATGATGAAAAACTGGCGCAATTACGGCGAGGGCGGCGCTGCCTGGCACGATCTCTACGACGGTATATTCGATTTCGATGGCCTTGTTTACACGCCGCCGACCGAAACCTTCGAACAAGAACTCAGTGTGCGGGTCGGTGCCAAGGAAGTGCGCCTGACCATGGTCGGGCCCGCGCATACGCGGGGCGACGTGCTGGTACATCTGCCGGCGGAACGCACGGTGTTTACCGGCGACATTTTATTCATCGGCGGTCATCCGATTACCTGGGACGGGCCGATCTCGAACTGGATTGCCGCCTGCGATCTGATTCTCGGTTGGGATGTCGAGACCATCGTGCCGGGGCACGGGCCGATCACCGACAAAGCCGGCGTGCGCGCAGTCAAACATTATTTCGAGTACCTGACCGCCGAGGCGCGCCAGCGCTTTGACGCCGGCATGCCTGAGGCCGAGGCCGCACATGACATTTCGATGGCGGAATTCCGCAACTGGATCGACGGCGAGCGCGTGATCGTCAATGTCGCCACGCTCTATCGAGAATTCAGCGGTGACCAACGCAAGCCCGATGTGATGGATTTTCACGCGCGCATGGCGCGCCTGCGCAAGCCGCGTGCGAAACGCTGAATCAAAAGGAACGCAAACATGGCAATCGACGAAACACACGACCCGCAAAGCAGAAGCTGGGTCGCTTCGGCGCAGGGGCACGGCGAGTTTCCACTGCAGAACCTGCCGCTCGGCGTATTCAGCATCGATGGCAACACGCCGCGCGGCGGGATAGCCATCGGCGATTCGATTTTCGACATCGGCGCGGCGCTGGCCGCGGGTTTGTTTGCCGGTGAGGCCGAATGCGCCGCCGTCGCGGCGAGCGGTCCCACGCTGAATCCGTTGCTGGCGCTGGGCGCCGCTGCGCGACTGGCCTTGCGCCGCCGCGTGTTTGCACTGCTGGCGGCCGGCGAACCGGCGGGTGCCGCCGCGCAAAAACTGGCCGGCAATATTCTGCACGACGCCGCGCGTTGCACCATGCACCTGCCATCGCGCATCGGTGCATTCACCGATTTTTTCGCCGGCATACATCACGCCACCAATGCGGGCCTGCGGCGCAACGCCAACCCGCCGCTGACACCGAATTACAAATCCGTACCGGTGGCGTATCACAGCCGTGCATCCAGCGTGCGCGCCTCCGGCTTTCCGGTGCGCCGCCCGAACGGGCAGCGCGAGACGGCGGAAAACCAGCCGGAGTTCGGCTCCAGCCGCAAGCTGGATTTCGAACTCGAGCTTGGCAGCTGGATCGGGCCGGGCAACGCGCTCGGCGATCCGGTGCCAATCGCGCGCGCCGCGGAACAGGTGGCGGGACTGTGCCTGCTGAATGACTGGTCGGCGCGCGACATCCAGCGCTGGGAATCGGCGCCGCTGGGGCCGTTCCTGGCGAAAAATTTCTGCACCACGGTTTCGCCGTGGATCGTCACGGTCGAGGCGCTCGCACCGTTTCGCATTGCCCAGCCGCCGCGTCCGTCCGGTGATCCGCGTCCGCTCGATTACCTCTGGCATGAAGGCGATCAGCAAAACGGCGCTTTTGATATCGAGCTCGAAGCGTGGATTTCAACTGCGGGGATGCGTACGCAAAACGCGCCGCCGCAACGCATCGCGCTGAGCAATACACGTCATCTTTATTGGACGGTGGCGCAGATGGTCGCCCACCATACCTGTGGCGGATGCAATCTGGAGGCGGGTGATCTCTTCGGCAGCGGCACGATTTCGGCGCCCGACCCATCCGGTTACGGCAGTTTTTCGGAATTGAGTTTCGACGGCAAACAGCCACTCACGCTGGCCTCGGGCGAGAAACGCGCCTACCTTGAAGACGGTGACGAGCTGACGCTGCGCGCGCACGCGGGCCGCGCGGGCCGCGTGTCGATCGGCTTCGGTGAATGCAAGGGCACCGTTGTCACCGCCGTTTGATCTGGCACAGCTTTGCTCAAGTACAGATATTTGAAAATGGCGGGCGTAAGCCCTCCGTAAGGATGGGGCGCGATGATAAGGGGTGTCGAGCCGGTAGTGGGTGCATGCCTGCGCCGGAACCAACTTTTAACTATTCGACTTGTTTTCGACGCCAAGCCGGGGAGTGCTGTCATGGCAAAACTGATCGCGCGCATATTGCCGTTCCTGTGGTGTTGTCTGGCTTTTGCGGAAGACGTCAAAGATGCGCCGATTCCGACTGAAATGAACTGGGTCGGCATCGCGATTTTTGCATTGATTTTTTTCGGCGGGACTGCTGGTTTCATTTTTGCCGTGTGGTGGAAGGCTCGCGGCAAGAAAACCGAACAGGAACCGCAGCAAAAATAGTCTGCAACCGCATTGCCGGGCGAGCGCCAGTTCGCCCGTGTTAACCCGACCCCCAATTCCCGTCACCGACCGTTCGTCTCCGTGCTGCACCGCGGACGGATACGTTATGCTTCGGCCTTCCCGCGAACCGGCCATGCGCATTCCTTGTGGCGTCCCGATTCGCTTTTTTCGATTTAAACGGAGACGGTGATGGGTGCAACCGAAGCAGTGGCACAATTCGTGACGACGCTGAAGTCGTCAGACATTCCGCAGGAGGCCTTGCGGCGCGCGCGCATTGCGCTGCTTGACTGTATCGGTTGCGCGGTGGCCGGCGCGAAGTATTCATCGAGCGGTCTTCTGCTCGATTTCATCCGCGATTGCGGTGGTGCGCCGCAGGCCACGGTCATCGGTACCAATCTGCGCACGTCGGCACCGGACGCGGCATTGGCCAATGGCATGCTGTCCTCGGCACTGCTCTACGAAGACACCTGTTTGATCATGCCGGGGCACGCCACGGCGACGCTGCTGCCGGTGTTGCTGGCGCTGGGTGAGACGCGCCATTTGTCGGGGCAGGCCCTGCTCGAAGCCTATATCGTCGGTTTCGAACTCGAAGCTTCGCTCGGGCCGGCCATCGCGCCGGACCATTACGAACGCGGCTGGCATGCCACGGCTACCATCGGCACGATGGGGGCGACCGCGGCGGCCTGCCGTTTGCTGGCACTGGATGCCGAACGCGTGCGCATGGCGCTGGGTATTGCGACTTCATTGGCGGCCGGCTCACGGCAGAACTTCGGCGCCATGATGCAGGCCTTTCACTCCGGTGTAGCGGCGCGCAATGGTGTTACCGCCGCATTGCTGGCGCAGCGCGGTTTTACCGCGGACCCGGCGATTCTCGAAAGCCGCATGGGCTTTTGTAATCTCTACGGTACCGGTACCGCCAAGCTCGATGCGGCGATAGCCGCACTCGGGCGCGAATTCGCGCTGCTTGGTCCCAATCTCTATCTGAAGCTTTACCCCTGCGGCTTTCCGCTGCAGCGGCCGATCGATTGCGCGATTGAACTCGCCAACGCGCACGACTTGAAGCCTGACGACATCGAAGAAATTAGTTGTGGTGTGCACTATCTGATTCCCGAAACCGTGTTTCACGTCAATCCGCAAACCGGCTTGCAGGGCCGCACCAGCATTCCGTATTGCGTGGCGCGCGCGATCATCGACCGGCGCATGGGGCTGGCGCAGTTCGCCGATGAAAAAGTGCGGGACCCGGCGGTGCGCGCGCTGATGCCGCGCGTCAAAACGGTGGTGCCGCCCGAACTAAGCCGCAAGGCGCTGCGCGGCAAGGTCAACGCGATCGCCGCGCCTGCCGTGATGGAGATCCGTTTGCGCGATGGCCGCACGGTGAGCACCCGGGTCGAGCAGTTCCGCGGCGCCGGCGAACGGCCGCTCAGTCACGAAGAGGTGGTGGCCAAGTTCCGCGAATGTGCCGGCAGCGTGCTGGATGCGCCGCGCGTCGAGCGGGCGCTGGGCATGATCGAAAATCTCGGCGCTCTGGCCGATGCCGCCGAATTGGCCGCCCTGCTGGCGGCCTGACGGGCTTTTTGCCGGCGCACACCCGTGCGCGGATGCGCTATGATGTTCGCCGGCAGCACGGGGGTGCCGGGCATCCCGCCAGTGCCGGATCGATTACAAACAACACTTGCCAACCAGGCAAACCAACGGAGGGGTTCATGGCAAAACTTAATATCAATGGCAGGACGCATGACGTCAAGGTCGAAGCCGACACACCGCTTTTGTGGGCGATCCGCGAACAGGTTGGATTGACAGGCACCAAATACGGTTGCGGTGTCGCCGCCTGCGGCGCCTGCTCGGTGCACATCAACGGCGAAGTTCGCCGTTCCTGCTCGATCCAGGTGTCGACCGTCAAGCCGACCGACAAGATCGTCACCATTGAAGGCCTCTCGCGCAACAGTTCGCATCCGGTGCAGAAAGCCTGGCTCGAAGTTGACGTGCCGCAATGCGGTTACTGCCAGTCGGGCCAGTTGATGGCGGCGGCGGCGTTGCTCAAAAAGAATCCGAATCCCAGCGACAAGGACATCGATGAAGCGATGACCAATATCTGCCGCTGCGGCACGTATCAAAGAATCCGCGCCGCCGTGCATGTCGCGGCGGAAATGGCCAAGAGCGGCAACAGCGCCAAAGCCAAAGTCAAAGTCTAGGCCGGGGGAGAACAATCATGACGACACGCAAAAAATCGACGGTTGCGAACAACTCGCGCCGCAAATTCATCATCGGTACTGCCGCGGCCGGCGGCGGTCTCGCCATTGGCTTCAACATGCCGTTCGCCGCCAACGCTGCCGAGGCGAAGGCCGCAGCGGGCGCCGAGATCAATGCCTGGGTGGTGATCAAACCGGACAACACCTGTGTGATCCGCATCGCGCGTTCGGAAATGGGGCAGGGCACGGAGACGGGGCTGGCGCAGCTGGTGGCCGAGGAGCTTGAATGCGGCTGGAAGAACGTCAAAACGGAATTTGTCACGCCCGGACAGAACCTCGCGCGCAAACGCGTGTGGGGCGAAATGGGCACCGGCGGCAGCCGCGGCATCCGCACCTCTGAAGATTATGTGCGCCGCGGCGGCGCAGTCGCGCGCATCATGCTGATGCAGGCGGCGGCCGACCAGTGGAAGGTGCCGGTCGAAGAACTCACCGTGTCCGACGGCGTGATTACACACGCGGCCTCGAAGCGTTCGACTACTTTCGGCAAAGTAGCCACGGCGGCGGCCAAACTGACGCCGCCCGATGCGAAGAGCATCAAGCTGAAAGATCCGCGCACCTGGAAGGTGGCGGGGCAACCGCTCAAACGCATCGGCACACCGGCGCGTCTCGATGGATCGCTCAAGTATGCAATCGATCTGACGCTGCCGGGCATGTTGAACGCGGCGATCAAGGCCTGCCCGGTGTTCGGCGGCAAACTGGTCAGCTTCGACAACGACAAGATCGCCGGCATGCCGGGTGTCAAACGTGCGGTGCGCGTCAACGATTTCACGGTCGCCGTGGTGGCAGACACCTGGTGGCACGCGAAGAAGGCGCTTGATGCGCTGCCGATCGTCTGGGACGAAGGTGTCAATGCCAAGCAGAGCAGCGCCACCATCGCCGAACGCCTTAACGAAGGACTGACGTCGACCAGCAACGTTTATGCGTTCCGCAACGAGGGCGATGCGTTGAAGGCGATTGAGGGCGCGGCGAAAAAAGTCGAGGCGGTCTACCGCACGCCATTCGTGCCGCATATCACGATGGAGCCGATGAACTGCACGGCACGCATTACTGTGGACAAGGCTGAAGTGTGGGTGGCGACGCAGAACGCCGAGGCCTCGCTGGCGGCGTTGTCCGAACAGTCCGGCCTGCCGCTCGCGCAGTGCGAAGTCTACAAAACCGTGCTGGGCGGCGGTTTCGGGCGCCGCGGCGGCAATCAGGACTTTATTCGACAGGCGGCCGACATCGGCAAGCAGTTCCCCGGCGTGCCGGTGAAAATGATCTGGAGCCGCGAAGAAGACATGACGCATGACTTCTACCGACCGATCTCGCAGTGCAAGCTGACCGCGGGTCTCGACGCCAACAACAAAATGGTCGGTCTGCATGTGCGTGTTTCGGGCCAGTCGATCAATGCCTGGGTCAATCCGGCGGCGATTCCCGGCGGTTACAAGGACGACCGGCAGTTGCAGGGCTACGACTCCAAACCCGGCGATGCACAACTCGGCTATTCGGTGCCGAACCTCTTGGTTGAATACTCGATGCGCAACACCCATGTGCCGGTCGGTGCGTGGCGCGGTGTGAATACCAACCAGAACGGCCTCTACATGGAATGTTTCATTGAGGAGGTCGCGCGCGCGGCCGGCGTCGATTCGCTCGAATTCCGGCGCGGCATGATGGCGAAGTTTCCGAAACATCTCGGCGTGTTGAACGCGGTGGCCGAAAAAGGTGACTGGGGCAAGCCGCTGCCGCCGGGCGTGTTCCGCGGCATCGCGCAGTTCATGGGCTACGGCAGCTATTCTGCGGCAACCGCTGAGGTATCAGTGAGTCCGTCGGGTGAAGTGAAGGTCCATCGCATGGTGCTCGGCGTCAACTGCGGCCATGCGGTCAATCCGCACCAGATCGCGGCGCAGATCGAGGGCGGGGTAGCCATGGGGCTAAGCGCGCTTTTGTTCGAGGAACTGGCGGTCGAAAACGGACGCATCGCGCAGGACAACTTCAACAGCTATCCGGTTCTGAAGCTGGCGCAAATGCCGAAGGTGGAGACAGTGATCGTGCCGACCTACGATTTCTGGGGCGGCGTCGGCGAGCCGACCATCTGCGTAGTGCGGCCATCGGTGATGAACGCGATTTTTGCGGCGACCGGCAGGCCGGTGCGTGCAGAACCGCTGAAAGCCGCCAAACAAGCTTGAGCTGGGCAGGCTGCGAGGAATAAAAAAGCCGCCCCCCGAGGGGCGGCTTTTTTATGTGCGGTTGTGCGAATTTTACTGGGCGGTGACGCCGGCGAGCTTGGCGGCCTTTTTGTAGCGCTCGATTTCCTTCGGCAGCAGATCGGCAAACTGCGACACCGGCAGTAGCCAGGCCTCGGCGCTTTCTCCATCGAGAAATTTTTTCATGTCAGGCGAGGTCAGCACTTTATTAACTGCGGCCTGAATGAAGTTCACGCGTTCGTTCGAAATCCCGGCCGGCGCAAACATGCCCCACCACAACTCATAGGTATAGCCCGGCACACCCGATTGCGCGATGGCCGGCAGTCCCGGCAGCAGGCGGCTCGGCTCGGCGCTGGTAATGGCGAGTGCACGGATGCGGTTGGCTTTCAACTGCGGATTCATCGAGACAGCGCTCGCAATCACCAGTTCGACCTCGCCGGCGGCCAGCGCGGTGATTGCCGGCGCGATGCCTTTGTACGGAATATGCGTGAGCTTGATGCTGGCTGCGGCGGCGAACAAGGCGCCGGAGAAGTGGTTGTTGCCGCCGGTGCCCGAGGACGAATAATTCAGCGTGCCCGGATTGGCTTTCGCCAGCGCGACGAGTTCCTTCACATTTTTCGCCGGCACTGACGGATGCACGGCGAGGATCATCGGCGCGCGCGCAAACATGGCTACCGGCACGATGGCGCGCGCCGGATCGAAGGGCAATTTGTCGCGTACCGCGGCGGTCGCCGGATAAGACGAGGTGTGGCCGAGCAGCGTATGGCCGTCAGGTTCGGCGTGTGTGGCGATCTCGGTGCCGATCATGCCGCTGGCGCCGGGCCGGTTATCGACGACGACGTTGCGTCCCCACTGTTCAGTCAGGCGTTGCGCCACGGCGCGGGTAAACACGTCGATCGAGCCGCCGGCCGGATAGGGGACGATGACCTGCACGTTGCGCGACGGATAGCTTGATTGCGCATTAGCGAAATGAATTCCGCCGGTGAATAGCAGAACTGCGCCGACCGCGTAACAAGCGTGTCGATTGATCATATACATGGCTGCCTCCGGAAAACGAGTTGAGGTGCGGCGGCGCTAGTCCCACGCCGGTGCGCGACCGGCAGGGTTCGCGATGCGGCCGTCCGGGCGCTTCAGTGCGTGGATGCGCTGCATTTCTTCGCTGCTCAGCGTGAAGTCGAACACTGCCAGGCTTTCGGCCATGTGTTTGGCGTCGGCCGAGCGCGGGATCGGTGCGACGATGTCCTGCTGGATCAGCCAGCGCAGCGCGATCTGCGCAATGCTGCGACCCTTGGCGCGCGCAATCTCGGCGAGCACCGGATCGTTGAAGACGCCACCGCGCGCGAGCGGACAGTAGGCCATGAAGATCAGGCCTTTTTCGTGGCAATGCGCAAGCATCCTGCTCTGGTCGAGGTAGGGATGGTATTCGGCCTGCAGCACCGAGAACTGCTCGGGGCACAGCCGCATCGCCTCGTCGAGCAGCGCGATGTTGAAATTGGCGACGCCGACGAAGCGCGTCTTGCCTTCGCGTTTGGCTTTGGCCAGTGCGCCCATGGTTTCTTCGAGCGGGACGTTGTCGATAGTCGGCCAGTGCACCAGCAGCAGATCAACGTAATCGGTCTGCAGGCGGGTGAGGCTTTCTTCGACCGAGCGTGCGAAGTCCGCGGCGCGCAGATACTCGTGCGAAACCTTGGTGGTCAGAAAAATGTCCGTGCGCGGCACGCCGGATTTTTTGATGCCGTTGCCCACACCCTGTTCGGAGCCGTACTTCCATGCAGTGTCGACGTGGCGGTAGCCCAGTTGCAGGGCGGTGGCAACGACGTCGGTACAGTCGCCAAGTTGCGAGGTGCCGAAACCGATGGTGGGGATGCTGGCGCCGTGCGCCGTAAGACTGGGGATCATGCGTGTGTTCCTGAATCGAATGCTCCGCGCGAAAGCGCGGAGCATTGCGCGGTCGGTATCAGGGCTGCGGCTGTTGGGCGGCTTGTGCCGCGAGGTTTTTGCAAATGGTCGTGTCGAGAATGTCTGCCGCGACGGCCTTGCTGTCGGCATCGAGTTTGCCGCCGGCGAGCGCTTGTTTCGCCGATTCGCAGTGCTGGCGTTTTTCCGTCTCCGGTGTGCTGAACGAAAACAGCGATACCGCCGCGCGTGATTTGCGCAGGCTTGCACCCACGTATTCGCGCTTGATCATGAGCGCCATCAATTCGTTGGCGCGGTAGGAATCGGCCACCCCGCCGGTGAGGAAGCCGCCGACGTCGATTTTGTTGTAGATGTCGAAGGCGCGTGCCGTGGCCAGATTGCTGGTGTCGACGCCGCGTTCGAGCAGGCGCAGGGCGATTTTCGATTTGGTGACCGACGCCAGTTCGCGCAGACCGTCGGGCGGATCGTTGCCAAGCAGCACGGCTGCGGCCTCGGCGCAGACGTCACCGCTGGATTTGCCGCTGGCGACCTCGGTTTCGCAGCGCGTTTTCAGGGTCGCATAGACCTCGTTATTTGCGCTGGGTTTCGTGCTGATCGTCGTGAATGAAACGCCATCGCTCGGTTGCGGGCCCTGATATTCGCCCATTTGCGCAAACGCGATCGAAGTGGCGAGGGTACAAAGCAGGGTACTTGCGACCTTGAATACGGGCGTGCGGTTTGTGCTTGCGTGCATGGGGCCTCCGGTGCTGTGGGTTGTTTTTAACGGTACGAAGATGCGGATTATGCCGCAAGTGACGGGCGAATCCCAATCGCGTGCAGCAGGCCCCCGCCCGCGCCCGTCGTGAATTGATTACACTCCGGTTTGCGCAAGTCGTTCAATCAGAAGGAGGCGGTCATGGAAGTGAAATCCACATTACAAGTCATCAATCAGGCGGACTGTCCCGGGCGCCGCGGCGTCACCGACGGCCAGACCTATCAGCGCCTGGTGGGCTGGCCCGAAGTCAACGCAACCGACCGTGTGCGGCTGGGCCGCGCCACCTACAAGCCTGGCACCTACGAGCAGCTGCACTGGCACCCGATCGAGGCCTGTTATTACGTCATCGCCGGGCACGCGACGGTGCGCGACTTCAACGGCAAGGAATTCGAGGTCGGCCCCGGTTCCATGATCTATGCACCACCCGGCATCGCCGGCGCGCATGAATGGGAGGTCAAGGAGTACCTCGAACTGCTCGACATCCGCGCGACCAATGAAACCAACCGCAAGATCCAGTATACGGTCGACAAGAAAACAAAACGTTCCTATATCGATCTGGAAGACCTGCATTATCGCGATGCGATCAGCTTCAAATCGCACTATTAAGAGCAGGATTCGGGATTGAGGATTGAGAGGGTCAGCGATGAAATTGCGTGCGGGTAGATTAGCAGGTGTAGCGGCATTTTTGTTGAGTGCCGGCATGGCGGTGGCGCAAACCTATCCGTCGAAAGCAATACGCATGGTGATGCCGTTCCCGCCGGGCGGCCCGACCGACATCGTCGGCCGTCTGGTGGCGCAGAAACTGTCCGAGCAGATCGGGCAGTCGGTGGTGGCCGACAGCCGGCCAGGTGCCAGCGGCAACGTCGGCCTTGAGATCGCCTCGAAGGCGCCTGCAGACGGTTACACCATCGTGCTGAGTTCGCCGGTAATCGCGTTGAGCCCGCTGCTCTACGGCAAGCTCAATTACGATCCATGGAAGGACCTCGCGCCGATCGCGCTGGTCGGCGCGGTGCGCAACGTGCTGGTGGTGCATCCGTCGGTGCCGGCGAAAGATCTGAAGGAACTGGTGGCGATTGCGCGCAAACAACCGGGTAAGCTGAGCTACGGTTCCGGCGGCATCGGCACCACCACGCATCTGGCGCCGGAGCTCTTCAAGAGTCTGGAGAAACTCGACATCCTGCACGTGCCGTACAAGGGTTCGGGGCTGGCGCTGATCGGACTGGCCAGCGGACAGGTCGATATGGAAGTAGTGGCTGCGCCCGTTGCGCTCGGCCAGGTGCAATCCAAACGCGTGCGCGCCATCGCGGTGCTGTCGCCCGAGCGGCTGGCCGATTATCCCGGTGTGGCGACAACCAGGGAGCAGGGCTTTGCCAATTTTGAAATCAGTGTCTGGTACGGCATCCTTGCGCCCACCGGCACGCCGCGCGACATCATCAACCGACTGAATGCCGAATTGAACAAAGCAGTGCTCGCGCCGGACATGAAACCGCGTTTCGCGCAGGCCGGCGTCGAGCCGCTGACCAGCACGCCGGAGGAATTCGGCCGCTTCATTCAGAGCGAGGCGGCGCGTTTCGGCAAGGTCATCAAGGAAGCCGGTATCCGCGGTGAATAGCTGAAACGAACGGGCATGACAAAACCTGATTTACTGTTGACGCGCGCGATTTACGAACCGGCGGTGGCCGCGCTGGAGCGCGATTACACGCTGCACAAGCTGTGGCAGGCCGCTGATGCCGCGCAGATGCTGCGCGACGTCGGCCCGCGCATACGCGCGCTGGTAACGCCGGGCATCACCGGTTTTACGTGCGCACAGATCGAAGCGCTGCCCAAACTCGAAATCATCGCGATGTTCGGCAGCAACACGACGCTCGATCTGGCGCCGGCGCGCGAGCGCGGCATCCCGGTGACCAATACGCCGGATTCGATTGCCGGCGGCGTGGCCGATCTGGCGCTCGGTCTGATGATCGCGTCGATGCGGCGCATCAGCGAGGGCGACCGCTATGTGCGTAGCGGCACGTGGCCGACTTCGACGCCGCCGGTGGGGCGCGAAGTGCGCGGCAAGGTTTGCGGCATCGTCGGGCTCGGCCGCATCGGCCTGGCGGTGGCGCAACGCGCCGCTGCCTGCGAAATGACGGTGCGTTATCAGGGGCCGCGTCGCAAGCCGGACATGGCGTATCCGTATCACGACGATGTGTTGAGTCTGGCGCGCGAAAGCGATTGTCTGGTGGTGACCTGTCCGCTGACGCCGGCGACGCGCAATTTGATCGACGCCAAAGTTCTGGATGCGCTGGGTGCCGATGGTTTCCTCGTCAACGTCGCGCGCGGACCGATTGTCGATGAAGATGCATTGATCGACGCGCTGACGGAAAAACGCATCGCCGGCGCCGGGCTTGACGTGTTTCGCGACGAGCCGCGCGTGCCCGATGCGCTATTGGCGCTGAATAACGTCGTGATGACGCCGCACGTCGGTTCCACCACGCTGGAGATCCGCGAAGAACGCAAGCGCAAGGTGCTGGAGAATCTGCGCGCGCATTTCGCCGGCGAGCCGCTGCTCTCGCCGTTGCCCTGAACCGCCGGCTTACGCGTTGATCAGGACGACGCGGTAGTCGTTGACGTTGGTGCGCGTCGGTCCGGTGACGATGAGATCGTCGAGCGCGACAAAAAATCCGTAACCGTCGTTGTCGATCAGCCGCGCGGCGGCATCGATATTGAGTGCGGCTGCGCGCGACAAGGTGTCAGGCGCGGTGATCGCGCCGGCATTGTCTTCGCTGCCGTCGATGCCGTCGGTGTCGGCCGCCAATGCGTGAACGCCGGCAAGACCATTCAGTTCTTTCGTCAACGCCAGCAGAAATTCCGCGCAGCGTCCGCCGCGGCCGTTGCCGCGCACGGTGACCGTGCATTCGCCGCCGGAGATGATCGCCAGTGGCACCGGCCACGGCAGACTGCGTGCGTTGACTTCGCGCGCCAGTGCGGCGTGCAGGGCGGCGATATCGCGCGCTTCGCCGGTAACGCTGTCGCCGAGTACCACGGCACGCACACCATTGCTTTCGAAAAAACGCGCGGCGGCCTGCAGCGACTGCTGTGCGGTGGCGATGACACGGTTTTCGGTGCGCGAGAATGCGGGGTCGCCGGGTTTCGGCGTTTCGCCGAGTTCGCCGCGCACGCCACGCTGCAATGTTTCCATGACGGCCGGCGGCACGGCGCATCGGTAGCGCGCGAGGATTTCCAAAGCATCAGCGTAGGTGGTCGGATCGGGCGCGCAGGGGCCGGAGGCGATGTGCGTCGGGTCGTCGCCGGTGACATCCGAAATGACCAGCGCGTGGATCTGCGCGGCGCAGGCAGCGGCGAGCCGTCCGCCCTGGATGGCCGACAGATGTTTTCTGACGGTATTGATTTCCTGGATCGCCGCGCCGCTGTGCAACAGCGCCTGCGTCACCGTTTTCAGGTCGGCCATCGCGATCGATGCCGCCGGCAGCGACAGCAGGCTAGAGCCGCCGCCCGAGACGAGCGCGAGCAGGAGATCGTCTTTGGACAATTGTTTGACCGCGGCAAAAATTTCTCGTGCTGCGGATTCGCCGGCGGCATCGGGTACCGGGTGGCCGGCTTCGACGACTTTGATGCGTGTGGTCGGCAGGCCGTGGCCATAACGCGTGATGACGGTGCCTTCAAGCGGGGCGTTTGCGGGCCAGTGTTGTTCGACCGCCAACGCCATCGAGGCCGCGGCCTTGCCGGCGCCGATCACCAGCGTGCGGCCTTTTGGGGGCACGGGAAGCTGCGGCGGCACGATCTGCAATGGATCGGCCGCAGCCACCGCCGCTTTGAAACTGCCGAGCAATAGTTCGCGCGGATTCATCGTCTCTCTAGACAGCGCCTCAAGACAGCACCTTGGCCAGATACTTGCCGGTGTAGCTGCTTTTGTTTTTGGCGATTTCTTCCGGCGCCCCGGTCGCAATGATCCGCCCGCCGCCGTCGCCGCCTTCGGGGCCGAGGTCGATCACCCAGTCGGCGGTTTTGATCACGTCGAGGTTATGCTCGATGACAACCACCGTGTTGCCGTGGTCGCGCAGGCGGTGCAGCACGCGCAGCAGCAGGTCGATGTCGTGAAAGTGCAGCCCGGTGGTCGGCTCATCGAGGATGTAGAGCGTGCGCCCGGTGTCGCGCTTCGACAGTTCGAGTGAGAGTTTGACGCGCTGCGCCTCGCCGCCCGACAGCGTCGTCGCACTTTGACCGAGCGTAATATAGCCCAGACCCACGTCGAGCAGTGTGTGCAGCTTGCGCGCAATCACCGGCACCGCAGAGAAGAATTCGGCCGCGTGTTCGACCGTGAGATCGAGCACCTCGTTGATGTTCTTGCCCTTGTACTGGATCTCCAGCGTTTCGCGGTTGTAGCGCAGGCCGTGGCAGACATCGCAGGGCACGTAGATATCGGGCAGGAAATGCATTTCCACCTTGAGCATGCCGTCACCCTGGCAGGCCTCGCAGCGGCCGCCCTTGACGTTGAACGAGAAGCGCCCGGGGCCGTAGCCGCGTTCGCGCGCCATCGACACGCCGGCGAAGAGTTCGCGGATCGGTGTAAACAAACCGGTATAGGTGGCGGGGTTGGAGCGCGGCGTGCGGCCGATCGGCCCCTGGTCGACGTTGACGACCTTGTCGAAATGGTCGAGGCCTTCGATCGCATCGTGCGCTGCGGGTTCTTCGGTGCTGCCGTAGAGGTGCTGCGCAGCCGAGTTATAAAGCGTGTCGTTGATCAGCGTCGATTTGCCGGAACCCGAGACGCCGGTGATGCAGACGAACAGACCGACCGGTAGCGAGAGTTCGACGTTCTTCAGATTGTTGGCGCGCGCGCCGCGGATAGTCAGTGCGCGGCGCGGATCGGGCTTGTGCCGCAGGCCCGGCACTTCAATGCGCCGTTTGCCGGAGAGATATTGGCCGGTCAATGAATCCGGATTGGCGCGGATTTCCGCCGGCGTGCCCTCGGCGATCACGCTGCCGCCATGCACGCCCGCACCAAGGCCGATATCCACCACGTGATCGGCGGCGTCGATGGCGTCTTCATCGTGTTCGACCACGATGACAGTGTTGCCGATATCGCGCAGGCGCTTCAACGTGTCGAGCAGCCGCGAATTGTCGCGCTGATGCAGGCCGATCGACGGTTCGTCGAGCACATACATGACACCGGTGAGACCGGAGCCGATCTGGCTGGCGAGACGGATGCGCTGCGCTTCGCCGCCAGACAGTGTGTCGGCCGAACGGTCGAGCGACAGGTAGTCGAGGCCGACGTCGTTCAAAAACGCCAGCCGCTTGCCGATTTCCGTGACGATTCTTTCGGCGATGGCGAGTTTTGCGCCGGTCAGATTGATCGAGGCGAAAAACTGCGTGGTCTGCCGCAGGGGCATGCTGCTGACTTCATAAATTTTCTTGCCGCCGACGCGCACACTGCGTGCTTCGCGGCGCAGTCGTGTGCCCTTGCATTCGGGGCAGGCCTGCGTGTTCAGATACTTGGCGAGCTCTTCGCGTACCGCCACCGAATCGGTTTCCTTGAAGCGGCGGTCGAGATTGGGAATGATGCCTTCGAAGGCGTGCTCGCGCACCACCTTGTTGCCTTTTTCGCCGATGTAATTGAAGCGGATTTTTTCTGCGCCGGACCCGTTGAGTACCACTTCCTGCGTTTCAACCGGCAGATTTTCATATGGCGTGTCGAGTTCGAAGCCGTAATGCGCGCCGAGACACTTCAGCATCTGGAAGTAGAACTGGTTGCGGTGGTCCCAGCCGCGGATTGCGCCGGCCGCCAGTGACAGTTCCGGATGCGCGACCACGCGTTTCGGATCGAAGTAGCTGATCTGGCCAAGGCCGTCGCAGCGCGGACAGGCGCCCATCGGATTGTTGAAGGAAAACAGGCGCGGTTCGAGTTCGGGCAGCGAATAGCTGCACACCGGGCAGGCGAACTTCGCCGAGAACAGATGCTCCTTGCCGCTGTCCATTTCGACGGCGAGCGCGCGGCCGTCGGCGTGGCGCAATGCGGTTTCGAACGATTCGGCCAGCCGTTGCTTAAGTTCGGCCCGCACCTTGATGCGGTCGACCACCACCTCGACGGTGTGCTTGATGTTTTTCTTCAGCTTGGGCAGGGCGTCGATTTCGTGTACGGCGCCGTCGATGCGCACGCGCACGAAACCCTGCGCGCGCAATTCGTCGAGCAGATTGACCTGTTCGCCCTTGCGGCCGACGATCAGCGGCGAGAGGATCATCAGACGCGTGTCTTCCGGCAGTTGCAGCACATGGTCGACCATCTGGCCGACGCTCTGCGCCTGCAGCACGATGTCATGTTCGGGGCAGTGCGGTTCACCGGCGCGCGCAAAGAGCAGGCGCAGGTAATCGTGAATTTCGGTGACGGTGCCGACGGTTGAGCGCGGGTTGTGGCTGGTGGCTTTCTGCTCGATCGAGATCGCCGGCGACAGGCCTTCGATCAGATCGACATCGGGCTTTTCCATTAATTGCAGGAACTGGCGCGCGTAGGCCGACAGCGATTCGACGTAGCGGCGCTGCCCCTCGGCGTAGAGCGTGTCGAAAGCGAGCGAGGATTTGCCCGAGCCGGAAAGACCAGTGATGACGATCAGCTTCTGGCGTGGCAGGTCGAGGCTGATGTTTTTAAGGTTGTGCGTGCGCGCACCGCGCACGCGTATCCATTCGTTGCCCGCGGCGGACGCCAGCGTTGGCGGCGGGACGGAAATCGGATGATCCAACGGCATAGGGTCCCTAAGTGCCGGTCGCGCTGACAAGCGGCGCAGCCAAACCTGCTAATATACGCGACCTTGAAGTCTTTTCCCACGCCGTTGCAATATGCCCTCCGCTGACCGCATGACCCCGCCCGAACTGCGCGCAAGCATCGGGCTGGCTTCGATCTTCGGCCTGCGCATGCTCGGCATGTTTGTCATCCTGCCTGTATTTGCGATTTATGCAGAAACGCTGCGTGGCGGTGACGATCTCACCCTGGTCGGTTTTGCGATCGGTGCCTACGGCCTGACGCAGGCGGTGCTGCAAATCCCGTTCGGCTGGTTGTCCGACCGTTACGGCCGCAAGCCGGTGATTTACTGCGGGCTCGTCATCTTTGCGCTCGGCAGTTTCATCGCTGCGGCGGCCGATTCGATTGGTGGTGTGATCGCCGGCCGGATCTTGCAGGGCGCCGGCGCGATTTCGGCGGTGGTCATTGCATTGACGGCCGATTTGACGCGCGAGACCCAGCGCACCAAGGCGATGGCGATGATCGGCTCGACCATCGGGCTGACGTTCGCGCTGTCGCTGGTGGCCAGCCCCTGGCTCAATCAACTGATCGGTGTGCGTGGCATTTTTGCGCTGACCGGTATTCTTTCGTTGCTGGCGATCGGTGTTGTTTACGCCGTGGTGCCGGCCGCCCCGCCGATGGTGAAGCACGCCGCTGACGATTCAATGAGCCTGCTGAAACTATTGCGCGATCCGCAACTGGCCCGCCTCAATTTCGGTATTTTTGCATTGCATGCCGTGCTGATGGCGCTGTTTATCGTCGTGCCGCTGTCCCTGCGCGACGGCGGACTCGGCGTCGACCGTCATTGGCAGGTTTACCTGCCGGTGATGCTCGGTTCGTTTGTGGTGATGCTGCCGCCGGTGATCATTGCGGAACGGCGCGGTCGCCTCAAGGCGGTGTTCGCCGGGGCGGTGGCGGTGTTGCTGGTCGGGCACATCGCGATGCCCTGGCTGCTCGGCAGCACCAACGCAATCATCGTGTTTCTGCTGATTTTCTTCAGCGCCTTCAATGTCCTCGAGGCCATGCTGCCCTCGCTGACCTCGAAACTGGCACCGCCCTCTGCCAAGGGCGCGGCCATGGGGATCTACAGCAGCATCCAGTTTCTCGGCACTTTTGCGGGGGCCGCCAGCGGCGGTTTTCTCTATCATCGCTTTGGCACGAACGGTGTTTTTGTGTTTGACGTCACGTTGCTGGCGGTCTGGCTGGTATTAGCCTTAGGTATGACGGCGCCGCGCCGGCCGGCGGCGTTGAACACTTAACACGTGATACGATACTTTTTGCTTGCCTCAATTCTGGGAGACACCACATGGCATCAGTCAACAAAGTCATTTTGATCGGCAACCTCGGCGCCGACCCTGAAACGCGTTTTCTGCCGAGTGGCGATGCCGTTGCGAACATCCGGATCGCCACCACGGACACCTGGAAGGACAAAAGCGGCGAGAAGCAGGAGCACACTGAATGGCACCGCGTGTCTTTCTTCGGCAAGCTGGCCGAGATCGCCGGTGAATACCTGAAAAAGGGCTCGCCGGTCTATATCGAGGGTCGCATCCGTACCCGCAAGTGGCAGGACAAGGAAGGCCAGGACCGTTATTCGACCGAAATCGTCGCTGATCGCATGCAACTGCTGGGCAGCCGCGGCGGTGCCGGTGGCGGCGACGCGATGCCACGCGAAGCCCGCGAACCACGCGGTGGCGGCGAAGGCGGTGCTGGCGCTGGTAGTGGCGGCGCCAAACCGGCGGCCAAAAAAGGCGGCGGCGCCTCGTTTGACGACATGGACGACGATATTCCGTTTTAGAATACACTACCGTTTTAGGCTGTTTTCCGCTGCGCCGGCGGCTTTCCGCCGGCGCCGTTGTTCCCCCGGCATCCCCCCTGTAACGCCTCCTTTCCGCTATAATTCCGCCCTCTAAAACTGGGGGCGTGTTATGCCGATTTACGAATATCGTTGCGCCGCCTGCGGGTTCCAAAAAGAGTATCTGCAGAAGATGAGTGACGCGCTGCTGACCGATTGCCCGGAATGCGGCAAGGCCAGCTTCAATAAAATGGTGACGGCGGCCGGCTTTCAACTGAAGGGCAGCGGCTGGTATGTAACCGATTTCAGGCAGGGTTCCAAGCCGGCAACCGGCACCGCCGCCGCGGCGAAGACCGACGGCGACGCCAAAACGGAAACCAAGTCCGAAACCAGCACGACTGCCGACAGCAAACCGGCCGCGGATGCGCCGGCGAAAAAAGCCGAACCGTCGAGCACCACGACGCCGGCTGGCAGCACCGCGTCGAGCGGCACCTGAGCGGCGTGCTTAACGCAGTGTCGCGCCGGCGACTGCCGGCGCGCATTGCCGGTGCGCGGTAAACGGTCGGAAACCAAACAGGCAGCGGGGTTGAGTTGAAGAAGTATTTCATTACAGGTTTGCTGGTGTGGGTGCCGTTGGGCATCACGCTGTGGGTTTTGCACCTGCTCGTCACCAGCATGGACCAGACGCTGCTGTTGCTGCCCGAACGCTACCAGACCGAGAGCCTCTTCGGCATTCATATTCCCGGTATGGGCGTACTGCTGTCGCTGCTGATCCTGTTCGGGACCGGCCTGATTACCGCCAATTTCATCGGCCAGCGCCTGCTGCAATTCTGGGAATCGCTGCTCGGCCGCATTCCGGTCGTGAAGTCGATTTACAACAGCGTCAAGCAGGTTTCAGACACGCTGTTTTCGTCGAACGGCCACGCCTTCCGCCAGGCCCTGCTGGTGCAGTATCCGCGCGAAGGATCGTGGACGATCGCTTTTCTGACCGGGCGTCCCGGTGGCGATGTGGTCAATCATTTGCAGGGCGATTACGTCAGC
Source organism: Betaproteobacteria bacterium (assembly GCA_025356695.1). The sequence goes on from JANXSE010000104.1 coordinate 27,133, forward strand.
ATCTACGTGCCGACGACGCCGAATCCGACCTCGGGTTTTTTTCTGATGATGCCGCAGAAAGATGTCATCGTGCTCGATATGAGCGTTGACGAGGCGTTGAAGTACATCATCTCGATGGGGGTTGTGGCACCCGGCAATAACGCCCGTAGCAGCGGTGGCGGTGCATTGCCCAAAACGGTTGCGCTGCAAAAGCAGGCAGTCAACCAGTAACGCAGCATCCGCTGCACAACATTATTTTTCTAAAGCCGGTCTTTATTATGCGTAGCGATTACTGCGGTTCCATCAACCGTGCGCACCTGCAACAAACCGTCACCGTGTTCGGCTGGGTGCACCGCCGCCGCGATCACGGTGGCGTCATCTTCATCGACCTGCGCGACCGCGCCGGTCTTCTGCAGGTGGTGTGCGATCCCGATTATCCGGCCACCTTCAAAACCGCCGAGACGCTGCGCAATGAATTCGTCGTGCGTGTCACCGGCAAGGTACGGCTGCGTCCCGCGGGCACCGTCAACACCAATCTGGTCGGCGGCGAGATCGAAGTATTGGCCGATGAAATCGAAATTCTGAATCCGTCGCTGACGCCGCCGTTCATGATGGACGACGAGCAGATTTCAGAAAACATCCGCCTCGAATACCGCTTTCTCGACCTGCGTCGTCCGCAGATGCAGAAAAACCTGCGCATGCGTCATCGTGCCGCCATGTCGGCGCGAGAATATCTCGACAAGCTTGGCTTCATCGACATCGAGACGCCGATGCTCTACAAGTCGACGCCGGAGGGCGCGCGCGAATTTCTGGTGCCTTCGCGCATTCACGACGGATTTTTCTACGCGTTGCCGCAGTCGCCGCAGTTGTTCAAGCAGCTGCTGATGGTTTCGGGCTTCGATCGTTATTATCAGATCGTCAAATGTTTTCGCGACGAAGACCTGCGCGCAGACCGTCAGCCCGAATTCACGCAGATCGATATCGAAACCTCGTTTCTCAACGAGCGCGAAATCCAGGACATCATGGAAGGCCTTGTGCGCCATATGTTCAAGCAGACGCTCGACGTCGAGCTCGGTGTGTTTCCGCGCATCGCCTACGCCGAGGCGATGGCGCGTTACGGTTCGGACAAACCCGATCTGCGAGTCAAACTGGAACTGACCGACTTGACGGACCTGATGAAGACGGTCGATTTCAAAGTCTTCAAGCAGGCCGCATCGTTGAAGGACGGTCGTGTCGCCGCCATGCGCGTGCCGGGTGGTGCCGCGTTGTCGCGCAAGGAAATCGACGACTACACCACCTTCGTCGCGATTTACGGCGCCAAGGGGCTGGCCTACATCAAGGTCAACGATGTGACCAAACTGAATGATGAGGGCCTGCAGTCGCCGATCGTCAAGTTCATGACGCCGGAAGTGCTCGGTGAAATCCTGCGCCGCACCGGTGCCGCTAACGGCGACCTGATTTTCTTCGGCGCCGACCGCGCCAAGGTGGTCAACGATGCGCTTGGCGCTTTGCGCGTCAAGGTCGGTCACGAAAAGGGGCACGCCGAGGCGGGCTGGCGCCCGGTCTGGGTGGTCGATTTTCCGGCTTTCGAATACGACGAAGAAGCCAAACGCTGGAATGCGGCTCACCATCCGTTTACTTCGCCGAAAGACGAGCACGTCGAATTCCTCTCGACCGATCCGGGCAGGGTGCAGGCCAAAGCTTATGACGTGGCGCTCAACGGCTGGGAAATCGGCGGCGGTTCGGTGCGGATCCATCGTGCTGAAGTGCAGGCGAAGATATTCGAGGTGCTCGGCATCACGCCGGAAGACGCGCGCGCCAAATTCGGTTTTCTGCTCGATGCGCTGCAGTACGGCGCGCCGCCGCACGGCGGTATCGCCTTCGGTCTCGATCGTCTCGTCACGCTGATGGCGGGTGCGGATTCGATCCGCGAAGTCATCGCCTTCCCGAAAACGCAGCGCGGCCAGGACCTGATGGTCAACGCGCCGAGCGCGGTGACGGAAACGCAGTTGCGCGAGCTGCACATCCGTTTGCGCCGTCAGGAACCGACAGCCTGATCTGCCGCGGCCTGCAGTGCCGCTGATCGCTACATTTCATGATGCTGCGAATTAATCGGTGGTCAGGGCTGTTGCTGGCGGCGGTCTTGCTGCTGCCACAGTCCGCCTTTGCGCGAAACGATGCGCCGCCGGTTGTTCGCGAAGTTGCATTCGCGGCACTGCCCGCCGAAGCACGCCGGACCGTGGAGTTGATCAAGCATGGCGGGCCTTATCCGTTTCAGCGCGACGGCGTGGTGTTCGGTAACTACGAACGTGTGCTGCCGTTGCGCCAGCGCGGCTACTACCGTGAATACACCGTGCCCACGCCGGGCGCCTCGAATCGAGGCGCGCGTCGTATCATTGCCGGCGGCGGCACCGCGGAGTTCTATTACACTGCGGACCATTACCGCAGTTTCCAACGCGTGCGCGAATGAGTCACATACCTGCATTTCATTTCGAGGCAAAACACAACGGCATTTACCGCGCGTCGTCGCCGCTGCCGGCATGGCGCACCCGTGCGGCGGCGCAGGGCCTGGCATGGTGCGAGCTTGACCTTGCCGGTGTGGCGACCAAGCACGGGTTTCTCGATCGTTGTGCAGCGGTCCTGCAATTTCCCCCCGGCTTCGGCGGTAATTGGGACGCGCTGGCCGATAGTCTGGAAGATCTGTCCTGGCAGCCTGTTGCGGGGGCGGTAATTCTCTGGGAAAACGCCGGCGCTTTTGCAAAAGAGGCGGATTTCGCCACGGCCCTTGAAATCTTCGCCGCCGCCGCCAGTTACTGGAAACAGAAGTCGAGTGTTTTTCTGGTGCTGATGGAGGAGGGCGTTCACGGCCGGCAGACGTTGCCGGAGTGGCCGCCACAATGACGCAGCAATACAAGATCCCGGTTTCGGTGCTGGTGGTGATCCACAGCGCCGACCTGCAGGTGTTGCTGCTTGAGCGCGCCGACCGTTCGGGTTTCTGGCAGTCGGTGACGGGTAGCCGCGATCCCGATGAGGTGTTGCTTGCCGCAACGGCGCGGCGCGAGGTGATGGAAGAAACCGGCATTGATGCCGCCGAATTCGAACTGCGTGACTGGCAGAAGCAGAATCAGTACGAGATCTACCAGCATTGGCGCGGCCGTTACGCGCCCGGCGTGACGCACAACACAGAGCATGTGTTCAGCTTGTGTTTGCCGGCGCCACGGCCGGTGGTTTTGGCGCCGCGTGAGCATCTGCACTACGAATGGCTGCCGTGGCGCGATGCAGCAGACAAGGTCTTTTCGTGGAGCAATGCCGAGGCAATCCGTGAACTGCCGGCGCGCACGGTTTAGGTGATTACCCCTCTTATCGCCGCGTGTAATACGGTTTCAGGGTGGAATTTTCGTCATATTGTGGTAATGTTTTAGGCCTTTTATCGCGGGTGTACCGGGATGCCAACCGCTGCAATTGCATTTGACCGTTTTAAACCGCTGCACGATGATGCGTGCGAGAGCCGCATCATTGCGGCCAAGGCCGCGCTCGGCAAGCGCGCGGTCATCCTCGGCCATCATTATCAGCGCGCCGACGTCTATAAACACGCCGACCTGTCGGGCGACTCGCTGGGGCTGTCGAAGCTGGCCACGCAGACGGATGCCGAGTACATCGTTTTCTGCGGCGTGCATTTCATGGCCGAAGTCGCCGATATTCTGTCGCGCCCCGAGCAGACTGCGATATTGCCGGACATGAGTGCCGGTTGTTCGATGGCCGACATGGCCAGCCTTGCCAAGGTCGAGCGCGTATGGCGCGAAATCGGCAGCGTGCTTGATCCCGACGAACACGTCACGCCGATTACCTATATTAATTCCGCCGCCGATCTGAAGGCGTTTTGCGGCGAGCACGGCGGCATTGTCTGCACCTCGAGTAACGCGCAGTCGATTCTGAACTGGGCGTTTGAGCGCCGTGAAAAAGTGCTGTTCTTCCCCGATCAGCACCTCGGCCGCTGGAGCGGCTACATGAACGGCATCAAACCGGACGAAATGCTGGTGTGGGATTTCGACGAGCCGCTTGGCGGTTTGACGGCGGAACAGATCCGCAAGGCAAAAGTGCTGCTGTGGAAGGGGCATTGCTCGGTGCACCAGATGTTCCAGGCCCAGCATATTCTGAATTTCCGCAGCCAGTATCCGGACGGCATGGTCATTTCGCATCCGGAATGCAATTTCGAAGTGTGCAAGCTGTCGGATTATGTCGGTTCCACCGATTTCATTCTAAAAACGCTGAAGGAAGCGAAGCCCGGCACGCGCTGGCTGGTCGGTACCGAACTGAATCTGGTCAACCGCATGGCCGAACAGTTGAAGCCCGAGGGCAAGATTGTGCAGTTCATGGCGCCGACGGTGTGCATGTGTTCGACCATGGCGCGCATCGATCCGCAGCATCTGGCGTGGACGCTCGAAAATCTGGTCGAGGGCCGGGTCGTCAACCCGATCCGCGTGCCCGCGCGCGAAGCCGAACTTGCCCGCACTGCGCTCAAACGCATGCTCGACGTGGTCTGACGCTTGCATCAGGCGATGCGGCGTCGCCTGCTGCAGCTTTCGCTGGTTTTTTTTCTGGCACCGTCTTTCGCGACGGGCGCCGCTCCCGACGTTCAACTTGACCGCAACGGCAGCCGCTTTGCCGTGCGCAGCGAGTCCTATGTCGCGGCCAGCGCGGCGGTCGCCTGGCAGGTGTTGAGCGATTACGATCATCTGGCCGAGTTCGTTCCCGACCTGCGTGTCAGCCGTGTCATCAGCGCGCCGGGGCAACCCCTGCTCGTCGAGCAAAGCGGCGAGGCCGGGTTTCTGGTTTTCAGATTTTCTGTCGATGTCGTGCTGGAAATCGAGGAGGCAGCGCCGCAACGGCTGGGATTTCGCGCGATTCGCGGTAACATGCGCAGCATGCAGGGCGAATGGCGTATCGAGCCTTCCGCGCCCGGCATCAGGCTCGTTTACACGGCGGATCTGGAGCCTTCGTTCTGGGTGCCGCCGTTGCTCGGGCCGGCGGTGATGCGGCGCGATATCGCCGCTCAGATCGGGGGCGTGGTGCGGGAAATCGAACGGCGGCAGACCGCGCTAACGTCACAATCAACAACGCAACCTGAAAAATGAGCGATACGCTGCACGTAGCCACCTACAACATTCACAAGGGTTTTTCGTTCTTCCGGCGGCGCATGGTTATCCATGACGTGCGCGAGCATCTGCGGCTGCTCAACGCCGACCTTGTTTTTTTGCAGGAGGTGCAGGGCAACCACTCGAAACATGCGCGGCGTTTTTACAACTGGCCGGCACAGCCGCAAACCGAGTTTCTGGCCGATTCGGTGTGGACAGATTTCGCCTATGGCCGCAACGCGGTCTACGACGACGGCCATCACGGTAACGCCATCCTCAGCCGCTTTCCGATTGTGCGCTGGGACAATCAGGATATCTCCGCGCACCGTTTCGAGAGCCGCGGGCTTTTGCATTGCGAGATCGAGGTGCCGGGCTGGGACCAGCTGCTGCATTGCGTTTGCGTACATCTCGCACTGACCGCCGGACACCGCAACCGCCAGATGCGTCTCCTGCAGACTCGCATCGAGCAGCTGGTGCCGCGGTCTGCGCCCTTGATCATCGCCGGTGATTTCAACGACTGGACGCAGAATGCGCAGCAGGGCCTGGCGCGCGCGCTTGAGTTGCGCGAGGCATTTGAAACGGCGCACGGCCGCCCGGCGCGCAGTTTTCCCGCCGCGCTGCCGCTGCTGCAGCTCGACCGTATTTACGTGCGCGGATTCAGTGTGCAGGACGCGCGTGTGCATCACGGCCATCCATGGGCGCGCATCTCGGACCACGCAGCACTGACCTCGACGCTGAAGCGCTTATGAACGAATTCGTGCCCGGCAACCGGATTCACCTGCTGCGTACCGGCAGCGAATATTTTCCTGCGCTGACGGCGGCGATTGACGCTGCGCAGCGGCAAATTCAGGTTGAAACGTACATATTCGAAGCAGACGCCACCGGACAAGCGATCGCAGCGGCCCTGTCCCGTGCTGCTGCGCGTGGCGTCGCCACGCATGTGCTGATCGATGGTTTCGGTTCGAAAGATCTGGCGGCCGGACTGATTGATGAAATGCGCGCGGCGGGCGTGCGACTGCTCAAATTCCGCCCCGAGATTTCGCCGTGGACGCTGAAACGGCAGCGCCTGCGCCGGCTGCATCGCAAGGTCGCCGTGATTGACGGCCGCATTGCTTTTGTCGGCGGCATCAACGTCATTGACGACATGCATACGCCGGGGCAGATTCCGCCGCGTTTCGATTATGCAGTCGAGATCGAAGGGCCGCTGCTGGCCGACATCCACCGTTCGGTGATCAAGCTGTGGAATTACGTGAGCTGGACACAACTGCGCAAGCGGAGAATGCATGTCGATGTCGCAACCGCGGTGAGCGTGCCCTGCGGCAACCAGCGCGCGGCCTTTGTGGTTCGCGACAATCTGCGTCATCGCAACGATATCGAAAACGCTTACCTTGAGGCGATCGCAGGCGCGCGCAGCGAGATCGTGATTGCCTGCGCCTATTTTTTCCCCGGCCGCACCTTCCGTCGTGCCCTGATCGACGCGGCGGCGCGCGGCGTGCGTGTCGTGCTTTTGTTGCAGGGGCGCGTCGAATACATGTTGCTGCATTACGCGTCGCGCGCGTTATATGTGCATTTTCTGAACGCTGGCGTCGAGATCTTCGAATATCACCGCAGTTTCCTGCACGCCAAGGTTGCGGTGATCGATCACCGCTGGGCAACGGTCGGCTCGTCGAATATCGATCCAATGAGCCTGTTGCTGGCGCGTGAAGCCAATGTGATGATCGACGACGAGGCGTTCGCGCGCGAGTTGCGTTTGAGCCTGAACGAGGCGATGGTATCCGGCGCGCAACCGGTGCTGCGCACACACTGGGAGCGGCAGTCGCACACGCTGCCGATGCGGGTGATGACCTGGCTGTGTTACGGGCTGGTGCGTTTCCTCAGCGGCTGGTCGTCCTACGGGCGCGCGCGCGAGTTTCAATGAAAATCGCCCGCCCTTGCGGGCGGGCGAAGCGGACGCAGGGGAACGTCCGCAGGGGGTCAGTAACGGTAGTTGTTATTCGCGTTGTTCGGTGCCGGCGCATAGTCCGCGCCATTCGATGACGTGCGGTCGCGGCGGTATTCGCGGTCTGATACGGGGGCGCCGTCGTCGATGATGCCGAAGCCAACCTTGACGGTGTTGCCCGGGTTGTACGGCAGCGTGGTCGTGACGTCGCGTCCGTTGAAGCGGTAGACGACGTTGTAGCCCTTGATCATTTCACGCGACGATTCGACGGTGCGGCAGCGTTGTGCGGCCTGCCCGGCGCTCGCGGTCCGGGCGCCGATGCGATCGCCGGCCATGGTGCCGGCAATCGTGCCCGCCGTGGTGGCCGCACCGTTGCCGCGGCCATTGCCGACCTGGTTGCCGAGGACACCGCCGGCGACGGCACCGACCGCGGCACCGGTGTAATTGCGGTTGGCATCCGGGTTGGCGACGGCGTCACCGGCCATGGTGCCGGCGGCGGCACCGACGGCAGTCGCCACATCGCGGCCGTTACCATGTCCGACCTGGCGCCCGATCAGGGCACCGGCGAGGCCGCCGAGTATCGGCGCGATGATGCCGCGTTCCTTGGGCGCGGGCGCCGCCGCGCTGTCGCACTCCTGGCGCGGTTCGGAGACGCGTTCGTAGATCGGCGTCGACGAAATCACCTGTGCCGAGTCAACGACCTCGCTGGCAGCAAAGGCGCCTGCACTGCACAGCGTAGCAACGAGCAGGGAAATGGTTTTGCGGCTGTTCATGAGGGACTCCTCGAAAAATTCGGTCTCGGCTATTTGAACGCCGCACGCCGCCGCTTGTTGACGATCGTTACAAACTCTTACAAACCGCCGTTTTGCGGAATTGCCGTCCGCCGGGCGTGCCGGCCCGGTTGTGACCGCGTGTTACGATAGTGGCGAGAAAACACTCATCTTTAACCGCCGCGGCCCTGACCGCGTGCTCAGACCGGATTCCATGACCGCCAGCAGATCGATTGCACCAACCGGCAACGCGCCCGCGCCGGCCGCCGGCAAACGCCGTAATGAATGGCGCACTGTTGCCATGGTCGTGCCTTACCTGTGGGAGTATCGCGGCCGCGTGCTGCTGGCGCTGACCTTCCTCGTTATCGCCAAGATCGCCAACGTCGGTGTGCCGCTGGTGATGAAGGAAATTGTCGATACGCTCGATTCAAAACAGGCGGTATTGCTGCTGCCGCTGATGCTGCTGGTCGTCTACGGTGCGTTGCGGCTGTCGAACACGCTGTTCGCCGAATTGCGCGACATCGTGTTCGTGCGCGTGGCCCAGCACGCGATCCGGCGCATCGCGCTGACGGTGTTCCGCCACCTGCACAGCCTGAGCCTGCGTTTTCACCTCGACCGCCAGACCGGCGGCATGACGCGTGACATCGAACGCGGCACGCGCGGCATCGGCACGCTCATGAACTACATGCTGTTTTCGATCATCCCTGTGGTGCTCGAGTTCTGCCTGGTGGCCGCAGTGTTGTTGTCGAAATTCGACTGGCGTTTTGCTGCCATCACCTTTGCTGCGGTGGCGGTCTACATCGGCTTTACGTTCTCGGTGTCTGAGTGGCGCATCACCATCCGCCGGCAGGCCAACGAGCTCGATTCGCGGGCGACCACGCGCGCGATCGACAGTCTGCTCAATTACGAAACGGTCAAATATTTCAACAACGAAGAGTTCGAGGCGCGGCGCTACGACGAGAACCTGCAGAGTTACGAAACGGCCGCGGTGAAGAATGAGGCCTCGCTGGGGCTGCTCAACATCGGCCAGAGCTGCATCATCGCGATTGCGGTGACGCTGCTGATGGTCCTCGCCGCGCAGGGCGTGGTGGACAAGACGCTGACGCTGGGTGACCTCGTGCTGATCAACGGTCTTCTGATCCAGCTCTACATCCCGCTCAATTTTCTCGGCATGGTCTACCGCGAGATCAAGCAGGCGCTGACCGATATGGAGCGCATGTTCAGCCTGCTCACACAGAACCGCGAAGTGGAGGACAGACCGGACGCGCGCCCGCTGGAGGGGGCGACGGCAATGGTGCGCTTCGAGCAGGTCGATTTCAGCTACGACCCGAAGCGGCAGATTCTGCACGGCGTTTCCTTCGAGATTCCGGCGGGCGCCAAGGTCGCGGTGGTCGGCCACAGCGGTTCGGGCAAATCGACGCTGGCGCGCCTGCTCTATCGTTTTTACGACGTCGGCGCCGGCCGTCTCTCGATCAACGGCATCGATATCCGCGAGCTCAAACAGACCGGGCTGCGCGCCGCCATTGGCATCGTGCCGCAGGACACGGTTCTCTTCAATGACTCGATTTATTACAACATCCAGTACGGTCGTCCCGACGCGCCGCATGCGGAAGTCATCGCGGCGGCGCAGGCGGCGCATATTCATGAATTCGTGCAGACGCTGCCCGAGGGCTATGAAACACGCGTCGGCGAGCGCGGCCTCAAACTCTCCGGCGGCGAGAAGCAGCGCGTGGCGATCGCGCGCGCGATTCTGAAAAACCCGCGCATCATGATTTTCGATGAGGCTACCTCGGCGCTGGATTCAGCCACCGAGCAGGCCATACAGTCGGAACTCACGCGCATTGCCGAGGGGCGCACGACGCTGGTCATCGCGCACCGTCTGTCCACCATCATGGACGCCGACCAGATCCTCGTCATGGACGGCGGGCGCATCGTCGAGCGCGGCACGCACCGCGAACTGCTCGAGCACGCCGGCGCCTATGCCGAAATGTGGGCGTTGCAGCAGCAGGAAGAAGCGGCGCAGGCGCCGCTGGCGTGAACTAGCGTTTGCGCGCGGCGTCGTAGAGCGGCAACACCGTCGGCAGCAACGATTCGATCTGCGCGATCCGTTCCGTTTCCGCCGGATGGGTACTCAGAAACGCCGGCGGTCGTCCGCCGCTGCCGGCTTTGATCATCTTCTGCCACAGCGTTACGCCGGCGCGCGGATCGTAGCCGGCGCGCGCCGTCAGTTCGAGCCCGATGCGATCGGCCTCGGCTTCGTGGGTACGGCTGAAGCGGGTGGCGAGCAGCGCCTGGTACGCGGTGCCCGCGACGTTGGTTGAACCTTCGCCGAGACCGAGCAGTGCCGCGCCGACGCCGATCGCAGTCTGCGCGGCGACTGCCTCCGAGACCTGCTCGCGCGAGTGCTCGCGCAGGGCGTGCGAAATCTCGTGTCCCATCACGATGGCGATTTCGTCATCGCTGAGATTGAGCTGTTTGATCAGGCCGGAATAAAACGCGATCTTGCCGCCAGGCATGCAGAAGGCATTGAGTTCGTCGCTGCTGATGACGTTGACCTCCCATTTCCAGGCCGGTGCATCCTTGCGAAACACGCCGGTCAGCGGTTCGATGCGGCGGGCGATGGCGCGCACGCGCTGCGTCATGGCAGCATCGGTATTCAGCGTGCCTTTTTTCGAGGCGTCGGCCTGCAGTTGCGAGTAACCCTGCGCGGCGGCCTGTTCGAGTTCGGCCGACGAGACCAGCAGCAGTTGCTTGCGCTCAGCGTGCACGGCGCCGCCGTCGGTGGTGGAGGCGCAACCAGCCGCCAGCAGGACGAATGCCGTCGCCGCAAAGATGGATGGCAGGCTTTTAACGGCGTTTTTCATGTTGTGCTCCCGGTGTGTGTGCGTGGTGTCATAGGACTGTTGGCAACATCGGCGCAGCGCAATTGCCTAAGCCGCCTGTTGCGCGTGCTGCGGAAATTCGACGCTGATGCGCGTGCCGTGGCCGGAGGCGGCTGGTTCGAGTGCCACGGTCGCGCCGTGACCAAAGGCGATTTCGCGCACGATGGCGAGCCCGAGACCGCAGCCGTCGGCGCCGTTGCCAAGCAAGCGGTGAAAACGTTCGAACACGCGTTCGCGTTCAGCGGCCGGAATGCCGGGGCCGTTGTCTTCGACGCTGAGCACGCAGGCTTTGTCGCGCGTTGTCACGGCCACCGTGACCTGGCCGCCGGCGGGCGTGTAACGTATGGCGTTGTCGAGCAGATTGCCGAGCAGTTCCTTGAGAAGAATCATATCGCCATCGATCGGCATGGCAGT
>JANXSE010000151.1 GCA_025356695.1 Betaproteobacteria bacterium
TGGCCTTCGGGCTTGGCCTCGACGATGCCGATGGCTTTGCCGTTGGCATAGAGCAGGTAGTCGGCGAAGCCGGTCTTCAGCGGAAACTCGCGCACGGCCACACCGGCAGCGGCGCTGATGTTCATCGACTTGTAGTCCTGCACCAGCCAGCCGCAGGCGGCCAACTGGCGGTCGATCTCCAGCCGTGCTTGTTCTTCCGGTGTTGGCAACGCGCTCCCCCTGCTTCCTGATCCTTACTGCCAGCGCCGCATCATGCCATAACCATGCGGGACGACGAACGGCCGTTTTGAATCGGCGGAAGCGCGAAGTTGATCCCTTTCGAATGCCGGTGTGTATAATACACACCATGAAAAGCACCGACCTGATCCGTCAACTGAAAGACGACGGCTGGGTGCTGGCGCATACCGTCGGCTCGCATCACCCGTTCAAACACCCGGCGAAGCCGGGCAAGGTCACTGTGCTGCATCCGAAAAAAGATCTGCCCCGCGGCACCGTGAACAGTGTGTTGAAACAGGCAGGATTGAAACAGGAGCAAAAATCATGGCCAGCTATATCGCCCTGCTGCGTAAAGAAAAAAACTCGGATTTCGGCGTGGAGTTTCCCGATCTGCCGGGCTGCATCAGCGCTGGCAGTTCACTTGAAGAAGCGCGCATGATGGCCGAAGAAGCGCTGGCCGCGCACATCGCGTTTCTGCGCAAAGACGGCGATGCGGTGCCGGCGCCCTCGCCGCTAGACGCGGTTTCGAAACGCGCGGAGATGAAGGGTGCCGTGCCGTTCATGGTTGAACTGAAAGAACCCTCCGACAAAACCATCCGCATCAACATCACGGTGCCGGAGCGCGTGCTGCAATTGATCGACGAGGCCGTGGCGCCGATGGGCGGCAACCGTTCCGCTTTCATGGTCAGTGCTGCAGAAGAAAAAGCGCGCATGCTGACGCAGCATAGTGAAGAGCAATTGACCGCCTGGGCAAAAGCGCATCTGGCTGGACCGAAGTCTTTGCGCGCAGAGTCACCGGCGTCGAATTACAAGGTGGTGCGTACGCGCGGCGGGCGTATTGCCGCCAGGCGAGCGGTAAAGAAGGGATGAGGTGTAGTGCGGAATTGGCTCAGTCGGGCTGCGCGATTCAGCCGCACCCCCACTTTGGCGCGCGGACTCAATACTCCCTCGCTCCGCAATAGCGGCAAGAGGGATTTTTTCAATCCGCCGTAATTTTCGCCGCCCTCACCACATCACCCCATTTCTTGATTTCGTCGCGGATGAGCGTGGTGAATTCTTCCGGCGTCGAAGGCGTGGCCACTGTGCCGCCGCCGAGGTAACGGTCCATGACGTCTTTCTGTTTGAGTATGTCAACGATCTCGCGGTTCAGGCGCTGGATGATTTCGCGCGGCATGTTGGCCGGGCCGATGACGCCGCCCCATGAATAGGCTTCATAACCGGGCACGCCGGCTTCTGCCACCGTCGGCACTTCGGGCAGCATCGGAATGCGTTTGCCGCTGCCGACCGCGAGCGCGCGCAGCTTGCCGGCACGCACCTGCGAGAGCGTGGGCGGAATGCTGCTGAAGGCGACCGGCACTTCGCCGGAGAGCAGTGCCAGCGACATCGGCCCGGTGCCTTTGTACGGAATGTGCACGATATCGACCTTCGCCAGCGATTTGAACAGCTCCGCGGCGAGGTGGTCCGAGTTGCCGGCGCCGGAGGAACCGTACGACAACTGGCCGGGTTTGGATTTCGCCAGTGCGATGAGGTCGCGCACGTTCTTCACCGGCAGCGCCGGATGCGCCAACAGCAGCAGCGGGAAATCGCAAACGCGCGCGATGATGCTGAAGTCGCGCAGCGGATCGTACGGCAAATTTTTGTAGACCGAAGGATTGACTGCAAGCGGGCCGGCCGAGGCGCTGGCAATGGTGTAGCCGTCGCTGGGCGCGCCCATCATCGTTTGCAGCCCGGTGATGCCGTTGGCACCGGCGCGGTTGTCGACGATGACCTGCTGGCCGACGCGTTCGCCGAGTTTCTGCGCAATGATGCGCGCCATGAAATCAACGCCGCCGCCCGGCGGGAACGGCACGATCATGCGGATGGGTTTGTTGGGGTAGGTTTGTGCGAGGGTTGTGGCAGAGGTCAATGTGGCGATTGCGCAGGTGGTGGCGCAGAGCAGGGTCTTGAGTTGCATGATGGGGTCCTGGTTACGAAGTGCGAGGAGTGTTGTCTGGTTGAGGCGGGTTGTCAATTGGCGGGGGTGCGTAACGTGAGTGAAGATGTGCTGGTGCTTCTTACCCCTCACCCCTGCCCTCTCCCTCAAGGGGAGAGGGGGCGTGCTAATAACGACCGCAGATGCTCCAGCGTAGCGAAACTATTGGATCGTAGGGCGGATGAGCGAAGCGTTATCCGCCGGATGTGTTTTTACAACGCCATGCATGCGGCGAAATGCGCTGCGCTTTTCCGCCTTACGAGATGCAGCGAGTTTCATGCGTAGCTACGTACGATCCCGCCGCCCCGCCGGTGGCAGCTTCGGCGGCTTCGCCGGTTTGAGCGGGCCCCATAGTTTGCTGTAGTAACTGTCGGCGAGGTTCAGCGCGGCGATCGGGTTGTGGCCGAGCACGCGGTCTTTGGCGACGAGCACGGTGGTGAGGCCTTTGGCATATTTGAAGAACAGGCTGTCGTGGCCGATGCAGAGACCCATCACGACGTTGAACTCGCAGCCGTGTTCGTTGAGCATTTCGGCCTGCGCCACGGGGTTGCACAGCGCCTCAAAGCCGCCGGGTTTTACTTTCTGCTGATCGGTGAGGCCGATTTCCTCTTTCGGGATGCTGCCGTTTTTACAGGCCACCGACACTACTTCAAAGCCGTGACTTTCGAGAATGCCGGTGAGCACATAGGCGTGATCGACAAAGCTGATGCAGTTGGCAATGCCGATTTTTTTGTAGCCCATGCGTTTGGCAAATTGCACGATCTCTTCGACGCGCGTCCATTTGCAATAGCCCTCGGATTCGACAATCGCCGCTTCGCGCGAGATTTTTTGCACTTCGGGGTCGGCGTAGAGGGCACGCGCATGGTCCTGCAGTTCGCCGTCGACTTTGGTCGGACAAAAGCCGGGGCCGCGTTCGGCGGCCTCACCGACGCGGCAGGCGCGCACGTCGGGCGGGCAGTAGGCGCAGGCGGGGTCTTCGTATTTCATGGGGGCTCCTCCGAGTTTCTTGGGGATGGAGGTAGGGTAAACACTGGCTGTGGGAGGGGGATGATTTAGATCAATGCTTCGTGGAGGAGTCACGCTTTCATGCTGGAATAGGGCGCCCCCTCACCCCGGCCCTCTCCCTCCAGGGGAGAGGGAGAAAACCATTAGCACGCCCCGCTTGCAGCGGAGAAGGATAATCCGAGGTGCAGTTCACCATCGCCGGTTCAAGCAGGTCCCTGCCCCCGTTTACGGGGGAAGCAATCGCGACACGGCAATCGCGAAGCGACCCGGGGCGGGAGCGATTGCAAGGCGCGCTACCCGCAAACGGCCGGCTTCGCCGGTAACGTGTCCGCGCGCCAGCATGGGCAAACAACTTCGTTACCGCGACAACGAATCCCACATCTTCTTCAGCCGCTTCACGGATACCGGCATCGGCGTTTTCAGTTCCTGCGCAAAGAGCGAAACACGCAGTTCTTCGATCTGCCAGCGGAAGTCTTCGAGGCGGGCGTCGCCGAGACCGGCTTTGCGCAACTTCTCTTCGCGATCGGCGTAGAGCTTCCACAACGCTGCGATGTCGACGGCGTGACGATCGTCGCGGTCGGAGTTTGCGCCGTATTTATCGATGCGCAACTGCATGCCTTTGAGGTAACGCGGCAGGTGCTGCAACTGTTCCCATGGCGTGGCACTGAAAAAGCCTTTGTAGATGAGGCGCGGCAGCTGCGCCTTGAGGTCAGCGGCGACGCGGCTGAGCGGGCCTTTGGCGGCGCCGGCTTTTTGCGAGGCGAGGTGATATTCCTGCGCGATGGCGGTGAAGATACGGCAGGCCGCCGGCATCACTGCGGGCAGGCGCGTGCGTGCCCTGCCCTTTTGCGCTTCGTATTCTTTTTTGTTGCGCGGCAGTGCGTCATCGCCGATAAAGGCGCGATCGGTGATGGCGGCGATGAGATCTTCTTTCATGTCCTCGGCACCGACAGCGTTTCGCACCTGCATCAACGGCTGTGTGAGATCCCCCGCCACCTTGGCGAGATTGCGCATCTGCTCTTTGAGTTCAAGGCGCAGCAAGCGCGTGACACCGGCGCGCGTCGATTGGTCAGCGGCGGCGCGCACATCGAAAAGGCGGATCGAGACGTTTTCTGTTTCATCCACCAGCGCCGGATAACCGGTGAGCTTGCGACCGTCGCGTGTGAAGGTAATCTGCTCGGGCAGATCGCCGAAATCCCACACGGTAATACCAGCGCGCTCGACACCGGGCTCGGCACTGCTGAAAGTGAGTTGCGCGGCCTGGCCGAGTTCGGCCTTGAGTTTGGCCAGATCGCGCCCCATCGCCAGCTCGCGGGCGGTTTCATCAACGATGCGGTAGTTCATTTTGAGATGCGGCGGGATGTCGGCTTTTTCCCAGTCCTCACTGCTGATGGGGGCGCCGATTTTGCGGTGGGCGTAGCGCGTAAGGGCCGCAATCAGCGATTGGAAGCCGTGCCCCCCCACCCCTGCCTTCCCCCTCGGAGGGGGAAAGGCGTTTTCTCCAGACTGGCCATCGATATCTTGCTTAACACCCGATTCCGCGTCTTTAATCCGTGATGCTGAATCCTGCTCTTCGAGAAATTCGGTCACGCTGTCCGGTACCGGCACAAAATGGCGCCGCAGTTGTTTCGGCAGGCCCTTCAGATAGGTTGAGATTTTTTCGCGGACCATGCCGGGCACCAGCCATTCGAAGCGCGCGGCATCAAGCTGGTTGAGCAGCGCCAGCGGCACGGTAATTGTGACGCCATCGAGCGCATGCGTTGGCTCGAAGCGATAGGCCAGATTCAGATACACATCACCCACCGAGACGCGGCCCGGAAACTGCGCTTCGCTCACATCCGAGGCGGCATGCCGCATCAGGTATTCGCGCGTCATGTAAAGCAGCTTCGGCTGCGTGGCTTCGCTTTGTTTGCGCCACACTTCAAACGCCGCGCCGTTGTGGATGCCGGCGGGCACCAGCGCATCGTAAAAACCGAACAGCGCCTCTTCGTCGACCAGCACGTCGGGACGGCGCGCCTTGTGTTCGAGTTCGCGGATCTCGGCAATCAGGCGGTGGTTGTAGGCGAGAAACGGCGCCTTGGTATCGAATTCACCGGTCGCCAGGCCTTCGCGAATAAACACCTCGCGCGCCTCCACCGGATTGATCGAGCCGTAATGCACGCGCCGCCGTGACACCAGTGTGAGGCCGTAGAGCGTGACGCGCTCCCACGCGTTGACCATGGCGCGTTTGCGTTCCCAGTGCGAATCGAAGTAATGGCGCTTGACCAGATGGGTGGCCACGCCCTCGACCCATTCGGGTTCGATCTTCGCCACGCAGCGCGCGTAAAGGCGCGTGGTTTCGGCGAGTTCGGCGGCCACCACCCATTTCGGCTTGCTCTTCTTCAGGCCCGAGCCGGGGAAGATCGCAAACTTGATCGTGCGCGCGCCGAGGTAAACATCACCCTCCTCGGTTTTCATGCCGATATTGCCGAGCAGGCCGGCGAGCAGCGCGCGATGCACCTGTTCGTAGGTCGCGGGCTTCTCGTTGAAATGAACACCCATCTCGGCGACCTGCATGTGCAACTGGCCGTGCACGTCGCGCCATTCACGCATGCGGCGCGGCGACAGAAAATTCTCGTGCAACTGATCGATCAGCTTGCGATTCGTTTTCTTGTGCTTCAGCGCCTCGGCATACCAGTCCCACAGCTTGACGAAGGCGAGAAAGTCCGAATGCTCGTCATTGAACTTGGCGTGCGCCTGATCAGCGGCGCCGGCACGCTCGTAGGGCCGGTCGCGCGGATCCTGGATTTCGAGCGCCGAGGCGATGATGAGAATTTCCGTCGCGCATTGATGTTCCTGCGCGGCAATGATCATGCGAGAAATGCGCGGATCGATCGGGAATTTGGCCAGCCGCCAGCCGATTTGCGTTAGTTCGTTGCGTTCATCGACGGCGCCGAGTTCCGACAGCAATTGATAACCGTCGGCAATCATGCGCGAGCCGGGCGCTTCGAGGAACGGGAAATCCTCCACGTTGCCGATCTTCAGCGCCTTCATGCGCAGAATCACCGAGGCCAGCGACGAACGCAGGATTTCCGGTTCGGTGAATTCGGGCCGCAGCTTGTAATCGTCTTCGGCGTAAAGCCGTATGCAAACACCGGCGGCGACACGTCCGCAGCGACCGGCGCGCTGGTTGGCCGAGGCGCGCGAAATGTTTTCAGTCTGCAGTTGCTCGACCTTGTTGCGATAACTGTAGCGGTTGATACGCGCCAGGCCGGTGTCGATCACGTAGCGGATGCCCGGCACCGTCAGCGAGGTTTCGGCGACGTTGGTGGCAAGCACGATGCGGCGCCCCCCCGCGGGCTTGAAGACGCGCTCCTGCTCTTCGAACGACAGCCGCGCATAGAGCGGCAGGATTTCCGCGCCCTGCGGATGGTGTTTACGCAGGATCTCGGCGGTGTCGCGGATTTCGCGCTCGCCGGGCAGAAAAATCAGGATGTCGCCGCCGGCCTTTTCGCGCGCAAGTTCGTCCACTGCATCGACGATGGCCTGGCCCGGCTCTTCTTCCTCGTCTTCATCGAGTTTCGGTGGGTGGTAGCGCACTTCCACCGGATAAAGCCGGCCGCTCACCTCGATCACCGGCGCGGGTTTGCCATTGCTGGCGAAATGCTGCGCGAAGCGGTCGGCGTCGATGGTGGCCGAGGTCACGATCAACTTCAGATCCGGGCGCTGCGGCAGCACGCGCTTCAAATAACCGAGCAGGAAGTCAATGTTGAGGCTGCGTTCGTGCGCCTCGTCGATGATCAGCGTGTCGTAGGCGTGGAGCAGACGGTCGCCCTGCGTTTCGGCGAGCAGAATACCGTCGGTCATCACCTTGATATAGGTGTCGCACGTCACCTTGTCGGAGAAACGCACCTTGTAGCCGACGGCCTGGCCGAGCGGCGTGTTGAATTCGGCCGCCACGCGCGTGGCCACCGTGCGCGCGGCGATGCGCCGCGGCTGCGTGTGGCCGATCAAGCCGGCCACACCGCGTTTCAGATCGAGACAGATCTTCGGCAGTTGCGTGGTTTTGCCCGAACCGGTTTCGCCGCAGACAATGACGACCTGATGGTCGGCGATCGCGCGCGCGATCTCGGCGCGCCGCCCGACCACCGGCAACTCTTCGGGATAGGTCGGGCGCGGCAGGTTGGCAAGGCGGCGCTCCTGCTCGGCGGGTTGAAGTCGGCTCATGGCGCGGCGGATTGTACCGCAATGCCTGTCGCTGCCCGCGCCATATCTTGTTACATTTGAACCACTCAAGCGAAGCGCGCGGCGTCAACGACGCGACCGCGCCGGCGTTGAACCGCCAGGGAGAACACAAAAATGAATCTGCGTCATCTGTTCGGCCTCGGCCTGCTCGCAGTGCTGGCCTGCGTGCAACCGGCACTGGCGGCTATCGGCAACCTGCATGCTTTTGAAGGCGATGTGCGCGTCGTTTCGGCGGCCGGCGAACGCGCGGCGCAGACAGGCATGGAACTCAACGAAGGCGACACCGTGAAATCCGGCGCCGATGCCTGGGCGCTGCTGGCGATGAGCGACGGCGCCAGCCTGACGCTGCGACCCAACACGCTGTTGAGAATCGATGTCTACCGCTACAACGTTGAGGGCAATGCGGCCGACAACAGCAGTACGCTGTCGCTCCTGAAAGGCGCCTTCCGCTCGATCACCGGTTATATCGGCCGCAGCAACCGCGGCGGCTATCGCATCGACACCCCCACCGCCACCATCGGCGTGCGCGGCACCGATCACGAGCCGGCCTACTATCCGCCGGCGGAGCGCGGCGAAAAGATGGAACACGAACCCGGCACTTACGACAAGGTCAACGACGGCGAATCCTTCATCCGCCATCCGCGCGGTGAAATCAGCGTCAAGCCCGGCCAGCATGCGTTCGTGCATCACAACGGCAGATCGGCGCCGCGTTTGCTGGCACGTCCGCCGGCCTTCTACCAGCGACATGCCGAGATCGACCGCAAAGCCGCCACGCACCGCAGCGAGTTCCATCGCGTGTTCGAAGAGAAACAGCAGAAACGCCTGCAGGAAATTCGTCAGCGACCCGTTGCAGCGGCAACGCGTCCTGCGGAAAAAGCGTCACCGGGCGAGTCGGCGAAATCCGGCGCAGGGAGACGCGACGCGGCTGACGCCGAAAAGGCCGATGCGCGCAGGGCCGCCGCGGCACGCGCGGAAGAAAACCAGAAACGGCAGGAGCAGCGCCGCGAAACCACCGAGAAACGCCAGCAGGAACGCCAGGCCGCACAGGAACAACGCAAACAGCAACAGGCCGAGGAAAAGAAAAAACGCGAGGCCGAGCATGCGGCGCAACGCGCGCGGAAAAAAGAACACGAAAAGGCGGCGGTCAATCACGAAGAGAAACATCATCCGCGCTAGATAACTACGCATGCTGCCCCCCATCCCTACCTTCCCCCACGAGGGGGGAAGGAGCGTACTAACTAAGCCACTTGGGAAATTTGATGCATGGAATAAATTCCCCCCCCTTGAGGGGGAGGGTTAGGGTGAGGGGAACAACGCATGCTGCCCCCCATCCCTTCCTTCCCTCACAAGGGGGGAAGGGGCGCACTAACTACGCCATTTTGAAAATTAAATTGCCATCTGGAAAACTGGAAAATCAATTTTTCCGGACTACCACCGCCGCTCAATACTTGATTGCAGGATTCAAACTGTAAACCCCGGTGAGCGCCGCTTCGCCGAGCACATGCCCCTTGATCGCCGCCAGCACATCCGGCCCTTTGAAAATGCCTTCGACCGGGCAGCGCGCGATATCAAGCGCGTAGAGCGTGAATACGTAGTGATGCAGGATCGTGTCGTTCCACGGCGGACAGCAACCGTCGTAGCCGTGGTAATTGCCCGCCATGTCCTTGTCGGTCGAGAACCACCAGGTGTAATCGTTGATGCCCTGGCGCGTGCCGCGCGGGCCTGCGGGCCCCGGCTTGCCGCGCGCCGTGATGCCATCTGAAAATTCGCCGGCGGCGATCGACGTCACATCGGCCGCCAGATCGACCAGCGCCCAGTGATAAAAATCAACACGCGGCAGCGTCGCCGGAATGGTTTTGCCTTCCTGATTGACGTCGTCGGCAACACTCGGCACATCGTAGTCGTGGCAGATCAGCGCAAATGATTTGACGCCGGCCGGCACGCCGCTCCACGCCAGCTGCGGATTGCGATTTTTCGACATTGTGACGTGGTTCACACTGTCGACGATACAAAATGCGAACTCGCCCGGAATCGCGTCGTGGTTGCCAAAACTGCTGCTGGTCAGTTGCATGCCTGCCTCCGCTGGTTTGCTACGCGGCAAATTATAACAACCCGTCCCTAAAGTTCCGTTTCACCGCCGCCGTTACACGGGGTACCAGGCACTGTGCCGCGCACGGTGGCCCGCCACAACGGGACGGAGAGAACATGAAAACATTTAAATGGATCATTGCTTTGCTGGCTGCACTGGCTGCCGCACCGGGCCTCGCAGAAAACGCCGATGCCGGTGCGATCACCGGCAAGGTCGTCAATATTTATGTGCGTGACGCCAACAATCTATTCATCGAAGCGGGCCTCGTTCGCAACAAAGCCGGCAAGCAGCAATGGACCGAAGTACGCTTCGCCGCGCCGCTGGCCGATGGCCGCACCTCTGAGATGGTGCGCATGCCCGATACGGCAATCGTCGAACGCGGCGATCTGGTCAGCGCACGCCTCGTTGAAAAACACGATTCGCTGCCCGGCCTGATTCCGGCGGTGAACCGCATGGTCGCGCTGGTGGCCAAACACGACACGCTGGCGGCACAGACATTTGATGCACCCAAACCAGCCGCAGGCAGCGTGCCGCCCTATGTGCGGTCGCTGCAGGCCCTGCGCTAAGCAACTCCAACGAACACAAAAGATCGCTCGGCGGCGCGGCGGCGCGCCGGCTATTAGGCTATGGGCAGGGTTGTACCGCGCTCCGGACTCGCGCAGGTATAACCGCCCCACCGTGTCAGCAGCCGTCGCCTCGCCGGCGACATTGTGTTTCGGCAGCGCTCAGGGCGCGGCCAGCACCGCTTCCCGTTCTGCTTTGGGCAATGCAGCGAGCCGCTTCACTTCGAGATAAAACGCCGTGAAGTCGCCCGCGCTGCGCGCAAACACGTGCTGCAGCGCCGGCAGCCAGGTGTGATAAATCGAAAACGATGCCAGGTGCGCATTGTTGAGGTTATCGAACAGCAGGTCGTAACCGGCATAGCCGCCCCACTCTTCCTTCAGCACGCCATATTCGCGCTTGGTCTGTGCGAACAGCTCCGCCTTGCGTTCGCGCATCAATGCCGGCGCCACGCGCTGTTTGTAGAGTGCCTCAAGGCGTTCGCGCGCGTGCTGCATCAGCGCGCGCACTTGCGCCCGGCGTTGCCCCGCCTGCGCAGCAGCGGCGCGCAGCGGTTCGTCGCCGTATCTCGCAAGCCAGCGCTCCCTGCCGGCGGTCTCGACCGCCAGCGCAAACGATTCGTTGAATTCGCTGTCGCCCTTGACGTAAACCACCTGGTGCGCGAGTTCGTGGAAGATCAGCCGTGCCAGTTCGTAATCGGGATAGTTGATGAACGTATTGAGCAGAGGATCGTCGAACCAGCCCAACGTCGAATACGCCGGCACGCCGCCGACGTGCACATCGAGGCCTTCGGCGCGCAGCCCCGCGGCAAACGCCTCGGCCGCTTCGCGCGTGAAATAACCACGGTAGCCGACGCAACCAGCGAACGGAAAACACCAGCGGCGCGGCTCGAGCGAAAACTCCGCAGTCGCAAACACGTTCCACACGACGAATGGGCGTTTGACGTCGGCATAGCGGCGGTAGCTGCCGTTGTCGGGCAGTTTCAATTCAGCGCTGGCAAATTCGCGGATGGCGGCGGCACGCTCAAGCCTGCGCTTCAGGGGTTCGGGGGTGGCGGGATCGGCGATCACCTCGGCCACCGGCCGCCGCGCCGCGTTCAGCTGCATTTGGCCGTCGATCGACTGCAGGTAATAACCGAACTCGGCGCAGCCCGACAGCAACAACAGCAGCGCCGCGGACAAGGCGCGCCATGGCGCGCGCGTCAGCATGCGATTACGCCGCCGCAGGCGCATGCGTGAAATAACCATTCTGCAAAAACGCCGCCGTCTGCTCGGCAACACTGCGCGAAATCAACATGCCTGAATGGCTCACCGGCAGCACGATGTGGTCGCGCGCGCAGGCCAGCCGCGTTTCATCCACCGCCACCGCGCCGTCGTTGGGCTCGGGCAGATCGGGTGCGACGAACATGCCGAGCCCGAAGGAGTTGCTGCCGGCGATGACACCGATTTCGCGATGGGAAAAATCCCCCGGGTGCTCGCGGGCGAACCACTCGGCGAGGCTGCGGCCGATCGCCATTTCACCCAGCTGATGGCGCGACATTTCGCGCGCCGCATAACTGCCGCGCGACGGCGTGCCGAGTAAAACGATGCGGCCCGGCGGCAGGTCTGTTGCAATTTCGAGCATGCGCAGGATGACGAGACCACCGAGGCTGTGGCCGACCCAGTGGATCGTCTCCGCGGCCTGCGCGCGCGCATAGGCGGCGAGTTCGTTGGCGTTTTCGGTGAGCGTCGGCGCCACCGTCGAATACGAATAGCAGCGCGCGTCAAAACCCTGCTGCTCGAGAAAGTAACGTTGCAGTTCCAGCGTCACGCCGTGCATCCACACGCCGTGCACAAGTATGGTGACTGGGCGCGTGTCGCTCACGTGACGGTCCGCATGCCCTCTTCGAGATGGCTGCCGTCGCCCCAGGTCTCGATGTGCCAGGTTGTGCCGTCGTGACGCAGGCGATTGATGCCGGCATTGACCAGTTCGTGGATGCGCGGTTCGTCTGGTGCGATACCCATGGCGATGCGGTAGAACACATCGAGCACCAGACCATGGGTGACGACCACCAGCTGTTGCTGCGGGTGGCGCGTGATGATCTCGTCCATGCACGCAGTGGCGCGGGCGCGGAACGCGACGCCGCTCTCGCCACGCGGCATGGCGAATTGCTGGTCGCGGCTTTTGAAGCGCGCGTAATCGTCGGGGTAACGCGCAATCATTTCATCACGCGTCAGTCCCTCGAAGACGCCGAAGTTGCGCTCGCGCAGGCGCGGCTCGACGACAATCGGGTGGCCGGTGGCCTCAGCGACGCAGCGCGCGGTGTGGTGCGCGCGCCCCGAGTCGCTGCTGTAGAGCACGTCGAATTTCATTTGCGCCAGACGTTTGCCGAGCAGTTGCGCCTGCCGCAGGCCGGTCTCCGACAACGGACTGTCGAGATGGCCCTGCATGCGGCGCTGTTTGTTCCACTCGGTCTCACCGTGGCGTATCAAGATCACCTGCGTCATGGCACTTTCATCCTGCGCGCTACGGCAGCGTTTGCGGTGCGTCGATTATAGAGCAGGCGGCTTCGGTATACTGCGCCGACACCATGCCTTTCGAACTGCACACCCTGCTGCTCATCTTTGCGATCGCCTTCGTCGCCTATGTGCTGTTCGCGCTGTCGGGCTTCGGTTCGAATCTGGTGACAGTGCCGCTGCTCGGCCATCTGTTTCCGCTCACTTATGTGCTGCCGATGCTGGCGACACTCGATTTTTTCGCTGCCATGCGCGTCGGCTTCCAGTCGCGCGGCCATCTGCTCAAACACGAGCTGCTGTGGCTGCTGCCCAGCCTCGGCCTTGGCATCGTTGCCGGCACCACGCTGCTAGTGAATCTGCCGCCGGCCATCACGCTGGGCACGCTCGGCAGCGCCATCCTCGTCTACGGCCTGTATTCGTTCAAGGAACGGCGCATCGCCTTTCGCCTGCCGCAATGGTCGGCCCTGCCCTGCGGCATCGCCGGCGGCGTGTTATCGGCACTGTTCGGCACTGGCGGGCCGGTGTATGTGACCTATCTGGCCGCACGCGGCCACGACCCGCGTGAAATCCGCTCGACCATCACCGTGCTGCTGACACTCACCGCGTTCACACGCATCGGCCTGTATCTGGCGTATGGCCTCTACGCGCAGGACAACGTGCTCTGGTATGCCATCGCCGCCGCGCCCGCCATGCTGGCCGGCGTCTGGCTGGGCCATCACCTGCATCTCAATCTGTCGAAGCAGCGTTTGATCCAGTGCATGGCGGTCTTGCTGGTCGCCAGCGGCCTCTCGCTGCTGGTGCGTGCCGCCGCGTGGTGAAATACCGTCACCGCGCGCGCACGAACCCCGCGATGCGTTTGACGCCTTCGGCCAGCACCGGCACCGCACTCGTATACGCAAAGCGCACATGGCGTTCAGCGGCGTTGGCGCCGAAGTCGGCACCCGGCGTAATCGCCACACCAGCCTGCTCCAGCAGATCGCGTGCAAAAGCAAAACTGTCGGCACACAAAGCACTGCAATCGGCGTAAATGTAAAACGCACCCTGCGGCACTACCGGAATTTTGAAACCGATAGCGCGCAATGCCGGCAGCAGAAAATCGCGCCGCAGTTTGAACTCGGCGCGGCGCGCTTCGAGGATCGCAATGGTTTCGGGTTCGAAGGCGGCGAGCGCAGCGTGTTGCGACGGCGTGGGTGCAGAGAGATAAATATTCTGCGAGAGTTTTTCGAATTCGCGCACGTACAGCTCCGGCACCACCATCCAGCCGAGCCGCCAGCCGGTCATGTTGAAATATTTCGAGAAGCTGTTGATGACGAACACCTCGTCGCTGAATTTCAGCGCGGTGGTGCAGGCATGCTCGTAAACGAGGCCGTGATAAATCTCGTCGACGATCATGGCGCCGCCGCGTTCGGCGGCAATCGCGGCAATTTTCTGCAACGCCGCATCCGCCATCAGCGTGCCGGTCGGGTTCGAGGGTGACGCCACCATCACCGCGCGCGTTTTCGCCGTCCAGCGCGCCGCCACCAGTTCCGGCGTCAATTGATAGGCGGTGTCGGCGCCGACGGCAATTTCATCGGCCACACCGCCCATCATGCGCACAAAGTTACGGTTGCACGGATAACCGGGGTCGGCCATCAGCACTTCGTCGCCATTGTCGATCAACACCGCGATCGCCAGCAGCAGCGCCCCGGAGGCGCCCGAGGTGACGATAATGCGCGACGGCGACACCGTGACGCCGTAACGCGTTTGATAAAACCGCGCGATCGCCTCGCGCAGCGCGGGCAGGCCGAGTGCGGGCGTATAAAAAAGATTACCGGTTTCGATGACGCGGATGCCTGCGTCGCAGATCGGTTTGGCCGTCGGGAAATCGGGTTCGCCGATTTCCATGTGCACGATGTTGCGGCCCTGCGCCTCGAGTTCGCGCGCGCGCGCCAGCAGTTCCATGACGTGAAACGGGGCGACGCCGGCGAGGCGCTGTGCAATGCGGCTGGCCTGCATGCTCATGTCGATAAGAGATCCTAAAAACCGCATTATGCGGCATGCCGTGCCGTTGCTGCCGTGCGCGCCATACGCCCGTCACAGGGCGGTGATAGACTGCGCAGCTCGCAACCTGTGCGCATCTCGTATCGTATTAACCCCGTAACCGAAGGAACGACCATGACCATCTCAATGTATCAGGCCTCCGTGCCCGTATTCGAACGCATGCTGGGCAACCTCGCCGTCATTCTGGAAAAAAGCGCCGCCCACGCCGAGGCGAAAAAAATCGACCAGTCCGTGTTCTTCAACGCGCGGCTCTTCCCGGATATGTTCACGATGTCCAAGCAGGTGCAGATCGCTGCCGACATGGCCAAGGGCGGCGTGGCGCGCCTCGCCGGCGAAGAACCGCCGCGTTACGAAGACACGGAAACAACACTGACCGAACTGGTCGCCCGGGTTAATAAAACCATCGCCTTCATCAAGGGCTACAAGGTCGCGCAGATCGACGGCAGCGAAGACAAAGAGATCGTGCTGAAGATGAAACACGCGACGATGGAATTTCGCGGCCAGCAATACCTGCTGAACTGGGTCTATCCGAACTTCTACTTCCATGTCACCACCGCCTACGACATCCTGCGCCACAACGGCGTCGAAGTCGGCAAGATGGATTATCTCGGCAAGTCCTGATGGTGTAGCAGCCTGCCGCTCAGACGGCAGGCCAACCCGGCGCTCTAGGCGCGCCTGATATCCCGGACCACTGCGCCGGGTGTCACCTCTGCCTGGGCACCGACTGCCGTCCCCCGCGACGCGGCCCACGCTTCGAATTCCGGCGCTGGCATCGGCTGGGCATAGAAAAATCCCTGGAACTCGTCGCAGCCCTCGTCAAACAGAATATCAACCTCCTGCCGCGTTTCGACGCCTTCAGCAACCACACGCAGGCCCAGCGTATGCCCTAGTCCGATGATCGCCCGTGTGATTGCGAGGTCGGTTGGATCGTCGAGCATGTCATGCACAAACGAGCGGTCGATCTTGAGTTTGTCGAGCGGAAAACGATTCAGGTAGTTGAGGCTTGAGTAGCCCGTGCCGAAATCGTCAATGGCGAGGCCGATGCCGTGTTCACGGATCGCCTGCAGAACCTGCATATTGGCCTCGACACTTTCCATCAGGGCCGACTCCGTGATTTCAATTTCCAGCGTGCCTTTGCGCACGCCATGCCGGTGCAGGCTTGCCTTTAAGGTGTCCAGCAGGCCGCGGTCGCGCAATTGCAGCGGCGAAAGATTAATCGACACCCCGATATCAGACAGGCTGCCGTCGCGCCAGCGCGCCAGTTGCACACAGGCCTGTTCGATCACCCACGCGCCGATCGGCACGATCAGGCCCGACTCCTCGGCAATCGGTATGAATTGCGCCGGACTCACCGCGCCCAGTTCGGGGCTGTTCCAGCGCAGCAGCGCCTCGACGCCAACCAGTGCGCCACTACGGGCATCGACGCGCGGCTGGTAATTGAGACACAGTTCGTCGCGTTCGATCGCGCTGCGCAAATTGGTTTCGACCAGCATCCGGCGCTCCGCGCGCGCCGTCATTTCCGCGCTGAAAAACTGCGCGCTGTTGCGGCCCTGCGATTTGGCCTGGTACATCGCCGCGTCGGCGTGGCGCATCAACTCGTCGGCGTCAGCCCCGTCATCCGGATGCATGGCAATGCCGACACTGCACGAGACGTGGATTTCGGCGCCGTTGACGGAGTGCGAATTGCGGATCATTGGAATCAACCGGCGCTCGACGATATGCTTGACTTCATCGCTGTCGGCCACACCGTTCAGCACAACCACGAATTCGTCGCCGCCAAGGCGGCTCACCGTGTCCGCCGCGCGCACCGCTTCAATCAGGCGCGCTGCGACCGAACGCAGCAAACCGTCGCCGATGTGATGCCCCAGCGTATCGTTGATGTTCTTGAAGCGGTCCAGATCGATAAACAGCACGGCCACCTTCAGTTTCGAGCGCGGCACCTGCTGCAAGGCGTGGCGCAGCCGTTCGATGCACAATGAACGGTTGGGCAACTCGGTCAGCACGTCGTGGTGCGCCAGAAACTGGATGCGCTCCTCGCTCTTCTTGCGCTCGGAAACGTCGATCGCCGTGCAGATGTAATAGGACACGGCTTCTTCGTTTTCACGCACCGCGCTGATCATCAGCCACGCCGGGAATTCCTCGCCGTTACGCCGCCGCAATTTGGTTTCGCCCTGCCACGCCCCGCGCTTGCGCGCTACATCAAGCAGTCCGTGAAAATAGTGCGCGTCGCCGCCTTCAGGCGTCAAAAACTCGGCGCGGTCGCCAACCACATCGTGGAAGTCATAACCGATCGCGCGCACGAAGGCGCGGTTCACGGTCAGTATCCGCTCCTCCGCGTCAACAATCATGATGCCTTCAGAGGAGGCCTCGAAGACCTGTGGCCCACAGCTCGAGACGATGCTCCATCAGCTTCAGGTGGTTGATCGGCGAGAAGGCTGTGAGCACCGCGTCCTGCCCCTGAAACTTCAAACGCCGCGCCGACAGCACCGCCCACGCCGGTTCGACGCCGGCACGCCAACGCACCTCGAACTCGTCAACCGCATCGTGATTGGCGAGTTCCGCAAAAAACCGCGCGCGCACGTTGGGCTCGAGGCCGGCGGCCCACGGGTCGCTTTTGCTGCCGGCCAGCCAGCGTTGCGCCGGCTCGTTGGCATGCAAGACTTCGTGGCCCGGCACTGCGGTGACCACCATCGGAATCGGCGTCGCCTCAACCAGCGCCTGCTGCGCCTCGGCGGCGCGCGCATTCGCAGCAAGTTCCTGCTGCACTTCGCGATCGCGATCGAGCTGGGCGAGCATGTCGTTAAAACCCAGCACCAGGCGCCCGATTTCGTCTTCGCTCTGCCAGTGACCGCGCACCGTGTAGTCCCCGGTCAGGCGGACCTTGTCAGTTACCTTCGACAGATTGCGCAATGGCAGGGCAATCTGCCGCGCCACGTAAAACACCATCGATAACAATGCCACCAGCAGGAAGGCGGCGGTACCAAGGTGAAGCCACATGCGCGAGAACAGGCCATCGACCCGCTGCTCAAGCAGACGGTCGAGTTCTTTGCCGGAGGTTTTCCAGGTTTGGCGCAACTGCAGCAGCAGGTCGCGCTGCGCGCTGCCGACCTCGGCGAGCGCAGCATCGCCACGTCCACGCTCGATGACGCGGCGTGCCGCGATCCGGAACGCTTCGATCCCAGCAGTTAGCTTGTCGTGCTCCTGCTGTAACGCTGCCTTGACCCGCGGCCCACCCGCCGCCAGCGCTTCACCAAGGTCGGATTCGATGCCCTTCGCCGTTGCGTCAAGACGCCCTTCAAGGATCAGATACTGCGTTCGCGCATCCGCGCCCGGCCGGTGCAACAACGCAGCGATCCCCTGCAGCAGTTCCACCAGCTCGGGATAACGCAATACCGACAGTGACATCGTGTAATAGCTGTCGAGGTCGGGGTCCAGAATCAGCTTCGACTGGTTGCCGACACGGGTGACCAGTTCGCGGCCGCGCACCAGCGCTTCGTTGACCGCGCGATCATCGCCAGTGCGGGATTTCGCCAGCCTGCCGATCGCCGTGACCAGGGCAGTGTTGCTTTCAGTGCTGGACATCTCCGCACCGAGATTGCGTTCGGCCCCGGACAGTTCCGCCGCGCGTGCCGGCAGTGCGGCCCGTTCCTGCACGCCGCTATGGGCGCCGACCAGTGCGGCATCGATCAGGGCGTCGCGCACCGCGCCGATGTACGCATTGCCGCGCAACTCGTCGCGCGCAAAATTGATTGCAATGTACTTTTCGTTAATCAGGATGCTGCTGATGAAAATAACCGCCGTCAGATCGAGCAGGTAGATCAGCAGCAGCTTCTTGCCGACGCTCAGTCGTGCCAGCGTTCGCGTGAATGGATTTGACATCAGTCGGCCCACAAAATTTTTCGAGGTTTCCCGCATTTCCGAAAAACGAATTCGGCATCAACTTATCGGCCTCCCGGATTAATTCTTGAGATAGCTCAAACAAAAATAAATGAATGCAATTCTATGCAGGAAAACTCTGAGATTGAGCAGACACCGTGCCAGACAACCGATTGCCAAGGGTGGCACGCACGCAAGCTGCGTGCTTTCCCCATAGAAATCATTGACGATAAAGAAACGGCCGGCAGATCTGCGACGGCCGGGCGGATGGCTAAACAACAGTTCACAGCACCTCCGCGCACCAAACGCGAGCACCAGATTCCAGAGTGGTGCATTGAACCTGCCTTATCGTCAGGGCAGATTCCCGGTGGCCGCAACCGCCTAGAGCTCGACGCGCGTGCCGAGTTCCACCACCTGGTTGCCCGGAATATTGAAGTAGTCGGTGACGCTGCCGGCGTTGCGCGCCATTGCCGAGAACACGCGGTCGCGTAGGCGCGGCAGCCAGCCCTTCGCCGCCGCCGACGGCACGATTTTCTCGCGCGACATGAAGTACGACATTTCCAGCGGCTCGATCTGCAGGCCATAAGGCCCGCATAATTCAAGTGCGGCGCCGACATCCGGGCGGTCCATGAAACCATAGCGCAAAGTCACGCGCCAGCATGCCCTGCCCATGTCTTCGCAGGCGACGCGTTGTTCCGCAGGCACCCACGGCACATCGCGGAACTCGACCGTCAGAAATACATTCCTCTCGTGCAGCACCTTGTAATGCTTGAGACTGTGCAACAGCGCATGCGGCGTCGCCTCCGGCGTTGAGGTCAGGAACACCGCTGTTCCGGCCACGCGCTGCGGCGGCTCTACAAACAATGAATCGAGAAACGGCGCGAGGGGAATCGACGACGCGCGCAGCAGTTCCAGCAAACGCAGACGGCCGCGCCGCCATGTCACCATCACGCTAAAAATCAGCGCGCCCAGCAGCAGCGGGAACCAGCCGCCGTCAAACACCTTGTGCATGGCAGCGGCAAAAAACGTGGCGTCGACGATCATGAAGAATCCCGTCGCCGCAAGACACAGCCAGAGCGGATAACCCCAGCGATAACGGATTACAAAAAAGGTAAGAAATGTCGTCACCAGCATGGTACCCATCACCGCCACGCCATAGGCCGAGGCCAGCCGCGTCGAAGAACCGAAACCGATCACGGCAATCGCCACCGCAAAGAGCAGGATGGTATTCACCGCCGGCACGTAAATCTGTCCGATGGTGTGCGACGAGGTATGCAATATCGACATGCGCGGCAGATAACCGAGCTGGATCGCCTGTTGCGTCATTGAATACGCGCCGGAGATGGTGGCCTGCGAGGCAATCACCGTCGCTGCCGTCGCCAGCGCCACTATTGGATAAAGCGCCCACGAAGGAAAGGCGAGGTAGAAGGGGTTTTCCAGCGCCTGCGGATTGGCGATCAACAACGCGCCCTGGCCGAAGTAATTCAACACCAGCGCCGGGGCCACCAGACCGAACCACGCCACGCGGATGGCGCGCGCGCCGAAGTGCCCCATGTCGGCATAGAGCGCTTCGGCACCGGTCATCGCCAGCAGTACCGACCCGAGCACGATGAACGAGGCGGCACCGTGCGCTGTCACAAAGTGGAAAGCGTACAGCGGGTTCAGCGCGGCAAGCACCTGCGGATTGTTCGCAATATTCCACACACCGCAGGCACCAATCGCGGCGAACCACAGCACGCAGACGGGCCCGAACAGCAGACCGACAACGCCGGTGCCGTGCTTCTGGATCAGGAACAGGGCGATCAGGATGCCCGTCGAGATCGGCACGACATAGGGCTTGAAGGCGGCGGTGCCGATTTCGAGGCCCTCGACCGCCGACAGCACCGAGATTGCCGGCGTCAGCACCGCATCGCCGTAAAAGAGCGCCGCACCGAAAACGCCGATGCCCATCAGCAGGGATGCCAGCCGTGGCCGCTCGCCGATGGCAGCGGTGGCCAGCGCCAGCAGCGCCATGATACCGCCCTCGCCGCGATTGTTGGCGCGCAGCACGAGCATCACGTATTTAAGCGTAACGACTATCATCAGCGCCCAGAAGATCGCCGACACGCCGCCAAGGATGTTGGCCGTGGTGAGCGCGATGCCATGTTCCGGATTAAAGGTCTCCTTCACCGCGTAGAGCGGACTGGTGCCAATGTCGCCGTAGACCACACCCAGCGCCAGCAGCGCCATTGCCGCCGTCGCTTGCTGCGGCACCTGTGTATTGGAGGAGGCGTTCATTGCATTTACAGTGGTGGTATTCATAAGGAACGCAGCCTAATGCAGACCAACCTGCCTGCACAGGCCCGGCGGCAAATCTTTACGCGATTTTTACACCCGCATTGCGCTAGAGTAGCGGCATGAACAAACACCCTTGGGCCGGTTATGCCTGCGCCGCCGTCGCCACCGCGTTATGCACGCTGGCGGGCCTCGCCATGCAGACGCGCTTCGATATTGTCAACATCGCGATGGTCTATCTGCTTGCCGTGGTCATGATTGCCCTGCTCTTCAACCGCGGCGCCGCCATCGCCAGTTCCGTCTTGTGCGTCGCCGCTTTTGACTTTGTGTTCGTGCCGCCGCGCGGGACTTTTACGGTCGACGACGTGCAGTACCTGCTGACCTTCGCCATCATGCTGTCGGTGGCGCTGGTGATCTCAGGCTTAATGGAAAGCCGGCGCCGTCAGAACGACGCGCAGGCCAGGTTGGCGATCGAAGCCGAAACCGAACGCATTCGCAGTACGCTGCTCGCCTCGATTTCGCACGATCTGCGCACGCCGCTGGCGGTGATGACCGGCGCGTCGTCGAGCCTTGCAGAAGGCGGCGATCGCCTGTCAGCGGCGGAACGCGCCGCGCTGGCGCAAAGCATCTACGGCCAGGCGCGCGATATGTCTGAACAGGTCGCCAAGGTTTTGCAGATGACGCGACTGGAAACCGGCGCGATCAAGCTCGAACGCGATTGGGTGGCGGTTTCTGAAATTGCCGGATCGGTCCTGGCACGGCTCAAGGAAAAACTCGCCAGCCACCGTCTGGTGGTGGAAATCCCGGCGGACCTCCCGCTGGTACGCGCAGATGCAACGTTGATCGATCAGGCGCTGGCAAACCTCGTTGAGAATGCCGCGCGGCACACCGCGGCAGGCACCGTCGTGCAGGTGCGTGCAAGGCGTCAAAATGACGAACTCGTCATCTCGGTCGAGGATTTCGGACCCGGCATAGACGACCACGAACTGGAACGGGTGTTCGAAAAATTCGCACGCGGCAGCAGCGAAGGCACCGTCGGCGGCGTCGGTCTCGGTCTTGCCATCTGCCGCTCGATCGTGCGTCTGCATGGCGGCCGCGTGTGGGCGGA
>JANXSE010000187.1 GCA_025356695.1 Betaproteobacteria bacterium
GTCCCTCTCCCCGTGGGAGAGGGAAGAAAATCAGCACTTTGAATTTGCGCCGGCGCGTTAGCCCTTCTCCCTCGGGGAGAAGGGTGGGGATGAGGGCGCATCATCGACAACAATCAATTATTTATATCATCTATTTGATCGCCCCCTGCTCGCGCAGCGTCTTCAGCTCCGATTCCGCCATGTTGAGCAGGCTCTTCAGCACGAGATCGGTGTGTTCGCCGAGCCGTGGCGCCGGCTTCGAAATCGTTTTCCCGGCGCCTTCGAACTTGATCGGGTTGCCGGGCAGGCGCACGCGACCGACGTCGGGGTGGTCGTATTCGACGATCATTTCACGTTCGGCTACCGGCGGTTCGGCGAAGGCGCCGTCGAGATTGTTGACGGGCGCGGCCGGCACATCGAGCGCGCGCAGGTCTTTCATCCAATCGGCGGTGGAGCGCTTGCAGAAAATGTTTTCGAGCAGCGGCACCAGCGTGCTGCGGTGTTCGACGCGGCCTTCGTTGGTGGCGAAGCGCGCATCGCTGGCAATCGATGCGTCGCCGAGCACCGCGCAAAGTTTCTTCCAGAAGACTTCCTGGCGTGTGGCGATGACGAGGTAACCGTCTTTCGTCTGAAACGCCTGCCACGGCACCGTGTATTCGTGCGCCGAACCCGGCGGCAGCGGCAACTCGCCGTTGGTCAGATACATGGTTCCGATATAAGCCAGCAGATTGAGCATGCAATCGAACATCGACAGCTCGACGCGCTGTGCTTCACCGGTGCGCTCGCGTGCGAACAGCGCAGCCAGTACCGCCTTGCAGGAAAAAATGCCGCCGCTCATGTCGGCGAGCGGTATGCCGACCCGCACCGGCGGACGGCCGGGTTCGCCGGTGATGCCCATGTGGCCGCTGATGGCCTGAATGATCAGATCGAGCGCCGGATAATTCTTGTACGCGCCCTCCATGCCGAAGCCGGTAACGGAACACTGCACGATGCGCGGATTGATTTTCTTCAGCGTCGGGAAATCGATCTGCAGGCGTTCGAGCACGCCGGGCCGAAAGTTGTCGAGCACCACGTCCGAGACCTTGACGAGGTCGTAGAAAACCTTGCGCCCCGCTTCGCTCTTCAAGTTGATGACCACACTCTGCTTGTTGCGGTTGTAGGTCAGAAACAAACCGCTGACGCCCTTGTAAGGCGCCACCGAGGGAATACGGCCGAGGTCGCCTTCGGGTGCTTCGATCTTGATGACCTCGGCACCGAGATCGGACAACACCTGACAGCCGTAGGTGCCAGCAATGATCTGGCCGAGTTCGAGAATGCGTACGCCGTCGAGCGGATTGGCCATGCCCTGCCTCTGCCCTTAGAGTCCGAGACCGCGCGCAATGATGTTGCGCTGGATTTCCGAAGTGCCGCCGCCGAGCACGGCGAGGCGCGAATCGCGGAAGAAGCGCTGCATCGGATATTCCATGCAGTAGCCCATGCCGCCGAGAATCTGCAAGCCCATGTCGGACACCGCTTTGTAAGTCTCGGCGGTATAGAGCTTCAATACCGCCGCATCGCTGCGCGTGGCCTTGCCCTGCGAAATCAGCCAGGCAAAACGATAGACCATGGTGCGCGAAATATCGAGCATGATTTTCATGTCGGCGAGTTTGTGCGAAACAGCCTGGAACTTGCCGATCGGACGGCCGAACTGCTTGCGCGTCTTCGCGTGTTCGAGCGCGTATTCGAAGGCGGCAGTGGCGGCACCCGTGCGTGCGGCCGACAAACAGAGGCGTTCGTACCAGAGATAGGAATCGACTGCGTCCCAGCCCTTGTCGAGCGCGCCCAGCATGGCGCTGGCGGGCACCTTGACGTCGGTATAGAACACCTGCGTGGTGCCGATGGCGCGCTGGCCGAGCGTTTTGATCTTGTGCACGTCGATGCCCGGCAGTTTGGTATCAACGAGAAAGTTCGTGATGCCGGTTTGCTGCTTTTCGCTTTTGGTGGTGCGCGTCACCAGCAGGCAGTAATCGCTGATGTCCATGCCCGAGGTGTAGAGCTTGCCGCCGTTGATGATGTAATCGTCGCCGCTTTTTTCCGCACGCGTGGTCAATGCCGAGGCGTCGGAACCCGAATTCGGCTCGGTGAGGCCGAAGCACAGCGACAACTCGCCCTTCAGCACTTTCGGCAGGAAGAAATCCTTCTGCGCCTTCGTGCCGTGCAGCATCACCGCATAACCGCCGTAGGTCAGCGTGCGGAACAGCCACATCGCCAGTTCCTCGAAATGCTTGCCCGCTTCTTCGAGCAGAATGGCGAGATCGATCGCGCTGCCGCCGGTGCCGCCGTATTCCTGCGGAATAATGAGACCGAACCAGCCCTGTTTGGCCAGCGCGTTGTAGGCCTCGCGCGGCGGTGTCGCCTCATCGTCGCAGCGTGCCGCGTATTCCGGCGTGCAAACCTCGTCGAGCAGATCCTTGAGGTGGCCGCGCAGCGTTTCCTGATCGGGGGTAAACGAAAAATCCATCATGCTTCCTATTTATCCAATGCCGCGACAGCAAGCACGCGTTTGGCGCGCTGATACATGGCGTAATCGACGAGCTTGCCTTCGACCACGATTGCGGCGGCGCCGGTCTTCAGCGCCGCTTCGAATTCGGCGACGACCTTGCTGTAGTACGTTACTTCCGATGCCGGAATCGCATAAGCCTGCTTGACCGCAGCGATCTGTTTCGGATGAATGACGGTGCGGCCGATGTAACCGAGGCGTGCCGACAAACGCGAATCCTGCATCAACCCAGCCTCGTCGGCGAGATCGCTGAACACGCCGTCGAGCGGGCAGATATCTGCACCGGCCGCGCGCGTTTCGAGCAGCACTTTCGAACGCGCGTAGAGCAATTCAGTGCCTTCGATCGACCAGCTGCAGCCGAGATCGGTTTGCAGATCGCCGTCGCGCGCGACGCCGATGCAGGTACCGCCGACGCGCTTTGAGGCCTTGATCAGGTCGTAGCAACGATGCACACCGAGCGCACTTTCGATCTGCAGAATGATTTCCGCACTGCCCGGCTTCATGCCGTGCATCGTTTCACTGCGGTCCATTGCCGCCGCAGTGCTCTCCACCTCGTCGACGCTTTCCACTTTCGGCAGCAGGATCGCGTTCAACCCGGGTCGCACCACCGCCAGCAGATCGTCGGCGAGCAGACCGGTTTGCGCGCCGTTGACGCGCACGTAAATCGCCGGACCGCCGCTTTTCGCCACGGCGGCTACACCGTCTATCACTTTCGCCACCAGCACGCGCGCCTCTGCCTTGCTTGCCAGCGGCACCGAATCCTCAAGGTCGAGGATGACGGCATCGGCACCGCTTTCCAGTGCCTTGGCCATGACTTTGTCTTTGATGCCGGGTGCGAACAACGCAGTGCGAATGGGTTTCAACTGACTCTCACTTCCTTCATTGGGTAACCAGGAGGAAAACAGCGCTCCCGCGAAAGCAGGAGCCCGGGAATCCGGATTTCAACTGACGCAAAAACACCGGATGCCTGCCTGCGCGGGCATGACGTTACCGGTAGATCGCGCAAGCGGAATTACGCGCCGCTCACCGCCTT